>CAZCJW010000019.1:0-23946 GCA_964499185.1 uncultured Propionivibrio sp. | reverse complement strand
CGTACCGACCGCATCTGCAAGTACAACCAGTTGATCCGCATCGAGGAGCAACTCGGCGCCAAGGCTGTCTACAAGGGCCTGAAGTCGATCAAGGGCGCGGGTTTCTGATAGCCGTTCTTCACTATTGAAAGTTAGAAGGGGCATCTTTCTCGGATGCCCTTTTTTTAGGCCCGCCGTTTGTCGAGGTCGGGATCCAGAAGTACGCTGACATAGCATTCGCCGAGTCCGTCATCGACGGCCTGCTTTAAGATGTCGCGTATGTCATGGGCCAGTTGGCTCGGGCCGCGCGATGACTCGTCGGTCATCTCGCAAAAGTAGCTGTAGTCCTTCAATGCATTGCGCAGCGAGAAGCGGCTTCCTTCGTAGTCGCCGTCCAGTGCCGGCTTGACCATTTTCTCCAGGGTCCCGGAGCGGGCCGCACCTGCCTCCATGACCGCATAGAGCGCCTTCCAGTCGACGCCGTTGTCGCGTGCGCGGCGATAGGCTTCGGCAAGCATGACCGCTGTTCCTTGCGTGACGAAGTTGTTCAGCAACTTCGCCTGATGCCCGGTGCCGATTCCTCCGATCCGATTTACAACCTTTGAATAGCAGGCGACGATTTTTCTCACTGCGTCGAAATCCTCGTCCTTGCAGCCGATCAGCGAACCGAGTTTTCCAGCCGCGGAATCGTTGGGGCCCCCGGTTACCGGGGCGTCGGCATAACGGATGCCACGCTCTTCCAGCCAGGCAGCGACCTGTCGCGTGATTTTCGGGTTGGACGTGGTGGCATCAATCACCAGCTGGCCTTGGTGGAGTCCGGGCAATAATCCTTCCAGCACGCTGCGTACCGTGTCGGCGTTATTGACGCACAAAACGATGACATCAGTGCTTTCGGCTAGATACGGCAACGAGTCTGTCTCACGCGCTCCCGACGCGACAAGTTCGTCCACGCCGTCGCGATTGCGATGAACAAATACGGTGAGCGGATGACCCGTCTTGAGCAAGTGAGTGGCCATTCCGCGTCCCATGAGGCCGGCACCGATGAATCCAATCCTTTCAAAATCAGGCATTTCCGTTGTCCTTGTCGCGGCTGTGTCGTGGGCCGAATCGTAACATATGCAGTGGCAGGGCTTGGCCAGCGGGCCTTGCGCGCAGGCCCTTGCTGACCGATACTTTCTTCACTTTCAAGTGCTTGCAGGGGGGGCTTCTCCCTGGCCTGGAGTCGATCATGAAGCCGTTTTTGTCGAAGTTGCTCGCGTTTCTTGTCCTGATGGCGACGGGGGTAACGGTGTTTTCCCAAGCCGTGTATGTAACACCGGGTGCCAGCGGTCCGGTGTTTTCCGACAAGCCCCGGGCCGGTTCCAAGGAAGTGACGTTGAAGCCGCTGAACGTTATTCAGCCCGTCGAAATTGCTCCGGCCGCGAAAACTGCACCGGAAGCGACGGGGGATCGGGTGGAGCAGAAGTCGCCGGCCCCGGTTTATCGGAGCGTGACTATTGTTTCTCCGGAAAACAACGGCAGTGTGGCGGGCGATTCAAGCATCTTTGAGGTGAGGCTGGCGGCCGACCCGCCCTTGTTGTTGGGTGACGGACATGCTTTTGTCGTGCGGATTAACGGTCGCTTCGTCGAACAGCGGTTTACCTCCACGGAATTCATCATTCCCCCTGAATTTTGGGCCGACGGCTATGTGCCGGCCAATCAGAGCATGCAGATCGAGGCCAGCATCGTCGATGGTGTGGGGCAGGTATTGATGCGCTCGGCACCCGTGGTTTTTTATACGCGCCAGCTTGCGGTTCACCCGGGGTATTCCCCGGGCTATCCAGGATATTTTCCGCCGCCAGCGCGCCCACCAAAGCCGATCAGGCCGCCGAACCGACCGAATCACCCCAATAGAGCCCTTGAAGTGCCTGCCGCTGCAAACAAGAAGTGATACGCGGGTTTCGTGAGCCATCGTCTACGAAAATCCCGGCAACCACCCCGTCTGGTGGTGGCGTGTAACTGGTTCCAGCGTTCCCTGGAAAAGCGCTTCGATCACCGGTGTTTCGCGCCAGGGCTCATCCATGAAACTCAGCCCGACTTCTTCGACCAGCTTTCCCTTCCAGTAGTAGCTGGAGACTTCGTCGAGCGTTGACAGATTGAGGCTGTGCGGCAGGCGCAGGTAGTCCAGCCAGCTCGAGTCATGGAAGGAAACGACATAGGAGCCTTTGCTTCGAGCCGGAACCAGATGCTTGCCGAATGCCCGGGACGGATGCTTTGCACGGAAATTCTCGGCATCAATGCGCGTGGCGAAGAGCAGGAGCGCGTGCAGGCGACTGGGAAAATCCTGGAACAGGCGTTGGCGGTAATACTCCAGGTGATATTCGGCGAAATAGTTTTGCACCGTGGTGAAATGGTCCTCGGGCAGGGAAAGCCCGAATGGGTTCGCCGAGAGCACGTCCCATCCGGGGAGCTCAGCGTCCGGATCAAGCCAGGCATAGAGCTCCAGGGGGGCAGAGTCCTTGATCAGGTGGTCCATGGCATCAGAAGATGGCGCGCGCCGCTTCGAGCAGGAGACGGATCGTCCCGGCCATGAGCAGGGCGGTGACCAACGAACTGGTCACGGAGATCCAGGCTTCCCTTTTCCCCAAAGTCTTGAGCATGACAGCAAAGGTCGAAAGGCAGGGGACATAGAATGTCAGGAAGATCAGGAAAGTAAAAATCTGAACGTGGTCAAGGAGCGGCGAGATTTCCAGCGTGCCCAGCGCCTGATAAATCATCAGCAACGACAGTTCCTTGCGCAATACGCCGAACAGAATCGGCACACCGAGTACGGCCGGAAGGCCCAGCCACCATGAGGTAATCGGGATCAGCGCCGCGTTGATCAGGGCGTCGGCGCCGAAGTGGCCGAGCAGCGCCAGGATGACACTTCCGACCACAAGCAACGGTGTGACGATGGTGACGATGTCGCTGGTGCGTTCCCAAGTCTTTCCCAGGAGTCTGTTCCAGCGGGGCACGGAATAGGGCGGGATGGCCAGGACCATCCCCGGCGCGCTGTCGGCGAAACGGCGGGACAACAGTTTTCCGAGACCGGCGATGACCACCAAAGTGAGCATGAAAATGGCGAACACTCCGGCGCCCCCCAGGTATTTCCCGCCGATGGCCAGGATGATGGCCGAACGCGCCGAGCAGGGGACGAAGGTGATCAGGGTGGCGGCGACGATCCTCTCGCGTCGGGAACCGGTTGACGTGGCGGCGGATATTGCCGGAACGTTGCATCCCAGACCGATCAGGAACGGCACGGCGACGCCGCCGTGCAGGCCGATGCGGTGGAAGCCTCGGTCGACGACGAAGGCAACGCGGTGCATGACCCCGGACTCCTCCAGGGCAACGAGTAGCAGAACCAGCGGCAACATGTACGGGGCAACGATTCCGACCAGGCCGATCAGGCCGTCGGTCACCGCACGACCGACCACGCCCGCCGTGGTTTCCGGATGCCATTCCTGGGCCCAAGCCGCCAGGCGCGCAGACGTCCAGGAATCAATCAGGGCGCTCATCTCGAAGACGATCAGCAGAACCATGGCAAAAACCAGAAGGCTGCCGAACAATCCCCAGCGCGGGTGCAGAAACAGTTCGTCCAGCCAGCGCCGCCACCCATCCCCGGCATCGGCGCTGCGCGGGCTGCTGACGGCCTCGAACAGCACCGCGGCGCGGTGATGACGATCGGCATGCAGTTCGTCGGGGAGCGGACGCGGAAGCCGTTGCGTTGCTTGTTCCCGCGCCTGCGTTATTTCCTCATGCAATTCGGGGAAGCGGGTGGTCAGTGTTCTCAGGAAGTAATCATCGTTTTCAGCCAATTGCGAGAGAAGCAAGGCTCGTGGGATGTGGAAGACATCCTCAATCTCCGGGCGGGCGATTACCGCGTTGAGTGATTGCAGGCTCTCGACGATGTGCCGTGCTGGCGGCTGCGGCAACGGGCAGGACTTTTCGCGAGCTACGGTGAGGACGGTTTCAAACAGGGTGGAAACGCCCTTGCCCATGTGGGCGATAGTCGGGATGACCGGGGCGCCGACGCGCTCGCTGAGCGTCTGCACGTTGATGTAGATACCTTTCTTGCGCGCCTCATCGACCCGGTTCAAGGCGATGACCAGTGGTCGTCCAAACAGGTTCAGTTCGAGGGTGAGTTCGAGGTCGCGCTCCAGTGCCGTGGCATCCACCACCTGCACCAGCACGTCCGGGGCTGGAAAGTCGGGATGCTCTTCGGCCGTTTGCGGCAGGGAGCCGAGCGGCCAGCGATCGCCCCACAGCAAATACATGAGTACGACCTGGTCGTGCTCGTTCAGGTGATGCAGTGAGTCGATCGAGGGCAGATTGACCAGCGAAATCTGGTCAAGCCCGACGTCAACGACGCACTCCTGGTAGGCGCCGCCGATACCCGCGAGCCGTTCGTGTGACACTGCCGGACTTGCCGCGTCTGCAAAGATCGTGCTTTTCCCTGCGCCAAATCGCCCGATCAAGGCCACGCGCGGTCGTCGCTGGCCGCGCAGAAGCGGGCCGTGCAGAGGGATTGTTGCCGTGGCCAGGGCGGTCTTCCCGTTATCAGTCATTGATCAACCCGAGGGAAACAGGTCGGCGGCAGAGATTTCAAGCGCGGACCGGGGCGGCCAATTTAACACCAAACACCGAAGCGGGAAACCTCGGGTCATTCGTCGCTGCGTTGTGGATAATCCATTACGGGCATGGTGCTCGCTACTGCTTGTAGCGTAAGATTTCCGGCTTCGTTCCAGATGCATTCCACTCGCCCCTTCCGTTGTTGCCGATGCGTTTCCGTTCCGACCGTACATTGCTGAAAGCGCTGATCGCTTCGTTTTTGGTGCATGCCGCCCTGCTGCTGGCTGTGCCGAACGTCTTGCCGCCGGTTCCGGAGGCGTCGTCGACCTCCATGACTGTCGCGCTCAGGAGCGTGGGGAATAAAGCAGGCCAGAGCGTGGCGCGGCGCACTGAAAGCAATCCAAAGGAAAAACCTGCGGGGCCGCTGGTGCGGCCGAGCAGTGTTCGGGGCAAGGTTCTTTCGGTGCCTGATCAACCGGCCAGTCGCGTTGCAGTCGTTTCCCCCGTCGATGCCGCTACGGAACTCCGGGGAAGTGCGGCGGCGGCAGAACCTGCGCCGGCCACAGGGGCTGTGTCGGGGGATTCCGGTAACACGTCCGCCACCGAAGTCGGGGCGTCTGAACCCGTGACTCAGGCCCTTCGGGAGGAGGGGGTCAATGCTGAGGATGTCCGGCAGTACCGCACTTCGCTTGCGATCAGCGCCCGGCGTTTTAAGCGATATCCCGCGCTGGCCAGGGAGCGAGGGTGGGAGGGGAGTGTTGAAATCGCCTTGTATTTCCGGCGCTCGGGCCCAGTGCCGGAAATATTGGTTGCTGCTTCAAGCGGCCGAAAAATCCTGGATGAGCAAGCATTGGAAATGATCCGCCAAGCCTCACGTACGGCCGAGATGCCGGAGCGCCTCAACGGACGGGATTTCAGGATAGTGTTGCCGATAATCTTCAGTCTCGATGACGAGCGTTAATCTCAGGGGGGCGGCAGATCGGTTTCGTGGAACTCGAAACTGCCTGTGCGGCGATCGCTGAAATAGGCCTTGAGGCACAGGGCGACGCTGCTGAAAGCCAGTTTTTCCCAAGGTATCTGATTTTCCGTGAAAAGCGTCGTCTCCAGGCTTTCCTCGCCCGCGCCGAAACCGGAGTCGAGCATCGGGCCGCGATAAAACAGGTGTACCTGGCTGATGTGTGGAATATTGATCAGGGCAAAAAGCTGTTCGATCCTCACACGCGCGCACGCTTCCTCGTACGTTTCGCGCAAGGCCGCCTGAATGGTCGATTCGCCGTTTTCCATAAAGCCGGCCGGCAATGTCCACAGCCCGTAGCGCGGCTCGATGGCCCGCCGGCAGAGCAGGATGCGGTCTTCCCATTCGGCGATGCAGCCGATGACCAGCTTCGGGTTCCGGTAGTGAATCTCGCCACATTTCGAACAGACGTGGCGAAGGTGGGTGTCGCCTTCGGGAATGCGCAGTTCAACCTTGGCTCCGCATTGGGTGCAGTAGTTCATTTCCGGATACCTTCGCTCTTTGCGCCGATTCTAGCCGATCCGGGATTGGTAGGGGGTTCTCAGGGGCTTTCAGAAATGAAGCGGAATGTCATCCTTTTATATTTCCTGCTGAAGGCCATCTCGCTACAATACTGGCGAAAAGCCGAATTCATGGTCATGTCCGGCGTGACCCGGAGGGATTGAATGTTTCTTATCGTTGGCTACGTCATTATTTTGGCGGCGTCTGTCGGAACCTACTCGGTTCACGGCAGCTTGGCTGCATTGTGGGTGCCGCTCGAATATCTGGCGATCGTCGGACTGACGATCGGCGGGTTCGTGGCCGGAAACAACATCAAGGTCATCAAGGCGACCATCGGAGCCCTACCAAGCATCTTCAAGGGGTCGAAGTACAGCAAGGCCGCCTACGTTGATCTGTTGGCCATGTTGTTCGAGGTGCTGGCAAAAGTCCGCAAGGAAGGCCTGATGTCGATCGAAAACGACGTCGAGAATCCGCATGAGAGCCCCATCTTTAGCAAATACCCGTCGATCTCGCATGACCATCACGTGATGGAGTTCATCGCCGACTACCTGCGCATGATGGTAGGCGGCAATCTGAACGCGCTGGAAATCGAAAACCTGATGGACATGGAAATCGAGACTCATCACCACGAGGTGGAAGTTCCCGGTCACGTCATGGCTAAGGTTGGCGACGCGACGCCGGCATTCGGTATCGTTGTGGCAGTGATGGGGGTGGTTAACGTCATGGGTTCGGTGGGCGAGCCACCTGCCGTCCTGGGCAAGATGATTGGCGGTGCGCTTGTTGGAACGTTCCTGGGTATTCTGATCTCCTACGGCTTTATCCAGCCGATTGCATCCTTGCTTGAGCAGAAAGCGCATGAGGGATCCAAAATATATCAGGTAATCAAGGTCGTCCTGCTGGCGTCAATGTCGGGCTATGCCCCGCAGGTGGCTGTCGAGTTCGGGCGCAAGGTGCTCTTCTCCACTGACCGTCCGACGTTCATCGAACTCGAGGAAGAGCTCAAGGCGCGCAAGGGCAAGTAGCCCGGCGCGTGCCGAGCGAGGATTCCGAATGAGCGAAGATCTCCGTCCGATCGTCATCAAGCGCATCAAGAAAGGTGGTGCTGCGCATCACGGCGGGGCGTGGAAGATCGCTTACGCCGACTTCGTGACGGCGATGATGGCTTTCTTCCTGTTGATGTGGCTCCTGGGTTCGACGGCGAACGGCGATCTCAAGGGCATCGCCGATTACTTCCAGAATCCTCTGAAGGTCAGCATGTCAGGAGGCTCGGGGGCCGGTGACGCAACCAGCATCCTGAAGGGGGGCGGCAAGAGTCTTACCAGCAGTTCAGGTCAGGTAAAGAACGGCGATGTTGAAACCGCCCAGAGGAAGACGGCTCCGAGCGCGAGGGATGCCAAGACCGACGATTTGCGCAAGGAATTCGAGCGCCGGGAAAAGACATCGCTCAGCGAGCTCAAGGGAAAAATTGAGAAACTGATCGAAGCCAATTCCATGCTCCGTCAGTTCAAGAACCAGTTGCTGATGGACGTGACAAGCGAAGGCTTGCGTATTCAGATCATCGATGAGAAAAACCGTCCGATGTTTGATTCCAGCAGTGCCGAGCTGAAACCATATTCGAAAGTGATCCTGCGGGAGATCGGCAAGGCGCTGAATTCGGTTCCGAACAAGGTCAGTTTTTCGGGGCATACCGATGCGGCGCAGTTTGGCGGCGGTGAAAAAGGGTTTTCCAATTGGGAGTTGTCGGCGAATCGGGCGAACGCGTCGCGTCGTGAGATGATTGCCGGGGGAATGGACGAAAACAAGGTGTTGAGGGTCGTCGGCCTTTCTTCAACCGTCCTGTTTGACAAGAATGATCCGTTGAGTCCGTCCAATCGGCGCATCAATATTGTCGTTCTGAACAAGCGGACCGAGGAAGCTATGCTGCTAGAGGATGGGAGTGGCACGGTGACTGTCGACAGCAATAGCGAACCTGACGTGGTGTCGTCGCCGGAAAAACCCAGAAACGGCAGCTGAACCGTCCGGGTGCGAGGCGTTTTCGCCGGGCGAAAGTGACAATCGAGGTGATTCGTGATCGATAACAATTCCTTGTGGGCAAAACCGCTTCCTCAGCGCGAAACGGGCGAGCGCGAATTTGTGTTCACTCTGGCCGATTTTGAGCGGGTCCGTAAGCTGATCTATGAACATGCCGGAATTTCCCTTTCCGCGGCCAAGCAGGATATGGTCTACAGCCGGTTGGCGAGGCGTTTGCGCGAGACGCGCCTGAAATCGTTTGGTGAATACCTGGCGCTGCTGGAGCGTGGCGACAAAGGCGAGTGGGAGAAATTCGTCAATTCGTTGACGACCAATCTCACCTCCTTCTTTCGCGAACCGCATCATTTTCCTATCCTTGCCGAGCAGTTGAAAAAACTGCAAGGAAAACCGTCCATCAAAATATGGTGCTGTGCCTCTTCGACCGGAGAGGAGCCTTACAGTATTGCCATGACGGTGGTGGAAACCTTCAACAGTTTCAACGTTCCCGTGTCCATTATTGCCACCGACCTGGATACCAACGTGCTGGCGACGGCAGCCAAGGGGAGTTATGCGCGTGATCGCGTGGAAAGGCTGTCTCCTGAGCGCCTGAATCGCTTTTTCGTCAAGAATCCCTCGGGAATCGATGTTTCATTCACAGTGCGTCCTGAACTGCGGAGACTTATTACCTTTCAACGCTTGAATTTGCTCGAACCCAGTTGGAGCGTGCGCGGTCCTGTGGACGCGCTTTTCTGTCGCAATGTGATGATCTATTTTGATAAGCCTACGCAATACAAGATACTCAAGCGATTCGCACCGTTGATGGATAACAACGGGTTGCTTTTCGCCGGGCATTCAGAAAGTTTTCTTCACGCAGCCGACTTGTTCCGCTCGCAAGGGAAAACGGTGTACGAGCTGACCACCAAGGCCCGCTGAGATGGACAAGCAAAATGCCGCGTCGGGCTTAGCGGCCCGGCCGTTGATCGGCCAGGGGCGCATCATTTTCGTCGGGGCGTCGACCGGTGGGACGGAAGCTGTCAAGACGTTCTTGATGGGCATACCGGAGAGTTGTCCGCCGATAATGATCGTTCAGCATATGCCTGAGTCCTTCACCGGTTCGTTCGCCGCGCGGCTGAACGGATTGTGCCAGCCCCGGGTGATAGAAGCGCAAGGGGGAGAGGTCGTTGCTCCCGGGACTGTTTTTGTTTCGCCAGGTCATTCCCATATGAGGATTCGGCGATCTGGTATTGGGTATGTTACGGAATTGCTCAAGACTCCACCGGTCAATCGACATCGCCCGTCGGTGGATGTGTTGTTCGATTCAGCGGCGGAGGTCGTCGGCCGGAACGCCATCGGCGTCATTCTGACTGGGATGGGGAAGGACGGTGCGCAGGGGTTGCTGCGCATGCGGAAAGCAGGTGCGCGGACGTTCGGTCAGGACGAGGCGAGTTGCATTGTTTACGGCATGCCGCGTGAAGCCGCCTTGATCGGTGCGGTCGAGGAAACGGCGAGCCTGAATGACTTGGCACCGAGGGTTCTTGCTGTGCTTGGATATTTGGGACATTAGCCGAAATGGCGTGCTGTTGATTGAAGTTCCCGAGACTATGCGGGCGTTGGAGAGGGCTTCCTGCCACGGGTTATGGTGAAATGCCAAGTGTTCGATTAAGATGTGAATAAAGGTTGTATGGCTATTTGCCCATAAAAGGGGATCAGGCATGTCAGAGCTGCTAAAAAGTATAGATGCGCGTACCAAGCTCGCCGGCACCAACAAATTGGAAATTTTGTTGTTTACCCTCGGAACCAATTCGGCCACGGGGCGCAGGGAGACTTTCGGTATCAACGTATTCAAGGTTCGCGAAGTAATGAGAACACCGCCGATTACCGCGGCACCGGAAATGCCCGCGTCGGTGGAAGGTATGGTCAGTCTGCGCGGTGCTCTCGTTCCCGTCGTGGATTTGGCGAAGTATGCGGGAGTGGCCACCGATTCGCCCCGGTCGATCATGATCGTCACCGAATACGCCGGGCATACCCAGGGTTTTCTGGTCGAGGGCGTGGATACCATTTTGCGACTCGACTGGAGTCAGATGAAAGTCCCTCCGGATATGATGATGGCGGAGATGGGTGGGTTGGTGACTGCCGTGACGGAGTTGCCGGATGGACGTTTGGTGATGATGATGGACGTCGAGAAAGTCCTCTCGGAAACGACAAAATACGACGACGAGGTGGTGTTCCGCAACATCAAGCCGCTTAATGATCCATCGCTGACGGTTTTCTTTGCGGATGACTCCATTGTCGCGCGCAAACAAATCATCCGTACGCTCAATGCAATGCATGTGAAGTATGTGGAATCCATCAACGGACGTGCGGCGTGGGAGGAACTGGAGAAGATCGCCGCTTATGCGCAAGCTTCGGGACAGCAGGTTTCCGATCTGATCAGCCTGGTTCTGACCGACGTCGAGATGCCGGAGATGGACGGCTACATCCTGACCAAAAAGATCAAGACCGACCCGCGTTTTGTCGGAGTGCCGGTGATCATGCATTCGTCGCTCTCCGGTATGTCCAACCAACAATTAGGCAGGTCTGTGGGAGTTGATGAGTACGTTCCCAAGTTTGAGCCACAGAAGCTTTCCGAAACGTTGACCCGTCGTCTTCTTGGGACGGTTCCCGTAGCTCAGGCGAATGACTGAGGCTTTTCTGAATTGGAGTTAGGCGATGGCAACGGATCTGGTTGAAAAGAAAAACCTGCTCGATAGCGTTGATGCCAGAACCAGATTGGCTGGTTCCAACAAGATGGAGATTCTGCTCTTTTCCCTTGGAACCCGGGAAACGTTCGGGATCAATGTGTTCAAGGTGCGTGAAGTGGGACGTACTCCCCATATCACCAAGACTCCGAATATGCCCAAAGGCGTCGAGGGACTGGTCTCCCTGCGTGGAAATGTGATCCCTGTTCTTTCACTGGTCAATTTCCTTGAGCATCAGGATCAGCCGATCGAGCGGGGCAAGACCATGATGGTCGCCGAGTATTCCAAGCGTACGTTGGGTTTTCTGGTCCACGAGGTTGACCGGATCATCCGTGTTGACTGGGAAAAGGTTCGGGCTCCAGAGAGCGTGCTTTCCTCGAACCAAGGTTTGATTACCGCTATTACTGAGTTGGAAAACGGCACGCTGGTCTCGCTGCTCGATGTCGAGCAGATACTCGCCAATGCCTTTGGGGAAGCAATTATTGTGGATGTGCCACCCGCTCAGGTTGCGGAAGAGACCGGCGTGTTTTTCGTCGACGATTCGGTCGTCGCGCGGAAAAAAATTGCGGAAGTGTTCGACAAACTGGGCGTCAAGCACAAGCATGCCACGAATGGCGCTGAGGCCTGGACGCGACTTCAAGGGCTTGCTGCGCACTCACAGCAAACAGGAAGTTCGTTACGCGATGAAGTGCGCCTGATTCTTGTGGATGCCGAAATGCCGGAAATGGATGGCTACGTGCTGACGAAGCACATCAAGGCGGATGTGCGATTTGCCGGCATTCCGGTTGTCATGCATTCTTCCTTGTCGTCTGAAGCCAACCGGGCAATGGGGCAGGCGGTTGGCGTTGATGCGTACATCGCAAAATTCGATGCAGAGGTGCTCGCGGATACGTTGCGCCCGATACTTGAGCGATAAGAAGAACTTCAGGAGTAAAGAATGGCTGATCCAAAATTGAGAATCCTTGTGGTGGATGATTTTTCGACAATGCGGCGAATCGTCAGGAATCTCCTCAAGGAACTGGGCTTTGCCAATGTGGATGAGGCCGAAGATGGAGCCATTGCCCTGCAGAAGTTGCAGGCTGGTGGCTTTGAATTCGTGGTGACGGACTGGAATATGCCGAACATGGATGGGTTGCAGTTGCTTCAGGCAATCCGGTCAACGCCGTCGCTGGCGCATTTGCCGGTGCTGATGATTACCGCGGAGGCCAAGAAAGAGAACATCATCGCGGCCGCGCAGGCGGGGGCCAGCGGCTATATCGTAAAACCCTTTACGGCCGCGACACTGGCAGAAAAGCTGCAGAAAATTTTCGAAAAAATGGGTGTCTGAAATGAGTGATGTGAATTCTTCAGGCGACTCGAGCGAACTCGAGGCTCTGTTCGACAGCATTGCTGGCGGAGTGGTGAATCCTCCGTTACCTCCTGTGCATGAAAAGAAACCTTCACTTATCAGGCAGGTGCAGGAAAGTGACGACCTGACTGAAGATTCAAGCGATTTGCAGGCGCTGTTCGATTCGATTGTCTCCAAGAATGCGGTTCCTGCAGAGGAAGGTAGTACTGGCGAAAATGCCGGGAACGAATGGCCCAGCCAGAAAAAGGTTTTTACGCAGGTGGGGCAAATGGCCCGGCAACTTCACGATACGCTCGGTGCGTTGGGGTACGACAAGCTGATCGAGAAAACCGTGAGTGCGCTCCCCGACGCGAAGGATCGTCTGGCTTACATTGCCAATCTCACGGAACAGGCGGCTTGCAAGGTGTTGAATGCGACCGATGTGGCCAATCCTCTGCAGGAAGAACTCGAGACAGGGGCGGCCTTGTTGGCGGCAAAATGGGATGCCCTGTACGCCAATAAAATGGGAATCGATGAATTCAAGTTGCTGGCCAGCGAGACCCGGGCGTTTCTCAATATTGCGGTGCCCCAGCGGACCACGGCTACCAAGGAGCAATTGCTGGAAATCATGATGGCCCAGGATTTCCAGGATCTCACAGGGCAGGTCATCAAGAAGGTTGTTGCCCTCGCCCAGGATCTTGAAACCCAGTTGATGAGTCTCCTTATTGAAACCATCCCGGGAGAAAAGCGCACCGAGTCGGTGACTTCACTTCTCAACGGACCTGTGGTGAATGCGGGCGGGCGCTCGGACGTCGTTGTAAGCCAGCAGCAGGTTGACGATCTGCTCGATAGCTTGGGATTCTAGGAGGTTCAACATGAGTGACTTTTCCGGAATGGAAGACCTTCTGCAGGATTTTCTGCAGGAAGCGAGCGATCTGCTTTCTGACGTTGATAACAAGCTTGTCGACCTGGAAAAGGACCCAGGGGATCGGCGTCTGCTAAACGACATCTTCCGTGGTTTTCATACGATCAAGGGAGGTGCAGGTTTCCTTAATGCCACGGAACTCGTGACACTTTGCCATCTCACGGAAAACCTGTTCGACAAGCTCAGAAACGCCGAAATGGAGTTAACGCCGGAGCTAATGGATACCATCATGGCCGCGACACAAGGTGTCCGGACCATGTTCGGGGAACTGGCTCAGGCAGTCCAGCCACGTCCGGCGTTGCCGGACGTGATCCATTCGCTGCGTTTGGCCCTGCATGAGAAAGAACCCGAGGAAGTAGTTGCTATTGCTGCTCCCGGCGCGCCGGAGGTCAACGCTTCAGTGGCTGCTCCTTCAGGCACGGCGAGTGATGTCGGATCGGACGCAGGGCCTGATTGGCAGGCGTTGCACGCAGCCGTTACAGGGCAGATGCCTGCCGTTTCTACCGCTCCGGAGGCCAAGTCTTCAACCAGTGTGGAGAATGTGTCGACCAACGCGGTCGCTCCGGAAGCGGAATTGACCCCGCACTTCCCGCCCGAAGGGCGGCGCGCTACGGACAAGCCCGGTTTCGTCGGGTCGGGGGCAACGACAGGTCGGCGTACCGAAGAAAAAATCGCGGCACGTGAATCGACGATTCGTGTCGATACGGCACGCCTGGATCAAGTTCTGAATCTCTCCGGTGAAATTGGCCTGACGAAGAACCGTCTGACAAGTCTTCGCGCGGATATTCTTGCGGGGCGAAATGACTCGGAGACCTTGCATGCGCTCGATCAGGCCGTGAGCCAGCTCGATCTGCTGGTTTCCGATTTGCAGAATTCGGTAATGAAGACGCGGATGCAGCCCATCGGGCGCCTTTTCCAGAAGTATCCGCGGATTGCCCGCGATCTGGCGCGTCAGCTTGGTAAGGACGTCGAGTTGGCTCTGGTGGGTGAGGAAACCGAGGTCGACAAAACCATGATCGAGGATCTTGCCGATCCACTGGTGCATCTGGTGCGCAACGCCGTGGATCATGGCGTCGAATCGCCGGAAGAACGTCTTGCCGCCGGCAAGCCGGCGAAGAGCGTTGTGCGGCTTGAGGCGCGCCAGGAAGGCGACCACATCGTCCTGATCATTGCCGATGATGGCCGCGGGATGAGTCCGGAACGTATCCGTACCAAGGCGGTGGAAAAGGGGCTGATCAGGGAGGAAGAGGCCAATACGCTGGATGACCGGCAGAGTCTCAACCTGATTTTCCTGCCCGGATTCTCTACCATGACTCAGGCATCAGCCGTATCGGGTCGTGGTGTCGGCATGGATGTGGTTAAGACGAATATCCAGAAACTCAACGGGTCCGTCGAAATCCGCTCCGAGCCTGGAAAGGGCTCGGTCTTCATTATTTCGCTACCGCTGACGCTGGCTATTCTCCCCGTCCTGCTGGTTCTCCTGGGTGATCAGCCATTCGCCTTGCCGCTTTCCATGGTTCGCGAAATTCTGCCGATTGAAAAAGAGAAGATGCAGGAAGTGGGAGGCAAGGAAACCCTGGTCGTGCGCGGCGAGGTTTTGCCTGTCGTCGCGCTTTCCCGTCTGCTTGGTTGGCCTCAATTGCAGACACCCGAGTACGGCGTTCTGATGCAGACGTCGGAACGCAGCTTCATTCTCTCTGTGGATAGTTTTGCCGGGCGTGACGATGCGGTAATCAAGTCGCTGGATGACTTCCGGCCGCGTGGCGTTGCTGGAGTAACGACGCTTTCAAACGGCCAGATCGTTCTGATTCTGGATATGAAGGAATTGCTTGCGGACCTGAACGCCCATGTCGACCGGGAGTCGGGTCTCAAGCATTCGAAAAGACTTGAGCTATCAGCCTGATTTTTCGTAGAAAAATGCGACTGTGCAGGGGGCTTCGGCCCCCTGTTTTTTTGTGCTCGAAATATCTGTTGCATTCTTGCGACTATCCGAGAAACGGGGTAAATAAAGTGTCATACATCTTTATTTTTTAAAGTTTTTTTATATAATACGAACTAATTGATTGGAAGCTGCGGATGGCCGAAGAAAGCGATCTCGAACGAACCGAACCTGCGTCGTCAAGACGGCTTGAGCAGGCGCGTGAGGAAGGGCAGGTTCCGCGTTCCCGCGAGATTGGGGCATTTCTGGTTCTGTTTGTATCCGCGGGGGCTTTTTGGATGGTCGGAGGCTGGATGATGCATCGCACGTCGGCCATAGTCAGGCGCGGCCTGAGCTTCGACGAACAATCGCTACGAGATCCGCAGTTCATCGTCGTGCGTTTTGCCGACATCGCTCTGGATGCGCTGCTCTCCTTTGGTCCCTTCATCATGGCGCTCGTTGTGGCGGCTCTGGCATCGCCGTTTTTTCTCGGTAGCTGGAATTTTTCTTTTAAGGCGCTGGTTCCCGATCTTGAACGCCTTGATCCGATCAAGGGCGTGACCCGTATCGTGTCTTGGTCCGGTCTGCTCGAACTGGTCAAGGGAGTCGCCAAGGCGTCGCTGATCGGCGGCGTGGCGATTGCCGTCTTGTGGTCCGAACGCGGGGATCTCCTGGCGCTACTGGGGCAAACCGTGGATGCCGGGCTTTCCAGCGCGGGGCGCCTGATCAATTTCAGCTTTTTGTTGATCGTCCTGTCCATGTTGCTCATCGTCGCGCTGGACGTGCCTTTTCAGCTTTGGCAGTACCACGACAAGCTGAAGATGACCAAGGAAGAGGTCAGGCAGGAAAGCAAGGAAATGGAGGGGAACCCGGAGGTCAAGGGGCGGATCAGAAACCTGCAGCGTGAAGCAGCGCGCAAGCGGATGATGAGTGCCGTCCCGGCAGCGGACGTAATCGTCACCAACCCAACGCATTTTGCCGTGGCGCTGGCGTACAAGAGCGGCATGGGTGCTCCCAAGGTGCTGGCGAAGGGTAGGGGAGAAATCGCCCAGAAGATCCGTATGGTCGGCGCCGAAAATGGGGTTCCAATGCTGGAGGCGCCTCCCCTTGCACGTGCCTTGTACCGTCACGCCGAACTGGACAAGGAGATTCCGTCCGCGCTTTATGCGGCGGTGGCAGAGGTTTTGGCGTACGTGTACCAGCTCGCCAGCTGGCGCCAGCAGGGCGGCAACTACCCGATGCCGCCCCGCGACATTCCCGTTCCTGCGGAATTGGTGCCGGAGGTGGTGAATGGCTAACGCCAGCATGACTTTGCAGAGTTTTCTCGGACGTATCGGGCTGCAGCAACTTGCGGGTCCCCTGCTGATACTTCTGGTTTTATCCATGATGGTGCTGCCTCTGCCGCCCTTCATGCTCGATCTCTTCTTCACGTTCAATATCGCGATCTCGATCATTGTGATGCTGGTCGCAATCAATGTTCTGAAGCCGCTCGACTTTTCCGTTTTCCCGACGGTGCTGCTTATCACCACCCTGTTGCGGTTGTCGCTCAACGTGGCTTCGACCCGTGTCGTGCTGCTTGAGGGGCATACCGGTCCGGGTTCTGCCGGTCAGGTTATCGACGCGTTCGGAAATTTCTTGGTGGGAGGCAACTACGCGGTCGGCATCGTCGTGTTTGCCATCCTTGTGATCATCAATTTCGTGGTGATTACCAAAGGCGCCGGACGCGTCGCTGAAGTGGCGGCGCGGTTCACCCTGGATGCGATGCCTGGCAAGCAAATGGCGATCGATGCGGATCTCAATGCCGGACTGATCGGAGAGGATGAGGCGCGGCGGCGTCGTGCCACGATTGCCGAAGAGGCGGACTTTTTCGGGTCAATGGACGGTGCTTCGAAGTTTGTCCGGGGCGATGCCGTGGCTGGCATCCTGATCATGTTCATCAACGTCATCGGCGGCCTGTTTGTCGGAATGCTCCAACATGATCTTGACCTCGGGACCGCGGCCAGAACCTACACGTTGTTGACGATCGGTGACGGTCTCGTGGCACAGATCCCGGCGCTGATCATTTCAATCGCCGCCGGTATGGTTGTGACGCGCGTCGGCGATACCCAGGACTTGTCGCAACAGTTCCTCGGGCAACTCTTCGACAGCCCGAAGGTAATCGGACTGTCTGCGGCAATCATTGGCCTGCTGGGGCTTATCCCAGGCATGCCGAACTTCGTGTTTCTGATGTTGGCCGGCGGACTGGGGTCTCTGGCCTGGGAAATGTCGCGGCGGAAAGCGCGCGAAAAACCGGTCCAGGTTAAGGCAGCTCCTTCTGTTGCCGTGCCAACTGAGTCCCAGGAAGCCAGCTGGGCCGATGTGGCGCCCCTTGACGTCCTCGGTTTGGAAGTCGGATATCGTCTCATCCCGCTTGTCGACAAGGCCCAGGACGGCGAGTTGCTGAGGCGGATTCGCGGGATTCGCAAAAAGTTCGCTCAGGACGTCGGGTTCCTCGTTTCCCCGGTACATATTCGTGACAACCTTGAACTGAAGCCGAACGCCTACCGGATCCTTCTCAAAGGAGTGGAAATCGGACAGGGCGAGGCATTCCCCGGAAGTTTGTTGGCGATTAATCCCGGTCGCGTGGTGGGACAGTTGCCCGGTACTGCGACAAAGGATCCGGCTTTTGGCCTGCCGGCCATCTGGATCGATAACGCCTTGCGTGAACAGGCCCAGGCTTTCGGCTATACGGTGGTCGATGCCAGTACGGTGACCGCAACCCATCTCAATCACCTGATCCTGTCGCATGCGGCGGAATTGCTCGGACGCCAGGAAACGCAAGCGCTGCTCGATCACCTGGCGAAAGAAATGCCGAAGTTGGTCGAGGATCTGGTGCCCAAGGTCCTGCCGCTTGGCGTGCTGCAGAAAGTCCTGCAGAACCTGCTGGATGAAAGCATTCACATCCGCGACATGCGCACGATCATCGAGACACTCGCCGAATCGGCGCCGCGTACGCAGGATGCAGAAGCGCTTACCGCGCAGGTGCGCATCGCCCTCGGGCGTTCGATCATTCAGCAGATTTACCCGAGTGGCGACGAAATTCAGGTCATGTCGCTCGATCCACAGCTCGAGCGCATCCTGCTCCAGGCCATCGCCGGCGGCGGGGAAGGGGCGAGCATCGAACCCAATCTCGCCGATACCCTGATACGCGAAGCAGCGGCAGCAGCGCAGCGCCAGGAAGCACTGGGTTTGCCCTCTGTACTGCTGGTGTCCGGGAATTTGCGGGTGCTCCTGTCGCGCTTCCTGCGCCGGGCCATTTCACAACTCAAGGTGCTCGCCCATGCGGAAGTACCGGAAAACAAAATCATCAAGGTCACCTCGATCATTGGGGGTAAAGCATGAACGTCAGGAAATTTGTCGCCTCTTCGGCTCGGGATGCGTTGCGCAAGGTCAAGGAACTGCTTGGTCCTGATGCAATTATTTTGTCCAATCGCGCCATTCCTGGCGGAGTGGAAATCATGGCGGTAGCGGCCAGCGACATGGAAATGATTGTGCCGACACCGGTTCAGGACGCAAAGCCAAGGTTGAACGATGACTACACGGTCCGGTTATCCTCGCCGGCGGCGTTCGCACCGTCCGCGACGAAAGCCGCTGCTCCCGTCGACCTTCCGCCGCTGGCGCCACGGCCCATGCCCAAGATCGAGCGACCGGTAGTTCAAGAAAGTTCGGCTGCGGGGCCTCGGCAGGCGGAAATCGTTCCGGCCGAAGTGATGGATGAAATTCGATCGCTGCGTAAGATCGTCGAGCAGCATCTGGCCGGCTTCGCCTGGGGAGAGGCGGCGCGTTCCGAACCGGTGAAGACGGAAATCCTGCGCCAGATGCTGGATGCAGGTTTTTCACCCAGCCTGGCGCGTGAGTTGCTGACCGACTTGCCGCGCGACCTCAACGCTACGCAAGCACTCTCCTGGGTCAAGGCCGTGGCAGACCGTTCGCTGCTTACCATTGGCAACGAGAGCGATATCATTGATCGGGGTGGCGTTTATGCCCTGGTCGGTCCAACGGGCGTCGGCAAGACAACGACCACCGCCAAGCTGGCCGCACGGTGTGTGCTGCGCCACGGCGCGAGCAAGGTCGCATTGATCACTACCGACGGCTACCGGATCGGCGCCCACGAGCAGTTGCGCATCTACGGACGGATACTCGGTGTTTCCGTGTATCTGGTGAAGGACGCCCAAGAATTGAACCAGACGCTGGCAGACCTGCAGCACAAGCACATGGTGCTCGTGGATACGATGGGGATGAGCCAGCGCGACAGGATGGTCGAGGAGCAGGTGGCCATGTTCGGGCACAGTGGCGTCAAGCGTCTCCTTCTTTTGGCCGCTACCGGGCGAGGCGATACCCTGGACGACGTCGTGCGCGCGTACAGCGGTCCGGACCTTGCCGGTTGCATTTTGAGCAAGGTGGATGAGGCAGCGAGCCTGGCAACGTCGCTGGATGTCATCATCCGGCATCGTTTACCGCTGCATTATGTATCCAATGGTCAACGTGTTCCCGAAGATCTGCACTTGCCCAATCGGGTGTACCTGCTGCACAGGGCATTCAAGGATTTACCCGAGTCTTCTCCGCACCGCCTCGACGGACTGGAACCAGGCCTGATGATGGCCAGCGCCTCCCATATGGCCGCTGCCGGAGGGCGCCGTGGCTGAGCTTTATGCCGACCAGGCCGCCGGCCTGCGCCGGTTGTTTGCTAGAGAACCCTTGCGTGTAGTCGCCTTTGCCGCCGGGAGTCCGGGGGTCGGAAAGAGCGTATTGGTGGCGAATCTGGCCTCATGTCTGGCGCAACAGGGAAGGACGGTGTTGGTGCTGGACGAGACGACGAAAAAGAATGTCGCGTCCTGTTTTGGCGTTTCGAGCCGGCACGATCTCATGCAGGTAATCGCCCGTGAACGATCCCTCTCCGAGGTCTTGCAGAATGTTGCTCCCGGTGTCTTGATCCTCACTGCGGCCAAAGCGGTCAAGAAACTTGGGAAACTCAATGCGCAGCAGCAACGCGCGCTCTCGGCGAGCCTTTCTGCCATGGAAGACCCCGTTGATGTGATCCTGGTGGATACTTCCCAGGACCACCCGTTGGGATTTTCACCTCTGGGGCTCGCTGCGCATGAAACGGTGATCGTCATGTCACCGACTGCCGCCTCGATAACCGATGCCTATGCCTTGATCAAAAAAGTGAGCCTCGGGTATTCTCGCCGCAATTACCGTGTTCTGGTCAATGGGGTGCGCGGGATGGAGGAAGGGCGCGCCGTGTTTGGCAACATTGCTCGGGTAACGCATAGCCGCCGATTTGCCCGACTCGAATTCGCCGGATGTGTGCCGCTGGATGAGCGCCTGCATCAGGCCGCGAGTCTGTGCCAACCGGTGGGGAGCCTGTATCCCGAAGCATTGGCCGCGAAGGCCTGCCGAAAACTGGCCGGAGACATGCTCTGCTGGCGCCTTCCCGGCGAGGATGTCGGCGGACTCGAACAATTTGTCCAGCAACTGCTACACTTGAGCCAGCATATCGATCCGGTCGCCATTTACGCCTGACCCTCGGGGATTATGTATAACGCTGCAGGTCAGATCAAAAAAGATCAGCTGGTACAGCGCTTCGCTCCGCTCGTCAAGCGCATCGCCTATCATCTGATGGCTCGTCTTCCGTCCAGCGTACAGGTCGATGACCTGATACAGAACGGTATGATCGGGCTGCTTGATGCCATCGAGAGGTTTGAGGCAGGGATGGGCGCGCAGTTCGAAACCTACGCCGCGCAGCGCGTGCGTGGTGCGATGCTTGACGGATTGCGCGAGAACGACTGGCTGCCGCGCAGTTTGCGTCGCGAGTTCAGGCAGATCGAGAAGGCGATTGCCCAACTCGAGCAGGAATATGGACGTCCACCTTCCGAGGCGGAACTGGCTAAGGCGCTTGGTGTGCCTCTGGCCGAGTATCAAAGGATGCTGCAGGATGCCAGGGGACATCAGTTGCTCTCGTTTGAAGACTTGGTAGAAGAAGGGGATGACGACTTCCTGGAGCGGCATCTAACCGATGATTCAAGGGAGCCGTTGAGAATCCTTGAGGAGGAGAGTCTCAAGCGAATGCTCGTTGAGGGGATCGACATGCTCCCCGAGCGGGAAAAACTAATGATGGCCCTCTACTATGAGCAGGATCTCAATTTGCGTGAGATCGGGGACGTCATGGGCGTGACTGAGTCGCGGGTCTGTCAGTTGCATACGCAAGCCGTAGCCCGATTACGCGCACGCATTTTCGGCGATTCGGGAATACGCAAGAAAGCTGGAAAGCATGGATAAAATCAGTGTTCTCGGACTGTTGATCGGCATCGTGGCGATCATCGGTGGCCAGATTCTCGAAGGAGGACATGTGGGCTCCCTGTCCCAGCCAACGGCGTTGCTGATCGTCGTTGGGGGAACCATGGGGGCCGTCATGCTGCAAAGCCCTTACGCGACGTTCATGCGCGGCATGCGTATGGTGCGCTGGGTCTGGTACCCGCCTGTTGTCGATTACGCGCAACTGATTAAGCAAATTACCGGGTGGAGCCAGTTGTCACGAAGAGAAGGACTGTTGGCACTGGAAACGGCGATGGGCCAACTGAAGGACGATTTTGCCCGCAAAGGTTTGCAGTTGCTGGTCGACGGTGCGGAGCCGGAACGTCTGCGCGAAGTGCTTGAGGTGGAAATCAACACCTATGAACATGAGCTGAAAATGTCAGCCCGGATATGGGAAGCCGCGGGAGGGTATTCACCGACAATCGGCATTCTTGGCGCTGTGCTCGGATTGATCCACGTCATGGAAAACCTGTCCGACCCGTCAAAGCTCGGAGCAGGCATAGCGGTGGCGTTCGTGGCGACAATCTATGGCGTCGGTCTGGCCAATCTGGTTTTCCTGCCGATGTCTAACAAGCTCAAGGCGCATATCAACCGTCTTCTAGTCCAGCGCGAAATGATCGTCGACGGGCTCGTCGGCATTGCCAACGGGGATAACCCGCGCATCATCGAAAGCCGGCTTCAGGGCTACATCTTCTAGTCCATGGCCCGCCGCAAGAAATACGAGGATGAGCACGACAACCACGAACGCTGGTTGGTGTCGTATGCGGATTTCATTACGCTCCTGTTCGCCTTTTTTGTGGTGATGTATGCGCTGTCGAGCGTAAACGAGGGTAAGTACAGAATACTGAGCGATTCAATGGTGAGTGCATTCCGCAACATCCAGGCAAACAGCTCAACGCAGATGCCGATCGTGGTGACACCTCCGATTGCTCTGGCGCAGAAGCAGAATCAGGCCGCCAGGCAGCAGGAAATCGAAAAACAGAAGCGACGCGACAAGATGCGCAACGTCGCCAAGGAAATACTCGATGTCATGGCGCCGCTGATTGAGCAAGGCAAAGTCCGCGTGATTGAGACGAGCCGTGGCGTTACGATCGAGATCAACGACAGCATTCTTTTCTCGCCGGGGCAGGCTCTATTACAGCCGGTTTCGGCAAGGGCCATGCGAGCCATCGCCCAAGTCCTCGCACCCACCGATTTCCCGATTACCATTGAAGGGCACACCGACAACGTTCCCATTAGCACCGCGCAATTTCCGTCGAACTGGGAATTGTCAGCCGTCCGGGCGACAACCGTGTTGCGCCTGTTTTCGGATTCCGGTGTGGCTGCCGACCGGCTGACGGCAATCGGTTACGCCGATACACGGCCAGTCGAGCCCAATATTCTTGCCGACGGTCGGGCGCGCAACCGGCGGGTGACGATCCTTATCGATTCCACCGGGGCCGAAAAAGGCGAGGAAGTCGGTATCGATAGCGGTTCGTCAACGGGTCGGTAGCCTGTTACGCAGAGGCGGGTTACACAGCATCGTCAATTCGTCGATCGCCCAGCGCTGACGAACGTCCGTCCGGACCATAAAGATCCAGGTTGTTTTCCTTGCGCATGAGTACTTCCAGTGCCTGGCTGTTGTATTTCATGCGCAATTGGATCAACTGCCCGTTCCGGAGGTTGAGATCCTTTGCGCGCGCTGCTGAAACAAGCGTCTGATTCCAGGCTGTAAGGGTCTCTTTTTGCCCCGTGTTTGCAGCAGTCCAGGATTCCATTCCGGGGCGGTCGGGCGGAAAGCCGAGCGAAGTGAGGAATAAGTTGCGTTGCAGCGACAGTTCATTCAGTGCTGCCGCAAGCTTCTCTTTGCTTTCGGCGATAGCAGGAAGTTCATCGGTCCTGCCGTTCGTCAAAACGTCCTGTTCCTTTTCCAGAAGTTGGACAAACTGCTTAACGAGATTTGACTCTCTGGAAATCGCCTTCTGGAACTCGGAAACAGCTGCGGTCATGACTACCCGTCAGGTGTTTTGCTGCGACTCGACAAGTTCCTTGGCGGAAGCGATCAAACGATCTGCAATGGCCCCTGCATTGATCGAGAACCTGCCTTCCGCGATCGCCTGCTTTATCTCTCCGACACGACCAGCATCAAACGGCGATTCGCTTTCCGTGGCGAGCAACTGTGAAGCCAGGCTGCTCAACTGGACTTCGTCGGATTCGCTCCCCACATTTTTCGCGGGCGCGCTGCGCGTCTCCTTGACGAGTTGGGGGGTGGTCAGTTTGGTGGATTGTTCGATCTTCATGGCAATGCCTCGAAAAATTTCGTGCTTGCACGTACTATCGGCGCAGTAGCGCTTAACTTTAGCATTTTTTTGCCGAAATCCTCGCTGCATTCACGAATTGTCGGTGCGCTCGGGGGCTTCGGCTCAGTAATTTATCTCGACTATGCCGCCTGTCCTGGCGATTCCGCTGACCGTTTGCCCCGACGGCGTCCGAACTTGGACGATTTGTCCTTCCACGGCATTGTTCAGGGCCTTGCCTTCGCTGCTGACACTGAAGCCGGTGCCGCGCGAGATCGTTTTTACGTTCTGTCCCTGCTGGACGGCCCAGGGGGCC
>CAZCJW010000018.1:0-25042 GCA_964499185.1 uncultured Propionivibrio sp. | reverse complement strand
GCTACTCGCTGAAGCAGGAAGCCATCGGCCTGGCCGTCATGGCGGAGATTCCGCTCGTCGTGGTCAACGTCCAGCGTGGTGGTCCGAGTACCGGCCAGCCGACCAAGGTCGAGCAAGGCGATCTGCTGACCACGATCTACGGCAGTCATGGTGATGCGCCCAAGGTGGTCATGGCCCCGGCCACGATCGAGGATTGTTTCTACTCGGTGATCACCGCGCGAAGGATCGCCGAAACCTTCAACACCGTGGTGGTCATCCTCAGCGACGCCAGCCTGTCCTCGTCACAGCAACCGTTCGACCGGCCACAGTTCTCGGAATCATGGATGGCGCCACCCATCGACCAGAGCCCAATTCCTGAAGGCGCCAAGCCCTACGACTGGGATCCCATCACCGGCATCGCCCGCCGCTTCATCCCCGGCCAACCGGGCGGCATGCACACCGTCACTGGCCTGGCGCATGACCGTTACAGCCATGTGGCCTACGACCCGGACATCAACCAGGAAGGACTGCGTGCCCGTAGCCTGAAACTGGCCGCACTGCAGAAGACGCTCCTCCCGCCGGAGGTCTTCGGCGCGCCCAAGGGCGATCTACTGGTGATTGGCTGGGGCAGCACCAAGGGCGCGATCGAGGAAGCCATCGAAGGCCTGCGCGCCGAAGGAAAGAAGGTCGCCTCGATCCACCTGCGCTTCCTGCAACCCATGCAGCCGGGAATCAAGGAAATCATGCAGCGGTACAAAAAAGTGCTGACCATCGAAACCAACTGGAGCGACAACCCGGATGACGAACTGATCGACGAGGACAACCGCCGCTATTCGTCGCTGGCCACCCTGCTCCGCTCGCGCTATCTGGTCGACGTCGACTGCTGGACCGAAGTCCGGGGACAGCCGGTCAAACCGCGCACTATCCGTCAAGTACTCCTGGCCAAACTCGAGAAATAGGGGAAAAACATGAAATTATCCGCCACCAAGCAACTGCTCGACCTGTACAAGGAGCAGTCGGCGCTGGAAGACTACCAGAGCGGCGTTCCCCGCTGGTGCACCGGCTGCGGCGACAACGCCATCCTCACCGCCGTCCAGCGCCTGTGCCGAGACGAAGGCCTGCGCCCGGAAAAAACAGTGTTCGTTTCCGGCATCGGTTGCTCCAGCCGGTTCCCGCACTACATGAAGACCTACGGCTTCCACGGTATCCACGGTCGGGCCTTCCCGGTCGCCGAAGGCGTCAAGATGGCCCGACCGGACCTCACCGTGTTCGTCAACACCGGCGACGGCGACTGCTGCAGTATTGGTGCGGCGCACTGGATCCACGCGCTGCGCTACAACATGAACATGACGGTATTCCTTCACGACAACCAGATCTACGGGTTGACCAAGAAGCAGGCCTCCCCGACATCGCCGATCGGCACGCGAAGCAATACCACGCCGCGCGGCAGCTATCTCGACGCGCTTAACCCGCTCACGGTCTCCCTCGGCGTATCGAACGTCTCGTTCATCGCCCAGGCGGTGGACTGGATCCCGGAAACGCTCTACGACATTGTCAAGGCCGCCTACCATCACAAAGGATTCTCCTTCGTGCGCATCATCCAGCGTTGCCCGGAATGGCTGCCCAAGTCGCTCGATCCGTGGCTGCAGGATCCCGAACGCGTTCAGCTGCTGCATCACGCCAACGGCCTGCAAATCAGCCAGGGGCTTTCAAGAGTGTACAAGAACCAGGTGGAGCACGACCCGCTGGACATCCACCGTGCACGCGAGATCGCCTCCGACACCGACATCATCCCGGTCGGCATTCTTTACCGGAACCCCGAAGTTCCCTGCTACGAAGACACGCGGCATAGCGGCGCACTGCGCACGGTGGAAGCGATTAAGAAGAACTTCAATGCGGAACTCGACAAGTTCTCTGTCTGACAAGGAAAGAACGATTTCGACGTACAACGGCCGTTCCCGCCTAACGATCGCGATCGCCTCGGCGGGGCGCGCACCCAACAACGACTAGACAGGATAGCTACAACTTATGGAAGCTGATCTGCAAGCCCACGTTGCGTTCTTCCTGACCGGGAAGACAACGACCTCAGACCTGGACGCCATCGACCGGCTCAAACTGCGTCCAGCCCTTTTCGCCGCCTACCGGGACCTCACCCAGTTGCGCTACGACTTCCCGCTGGTGCTGGTCAAGGACCAGCCAGGTGGCGCCAGTGTCGAATCGCTGTCCGGACTGATCGACGGCATCCTCGACAAAATCGCCCGCGGCAACGAGGCCGACAGGCTCAGGAAGCACGTGCTTCGCCTTGAGCAACACATCCGAACGCTGACCGCGAACGGCACGGAGGGAATGCTCTCCACCCTGTGGGACAAGGCCGCCAAGGCATTGACCAAGGAGGACAAGCACATCGCCGAGAGCCTTTCCCGCGCGCGCGCCAACCTGAAGGTAGATGGCGAGGTCGTCGATTGCAACGGTTCCATGCCCTATCACCTGATCGGGCATGTTTGGGCCCTGGCCCAGACACAGCGAGCCAAGCGCTTCGGCGAGATCGTCAATCGTCTTGTCCTCAAACTCTCGGAAATCCTGCAAGCCGATTTTGCCAACTCCAACGCCGGCAGAACCGCCACCAACCTGAAGCGCACCTTTGGTTCGGGCCCCATGGACCAGTTTGACTTCGAGGTGATGTCGCGCATCCTGTCCAAATCCGCGCCGAAAGAAAATCTGACAAAGAACCGCAGGAAGCGCATCGAAAAACTCCTGACCACGCTGAAGTCGCAGCAGTTCTTCCCCATGCCGACTTCCACCATCAAACCTTACATCTTCGCCTTCGACTCCTGCAACGACGCGATAAGAGCCTACCGCGAGCGCCTGGCCAAGGCCATCGAGCTGTCCAAGGCCGTGGCCATCGCCGAACTCGAAGTCCGGGGTGAATACAGCGAAGCCAAGCATGACCGCCTCTTCGAGTCCTTCGGCGAGAACGGGCTCGACCCCCGCGACATGGCCATCTTCCCCGACTACCTGGTACGTCTCCATGCGGACAAGCTGCCGGGCGAGGAACTGAGCTCGCTCACCGAAATCATGTCGTTGAATCTGCCGATCAAGGTTCTTGTGCAGACTGACGACGTCATTGAGGAATCACCAATCAGCAACGGCCACTTGGCATTCGCCCTGCGTAGCCGGCAACTCGCCCGCATGGCGTTGGGCATGGCCGGCGTGTTCGTGGTGCAATCACCGGCTTCGGCGCTTTACCAGTTGCGCGACAGTATCGTGCGCGGTCTGGACTGCTCCGGTCCCGCCCTGTTCAGCGTTTTTTCGGGGATCGCCGGAGGCCACGGCCAATTGCCGCCCTACCTGATCGGGGCGGCGGCGCTCGAGTCACGCGTATTCCCTGCCTTCACGATGGATCCGACCGCTGGGGACGACTGGGCGTCACGTTTCTCGCTGGCCGCCAATCCGCAGGCCGAACTCGACTGGCCCATCCACAAGATCGTCCTTGAGGATGCGGAGTGCCAGACGCAAACCGTCGAACTCCCCTTTACGCTCATCGACTTCGTCGCCTGTGACTCCCGCTACGCCAAATTCTTCGGTGCGGTGCCAAAAGCGCACTGGAACGACACACTGACCGACGCCGGCAACATCATCGCTCGCGATAAATGGGATGGCATCGACCGCATCGATAGCGTCCCCACTGTATTGATGATCAACCCCGAAGACAAATTACAAAAAGTGATCGTCACCGAGAAGATCGTCCGCGAAGCACGCCGCTGCCTGTCCATGTGGAACAGCCTGCAGGAACTCGGAGGCATCCATAACTCGCACGCCGAGAAATTGCTCGCCCGGGAGAAATCGGCTTGGGAAGAATGCAGCCAGGCCATCGTCGCGGCCGGCACCACCGCCGCTCCTGTGGAACCTGCCGCGGTTGCCGCGTCTGCCCCCGAAGCCGCCACGGCCGAAAAGGAAGCGGAAAAATCGTCCGACGAGGCTTACATCGAAACGGCACGCTGCGCGTCGTGCAACGAGTGCATCAATATCAACGACAAGATGTTCGCCTATGACGGCAACAAGCAAGCCTACATCAAGGACATCAACGCCGGCACCTACGCTCAGCTCGTCGAGGCTGCCGAGAACTGCCAGGTCGCCATCATCCATCCGGGCAAGCCGCGCAATGCGAGCGAAGCCGGGCTGGAAGACCTGATCAAGCGGGCAGAAGTCTTCATGTAAGGCCCGCCGTGTTCAGAGCATGCGGTCAAATGGTTTGTTTGACCGCAGACCGCCGCTGGAACCGACCTTCGCCCGAAGGCAGTTGCTGCGGCTTTTTTTGCGCATAATGTGGCGCCGCCATATCTTCGATCCGTGCGACGGCCGAGCGCCGTGCGAGTAAAATTCAGAGAATCGGCGGTACGCCATAGCACCTTCCGTTCGCACGCCGAAGCAACTCAATTCTCCTGAAGGAGCGAAGATGCTCGCAGACCTCCTGAACTATCCGATTACGGTGGAGCAGCCGGTAGTATGGGGAGAGCTTGACCCGAACGGCCATGTCAACAACATATGGTATTTCCGCTTTATCGAGAACGCACGAGTTGCCCTGTATCAACGCATTGGCAAGTATGGCCACGAATCGACGGAGAGCATTACGATCGTCGTCGGATCGACCAGTTGCCGGTTCAAGGCTCCCCTCGGTTTCGGCGACGTCGTGATTACCGGAGTGCAGATCACCTCGATTGAGGAAGACAGATTCTCCACCGCATATCGAATCATCCGCAAAGCCGATGGGGTTATTGCCGCTGAAGCGGAAGCAACACTTGTCTGCTTCGACATGAAGAGCCGCGACAAGGTAGCGATACCCGGGAAACTGAGAACGGAGCTGGAGGCGCTTCGACAGATCAGGAACGAATCACGGCCCGGCACTACTGCCCTTCCACGTCCCATGCCCAGCGCATCACAAGCGCAGGCAGGCAGCGTATTCGAGGCCGCAGATCCGCCGTGCCAGGGCGAACGCTTCGACACAATTCTGAGCCACAGGAACCTGCTCATCGAACGCATCGTAAGTTCCGCTGCGATCACCCCGCACGAATATGTGCAGGCGCAAGATGAATGGGTCCTGATGATCCGGGGAGACGCCACGTTGCAAGCAGCCGGACAAACGATCCCCCTCACGGCAGGCGAACACGTCTACTTGCCGGCCGGCGTACCACACTCGGTGCAGCGCGTATCGTCGGGGACGATCTGGGTGGCGGTCCATCTCTTCCCCGAGCAGACGCACACAACTGAAAAAGACTGAAAAAAGTACCCGACAGATTATTTGACCGGGACTGTCGCAGCCAAGGAAGAGGCATGAACAACCGCTTCCGGTAATCGGTAAGCCCGTCGCAATGCCATGCGCGGAATTCCGGATTATTTCAGCCGACCTCGAATAGTCGTGGGCTTTTATAGCGAATTTATAACCGTTCCTCTAGCATCCATTTAGCCAAAGCTGCTGCGCCGACCGCAGCTAATTCAGAGGACATGGTTCTGTTATGAACATTTTCGACTACTTCCCCGACATACCCGATGTTCTGTGCCTTTTCCTGATCGATTGTTACCTGGAAAGCACATTGTGGCCGGACTGGCCAGAGTAGATATGGAAGCGAAGGAACGAGAAGCTGCCCCAGTCGAGGCAACAGCTCGCTTCGATTTGGCTGAACAAGTGCGTCGCCGGTGGGTCTCCATCGCGGTTTACTACATCGCACAACGACGAAATTTCGAGCAAGGCGCCGATTTGGACGACGAGGTGGAAGGGATACGCGGCTTCAGTACTGCCGAGAAAATCTAAAGTCCCCCTAGACCATCGACCACTAAGAACTTTCAACGAGTTGATCGCTATCCATGTTTCTCCAAGGTGAATCGAGCGCGATGCTTTGAATTTCGATCACGCCGAACCCTGATCATTGCGCAAATCTGCAACACTATAAGAGCGATCAATAGGCAAACGCCAGCAAGCGTTCGATCAGAAATCGAAGTGAGCATTCGAACTCCTGCAATGGCCAGTTATTTTTGCCACATAAATTGGACTATTCAGGCACCGATTCAGAAAATTGAATCTTCGGTCTCGTATACGCTAAAAGAACGGATATAAATTCGCCATAAACGGTAGAAAAAAATCCCCAGGGGCCAAGAAAAAGGCGGGATGCTGCGGCTCTCCAGGCGTGAAATGCATTGAAAGAGGTAATGACAGAGTGACTTTTACACCACCAAGAACCCCGATCCACTTGCCGGCATATGCAATCCCGTTCATTGGCGTTGCCCTCGGGTCGATGATCATCAGCCCACTGAGAGAAGTACAGTATCTCTCTGACGTCACCTTGCTTTACGTCCTGGCTGTAGTATTGACGGGAGTCAAATTTGGCCGTGGTCCAGCGATTGCATGCGCCATTGTGAGTTCACTGGCATTTGCCTACGTTTTCGTGCCTCCGTATTTTTCCCTGGCGATCACCAAATGGCAAAATCTGCTGAGCGCCAGCATCATGCTGCTTGTGGCTCTTCTCGTTGGCCATCTGACAGCTGCGTTACGCTCACAAGCTAAAACACTGGAGGAGCGCGCGAATCGTTCATTAGCTCTCTATGAACTGGCACGCAGCCTAGCCGGAAAACAAACCTCGGCCGAGGTAAAGGCATCCGCAATGACGTTCTTTTGCGACACGCTTCAAGCCACTACTCCAGAACTCTTCTTCCCTTCGGGCTTCGACACACCAACGGGGCCACTCACGACGCGTCTTATCCAAGCGAGCATAGAACACCGTCACCTGATCTTCACACCAGATGCCGCAGAGGGTCAAAGCCTGGTTGTCCTTCCACTAATTGCATCAACCGGAGCGCAAGGAGTCCTTTCCTTCAACGTACCGACACGTGTGATTGAGTCTTCACACTATCGCGAATTGGCTGAAACCGTTGCCTCCCTTGTTGGCGTTGCACTGGAACGAACCCACTTTGCTGAAATTGCGCGACAAACCGAGTTGAAAAGTGCGGATCAAAACCTTCGCTTTGCCATCCTATCGTCGCTCTCACATGACATAAGAACCCCCTTGACTTCATTGATCGGCACAGTCGATACCTTGATGCTCGCGCGCAAGCTTTCCCCCGAAAAGCAGGATTCACTGCTTAATGGCTTGCGAGCCCAGGCTCAGTCGATTCATCGCCTTGTCAGCAATTTGCTCGAAATGGCCAGATTACAGTCGGGCAGCATAAAAATGAACAAGGAATGGCAACCGATTGAAGAAGTCATCGGCACCGCGTTGAGACAAGCCGCCGACATTACTCAAGAGCGCGATGTTGCCGTAGACATAGCCGGTGATTTGCCACCGTTGCAATTCGATGCCGTACTCGTAGAAAGAGTCCTTTGGAATCTCATAGAAAACGCGTGCAAATACTCGCCGGAAGGTAGCCCCATCGAGATCAGGGCCTCAAAAAACGGCGAGTTCGTTGATGTGGCCGTCTGCGATCGCGGCCCCGGTTTGCCACATGGAAAAGAAGAAGAAATTTTTCGACTGTTCCAACGCGGCGTCGTTGAATCGTCGGTTCCGGGAGCGGGTCTCGGACTGGCAATCGCTCAAAGCATCATTAACGCGCACCAGGGAACACTCTTGGCAAAGAATCGTGAAGGTGGGGGAAGTTGCTTTCACATGCTGCTACCCGCAAGTTCTCCACCTTGCCTGAATCTGAAGGATTAAGCATGGACGACGCGGAACGCATACTCGTCATTGAAGATGATCACCATATTCGTGAATTCATCGCTTCTGCGCTGGAGAGTGAGGAATACCGGGTAATCAACGCAAGCACTGCGGCAAGAGGAGCAAGCGAAGCGGTGAAGCATCTCCCTCACCTATTGTTGCTTGATCTGGGACTTCCAGACCGGGATGGCGTGGAATTTGTTCGGGATTTTCGCGGGTGGTCGGCTGCACCCATCTTGATCATCTCGGCACGCACTCAAGAATCTGAAAAAGTGGAAGCCCTTGATGCTGGAGCCGATGACTACCTGACAAAACCGTTCGGCGTATCCGAACTTCTCGCGCGCGTACGTGCACTGTTGCGTCGGGCACCAACTCAAAGAACAGAAGACACTCCTTGGATTCGCTTTGGGGATTTCAGCATCGACTGTGTGACTCGAACCGTGACGCGACGCGACGTTCCCTTACGCTTGTCCCAGATCGAATATCGCCTTCTGCTGGTTATGGCTGCAAATCCCGGTCGCGTCATGACCCGCCGACAATTGTTGATCCAAGTATGGGGCAGTCAAGCCGCTGAAAATGATGAGTATTTGCGAGTTTACGTTGGGCACCTAAGACAGAAGATCGAGACTACCCCCGCACAGCCGCGCCACATACTGACCGAAATCGGAGTTGGATACCGCTTTGAGCCTTGATGAAGTTGCTTCCGAATGATGCTTTATCAATTATTTGTGATCAATTGGAGAACTGGAGGGTGGTCAATACTGGTGAAGGCAGGCTTGAGACAAGCGCAAACGTATTGTAAACCGGTGACAGATTCCGGATTTTCCGCTTCTCAATAAACAGCAAGAACCATTGTCAGCAAGGCCACCGTTGCCCAACCCAAACGGTCCACGTAGCGATGCAGGAGCGCTTCCATCCTGGCGCCCCCCTTGGCCATCAATCCGGCGACGAGGAAAAAGCGCGCGCCGCGACCAACCAGCGATGCCAGGGTGAATGGTAAAAGTGCCATCGACAAGGCACCGGCGGCGATGGTAAACACTTTGTAGGGAATAGGCGAAAAGCCAGCGATGAAAATCGCCCAGAAACCCCATTCATCGAACCAGATGACAGCCTGCTGGTAAGCCGTCCAGTAACGGCTCTCCTGCAACCAGGGTATGAGGCTATCGATGGCGAAGTAACCAATAATGAAGCCGAACAGACCGCCTGCCACGGAGGTGAGCGTCGTCAGCGAGGCAAGTCGCCAGGCTCTCTGCGGACTCGCGAGGCACATTGGCGCCAGCATCACGTCCGGAGGCACGGGAAAGAACGATGACTCCATGAAGCTGAGCCAGCCGAGATACCACGGCGCCTTGGGGTGGCGCGCCCAAGTCATGGCGCGTCGATAGAGTGGCGAAAATAGCTTCAAACGCGGATACCTCGCCGTTTCGAGGCAACACGCCAGATCCACACCTGCGAGATGAGTAGGTAACTGGTGACGGCCGCGAAGCTCGCCATGATGCCGAGGCCAGTAAACAGCGGCATACCGATCGTTCCGAGATTGTCCCAGAGCGCTGCAGCATCAGTCAGCGAAACCGCTGTCGGCATTGAGGAGTTGGTCGCCCAAGCCCCGAGATGGTAGGCCGCGTAGTAGATGGGCGGAAAGGTCAGGGGAGTCGTGATCAGAGTGCCCGTGGCGGCAACCGGAAGGTTGGCGCGGAAGAAGACGGCTGTTGCTGCGGCGAGCGGTATCTGGGCGCACGGAATCAGCAGGCCAAAAAACAAACCGATCGCGGTGCCGGTAGCGACGCCACGCCGTGACCAGTGCCACAGTTTCGGGTGAGCCAAATGCGGAGCCAGTACACGCAGCCACGGATTGGCCTCAAATTTCTCCCGGCTGGGGACTAACGCCCGCAGCCGTCGGTTCAGGGAAATCATTGCCCTCATTCATCGCCGTTCATAAAACCGAACAATTGCAGCAGGCTGGTGAACAGGTTGAAGATCGAGACGAACAACGTCACGGTGGCCAACACATAGTTGGTCTCGCCACCGTGGATGATGTGGCTCGTCTCGTAGAGGATAAGGCCGGACATCAGCAGCACGAAAGCCGCCGAGACGGTCAACGACAGTGCCGGGATTTCGAAGAAGATCGCCGCCAGACCGGCGATGAACGCGAGCAGGATACCAACGCTCAGGAAGCCACCCATGAAGCTGAAGTCCTTCCGGGTGGTCAATGCGTAGCCCGAGAGTCCGATGAAGATCACGGCGGTAGTGCCCATCGCCTGCATGACAATCTCCCCACCATTGGGCAGACCGAGATAGCGGTTGATGATCGGACCCAGGGTGTACCCCATGAAGCCGGTCAGCGCGAACACGGCAAGGATTCCCCCGCTGCTGTTCTGGAACTTATGCACGCCGAACAACAGGCCAAAGTATCCGCCGAGGGTGAGCAGGATGCCCGGATGTGGCAGCTTGAGCGCAGCGGAAATGCCAGCGGTAAGCGCAGCGAAGGCCAGTGTCAGCGATAGTAACAGGTAGGTGTTGCGGATCACTTTGTTGCTGGCGAGGACAGCATCGACGCCGTCATGCGGCAGGGCGATCGCCCGGGCGCGGGGTTGGTTTTGTTTCATGTCAGTCTCCTTTTTGGTGCGAGGAAAAAATCGGTATCGACGGGGTTGGGGTTTTCAAGGGACCACCAGCACGGGAATGCCGGACAGGTGCATGACCTTGTAACTCACCGAGCCGAGCAACAGGCTTTCGAGGTTGCCAAGGCCGCGGCTGCCCATCACCAGTCCACTGGCGCCCAGCTGAACAGCCCGCTCGAGGATGCGCTCGGCCGGCTCGCCCATCGCCACATGCAGTCGCCATGCCAAACCCGCGGCATCGAGCGTGGCGCGCGCCCGCGAAGTGGCCTCCAGTCCCAAGTGCGCAAGTTCGGTCTCGGCGGCCTCCTTCGAGAGCCACGGGTGCACGTGGACCAAATGCAGCGCGCAGGCCTTCATCAATGGGGCTTGGTACGCCATATGGGCAACGGCGCGCTGGGCATTGTCCGAGCTATCCACGGCGATCAACCAGGGATTGACCTCCGGAGCCGCGAGCGGCGGTGTACTGTCGAAGTCGAGAGCGATCAGGCGGCCGGCGGCATCGCGCTGACTGCAGGCAAGGACCGGGTTAAGGTATGCGGGGTTCATGCTTCCTCCCTTGCAGCGAGAGATTGCTGTTTCGAGAGCATCAGACTGGCGCCCACCGAAATCATGATGATGCTGGCGACGATGGACAGCGACCACTGTATCGGCATGTGAAACCAAGGCAGCGCGAGCATCTTGCCGCCGATGAAAACGAGCACGATGGCAAGGCCGTACTTGAGCAGATGGAAACGATCCGCCATGTCGGCGAGCAGGAAATAAAGGGCGCGCAAACCCATGATGGCGAAGATATTCGAAGTAAACACGATGAAAGGATCGGTGGTCACGGCAAAGATCGCCGGAATGCTATCCACCGCAAACACCAGATCGCTGGTTTCAATGAGCACCAGCACCAAGAACATCGGTGTCGCCCACAGCAGACCGTTTTTCCGCAGGAAGAAGGCTTCACCGTGAAACTCCGGCGTAATGCGCAGATGGCCGCGCAGCCAGCGCAGCAGGGGATTCTGATCAAGGTCCGGCTGGTGTTCGGCAAAAATCAGCATCTTGATACCGGTAACGACCAGGAAAGCGCCGAAGACATAGAGAATCCAGGCGAATTCCCGCACCAGCCAGACACCGGCCAGAATCATGCCCGCACGCATGACGATCGCTCCGAGTACGCCATAGAGCAATACGCGACGTTGCAACTCGGGCGGCACGGCAAAAAAACCGAAAATCATGACGAAGACGAACATGTTGTCGACCGACAACGATTGTTCGATCAAATAGCCAGCGAGGAATTCCAGCGTCTTGGTGCGCGCCATCTCGGCGCCATGCGTGTCGTTCAGATACCACCAGAGCAACCCGGCGAAAGCCAGGGCCAGCGACACCCACGCCACCACCCAGGCCAGCGCCTCCTTGACGTGAACGCGATGTATCTTGCGACCGCCAAAAACAAACAGGTCGAGAGCCAGCATGGCCAGAACAAAAGCAATGAATCCGGCCCACATCGGGCCGGTGGCGAAGCTTATTGCGGTAGCATCGTTCAAGTGCGCGTCCTTATATGAATGGTACGAAAACGGTATAGGTAAGCATGGGAAATAGTGGCTGCAGGTTGTCGGTGACTGTCATCCGCGTGCCGTTCACCACCCTGAAGAAGAGATAAAAGAAACTATGGGGATCCAGGCGACACGCCACGCCAGGTCATGCCTGCGCCTCCCGGTCAGCATCGAAACCACCATGGTTCGCGTTTCGCCGGGGAACAAGCTGAGGGCGCCGGGCGATTTGGCGATCCAGAGTGCGTCCGGTGCGTTCGGCGGCCCGGTCGATCGCAACGTAAAGATCGGTTTGGGTATCGTCGATGGCGATGGTGGCACGTCCCTTGAGGCGCACCTCGATACCGCAGCACTTGTCGACGCCGCCCTTTGGCCCGTTGATATCGGCGAGCCGAACCACGACGCGCGAGATCACGTCGCGCCCATGATTCAAGGAATACGCCAGTCGCTTGACGATGTGATCACGCAAGCCGTCGGTCAGATTGAAGTCGTCGGAGTGAATTTGGATCTGCATTTGTCTTCCCTATGATTAACGAGCGACGTGTGCATTATGAGGTGGCCCATATGTTCTACACAAACAGATAATGTATTACGATGTGTTCTAAAATTTAGAACACAGGAACATCGCCATGCTGAACTTCAAACATTTGCACTACTTCGTCAGCGTCGCCCGCGAAGGTGGCATCATTCGAGCAGCCGAACGCCTTCACCTCGCGCCGCAGACTCTTTCCGTCCAAATTTCCCAACTTGAGGAACGGATTGGCGTAATGCTTTTCAACCGTACCGGGCGCAGGATGGAACTGACCCCCACGGGAAAGCTCGCCCTGTCCTACGCCGAGGAAATCTTCCAGACCGGTGCGGAGCTTGAGGAACTCCTGCGTCAGGGCGGAGAAGAACCTTTCGTCACCTTTCGCGTCGGTATCTCCGATGTGGTACCCAAGTTTGTCGCTCATCGGTTGCTTGCTCCGGTCCTCGAGCAACCGGAAACCGTACGTCTGATTTGTCAGGAAGACAGGCTCGAACGTCTGCTGGCCGAGATGGCGATCCATCGACTGGACATGGTGCTGGCTGATCGTCCGATGCCGCCCGGGACGGAAATCAAGGGCTTCAGCCATCCACTCGGGGAATCGGCAGTCGCTTTCATGGCTTCGCCCGAACTCGCCAGAAAACTGGAAGGCCGATTCCCGGAAAACCTGCAAGGCGCACCGTTGCTGCTGCCCGGCAAGGACAGTGCCCTGCACGGCACCCTGCCGCGTTGGCTGGAACGGCAGAAAGTCTGGATGCGGATCGTCGGAGAATTCGACGACAGCGCCCTGATGAAAGCTTTTGGCGAGGCCGGAGCCGGCGTGTTCCCCGCTGCCACCGCCAGCCTGCCCGACGTGATTGCACACTACAAGGTCGAGCAGATCGGCACGGCCGATGAAATCCGGGAACGCTACTTCCTCATATCCCCGGAGCGGCGCCTGACGCACCCGGCCGCACGTGTCGTCAGCGAACACGCCCGTACTGGTCTGTTCGCTGCATGAACCTGGGCGCAGGCGTCAGAATGCCACGGCCGCCGTATCTGGCAACCACTCCACTCGGCCCCGGCCGTTGAACCATCGCATCGACGAATGACAGCATGGGGCGACTGCCGTCATTTCGTCACATCAAGTCGCGTAATCCGAAAACAGGTTCAGCTCGTCAATCAGAAATGCAGCGGCCGTTTGTCGCACGCCAGAGCCGCTTCGTGCATAACTTCGGACAGCGTCGGATGGGCGTGGCAGATACGCGCCAGGTCTTCGCTGGCGGCCCCGAATTCCATGGCCACCACGGCTTCCGAAATCAACTCGGAAGCATTCGCCCCGATGACATGCACCCCGAGGATACGGTCGGTCACTGCGTCCGCGAGCATCTTGACGAAACCGGTGGTGTCGCCCATTCCGAGCGCCCGTCCGTTGGCCATGAACGGTATCTTGCCGACTTTGTAGGCGACCCCATCTGCCTTGAGCTGCTGCTCGGTCTTGCCGACCCAGGCGATTTCGGGATGCGTATAGAGCACCCAGGGAACCGTGTCAAAGCTGCAATGCCCCGCCTGGCCGGCGATCAGTTCCGCAACCATCACGGCTTCTTCCATCGCCTTGTGCGCCAACATCGGGCCGCGCACCACGTCGCCGACGGCCCATACACCGGTGAGGCTGGTACGGCAGTGATCGTCGACGTCAATACGACCACGCTCGTCGAGTTTGAGGCCGACAGCTTCGGCGTTCAAGCCGTCGGTGTTCGGCACGCGGCCGACCGAAACGATCAGGCGATCGGCGTCCAGGTGCTGCACCGCACCGGCCTTGTCGGTATAAGTAACTGACACACCGCGCTTCGACGCTTTGACCTCCCCGATCGTCACGCCGAGCTCGATAGCCAGCCCCTGTTTCTTGAACACTTTGGCCGCTTCCTTTGCCACGTCGGCATCGGCCACCGAGAGAAAATCCGGCAGGGCTTCGAGGATCGTCACTTCGGCACCGAGACGGCTCCAGACACTGCCCATTTCCAGGCCGATCACGCCGGCGCCGATAATCGCCAGCTTCTTCGGTACGGCATCGATACTAAGCGCACCGACGTTATCGCAGACGATCGTGTTGTCGACCGGCACGCCGGGCAGGTGGCGCGCTCGTGAGCCGGTAGCGATGACAACCTGCTTGGCCTCGACGATTTCTTCGCCGACCTTGACCTGCCAAGCCCCTTCGCCGCCACCTGCAAAACTCCCGTGCCCATTCAACAGCGTGACCTTGTTCTTTTTGAACAGTCCCTTGATGCCAGCGGTAAGCTGATCGACGATGCCGTTCTTGCGCGCGATCATCTTCGGCACATCGATAGTGGGTGTACCCACCGAGATGCCTTGTGCGGCAAAACCGTGCGCCGCTTCGGCGAAGAGGTGCGAGGTGTGGAGCAACGCCTTGGACGGAATGCAACCGACGTTTAGACAGGTACCGCCAAGACGCGGCTCGCCTTTCGGATCGGCATAAGGATTGGATTCGCAACAGGCGGCGGAAAAACCAAGCTGTGCCGCGCGGATAGCCGCGACATAGCCGCCAGGACCGCCGCCGATAACCAGTACATCGAATTTTTTTGACATTTTCTACACTCCCAACAGCAGACGCGCCGGATCTTCCAGTGCGTCCTTCATCGCCACCAGCCCGAGCACGGCCTCGCGTCCGTCGATGATGCGGTGGTCGTAAGAGAGCGCAAGGTAATTGATCGGACGGATGACGATCTGCCCATTCTCGACGACCGGACGATCCTTGGTGGCGTGGATACCAAGGATAGCGGATTGGGGCGGGTTAATGATCGGGGTCGACAGCATCGAGCCGAACACGCCGCCGTTGGAAATCGAGAAGGTGCCCCCGGCCAGATCTTCCATCGACAGTTTGCCGTCCTTGGCCTTCTCGCCGAACTCGGCAATCTTTTTCTCGATGTCGGCAAAGCTCATCTGGTCGACATCGCGCAGGATCGGCACGACCAGGCCACGCGGACTGCCGACAGCGACGCCGATGTCGATGTAGCCGTGATAGACGATATCGTTGCCGTCGACCGAAGCATTGAGGATCGGATACTTCTGCAACGCGGCAACGGCAGCCTTGACGAAGAAAGCCATGAAGCCGAGGCGCACGCCGTGCGCTTTTTCAAATTTCTCGCCGTATTGCTTGCGCAGCGCCATGACCGGCGCCATGTTCACTTCGTTGAAAGTGGTCAGGATGGCGTTGGTCGATTGCGACTGGACCAGTCGTTCGGCCACTCGTGCGCGCAGGCGCGACATCGGCACACGCTGTTGCGGACGGTTGGACAATGGCACCTGAACGGCCGGAGCTGGTGCCAGCGTGTAGGCGGACGGGGGAACGGGGGCGGCTGAAGCAACTGAAGACGCCGTGGTCGATTGAACCGTTGGCGCGGCCGGGGCAGCCGCCATCGCATCGGACTTGGTGACGCGTCCCCCGCGACCGGTTCCGGCCACGTCGGCCGTCGACAGACCCTTTTCCTCGAGAATCTTGCGCGCTGCCGGCATGGCAATGCCTGACGAGGCGCCAGGCACGCCGGGCGGCGGACTTGCCGGCGCTTCCGGTTTGGGTTCCGGCTTCGACGCGGGTTTCGACTCCGGCGTCGAGTCCGGTGCCGCTGTTCTAACTGTGGCTTGCGCCTCGGTATCAATGCGCGCAATCAACTCTCCAGCCACCACGGTATCGCCGTTGCCCCGGATAATCTCGACCAGCACGCCGTCCGCGGGCGACGGCCGTTCGAGCACGACCTTGTCGGTCTCGATATCGATCAGGTTTTCATCCTTGAGAACGGCTTCGCCGACTTTCTTGTGCCAGGTCACCAGCGTCGCTTCGGCGACGGACTCCGACAATTGCGGGACTTTAACGTCAATGATCATGTTTGACTCCAATCAGGCGGGTTTGTACGGCCCGATCTCGCCAAGGGCGGAATCGATCAGAGCCTTTTGTTGTGCGTTGTGCTTGCTGTAGTAACCGACTGCCGGCGACGGCGACGCGGGACGTGAGGCAAGAAGCAATTCCTGTTTTCTGCCAAGCGAACGAGAAAGATGCTGGCGCGAAGCGATCCAGTACCAGGCCCCTTGGTTGCGCGGCTCTTCCTGGCACCAGACGATCTCGGTCGCCCCCGGATAGCGCGCCAGTTCAGCTTCGAACGCGTCCTGCGGGAAGGGGTAGAGTTGCTCCAGGCGAACGATCGCGATGTGCGAAATATTCCGCTCCCGGCGCGCCGCCACCAGTTCGTAATAGACCTTCCCGGAGCACAGGATCACGCGCGTAACCTTCTTCGGGTCGAGCGGATCGACTTCGCCGATCATCCGCTGGAATTGCCCCTTGGCCATTTCGTCGAGCGTCGATACCGCTTCCTTGTGACGCAGCAGTGATTTCGGCGTAAATACGATCAGCGGCTTCCGTTGCTTGCGGATCGCCTGCCGGCGCAGCATGTGGAAGACCTGTGCCGGTGTCGTCGGCTGGCAGACTTCCATGTTGGATTCCGCGCACAGTTGCATGAAGCGCTCGATGCGCGCCGACGAGTGTTCCGGCCCCTGTCCCTCATAGCCGTGCGGAAGGAGCAGGATGAGACCGCAGGCGCGCCCCCACTTGGCTTCACCCGAGGCGATGAACTGATCGACGACCACCTGTGCCCCATTCACGAAGTCGCCGAACTGCGCCTCCCAGACGACCAGATCGAACGGGTTCGACGTCGCGTAGCCGTACTCGAACGCCAGCACGGCCTCTTCGGAGAGCACCGAATCATAGCACTGGAAGTCGCTCTGTTTCTCCTGGAGATTGGAGAGAGGCGCATAACTGCCGGCGCCGCGGGTTTCGCGATTCTGGTCATGCACCACGGCGTGGCGGTGGAAGAAGGTGCCGCGGCAGACATCTTCTCCGGTCACGCGGACACCGTAGCCGGACACAAGCAGCGTCGCATAGGCCAGGTTTTCGGCCATGCCCCAGTCGAAGGGAAGGCTGCCCTGCCCCATCAGACGGCGGTCATCGATAATCTTCTTCACTCGGGAGTGCAACGCGATGTTGTCGGGAATCGACGACAAGCGTTCGGAGAGGCGTTTTATCTCGCGAATGGGTACCGTGGTATCGCAGTTGTCGATGTATTTCTTTGGCAGGAAGGGTGTCCAATCGATCAGCAGCGGATTCGTGTAGCCGGCAAGTACCGGGTTGTACAACAATTCGCCGCGGTCGAGGTGATCGCGGTAGTTGTGGATCATGCCATCTGGCCCATCGCCCGGAAGAACGCCCTCCGCGACCAGTTTGTCGGCATACAGCTTGCGCGTTCCCGGATGTAGCGCCACCCGCTTGTACATCAGCGGCTGCGTCACCATCGGTTCATCCTGTTCGTTGTGACCAAGCTTGCGGAAACAGACGATATCGACGACCACATCCTTCTTGAATTCCAGCCGGTACTCCATGGCCAGTCGCATCACAAGAGCGACAGCTTCCGGGTCGTCGCCGTTAACGTGGAAGATCGGCGCATCGACCATCTTGAAAATGTCGGTGCAGTAGATGGTCGAGCGCAGGTCGCGCGGATCGGAGGTGGTAAACCCGATCTGGTTGTTCACCACGATGTGCACCGTGCCACCCGTCCCGAAACCGCGTGTCTTGGCAAAATTGAGCATTTCCTGGTTGACGCCCTGGCCCGCCACCGCGGCGTCTCCGTGAATCAACACCGGCAGCACCTTGTCGTGCGCCATTTCGCCGCCGCGCCGGTGCTGGCGCGAATAGACCGATCCGGCAACGACCGGATTGACGATCTCAAGGTGCGAAGGATTGAAGGCCAAGGTTAATTGACACGGGCCGCCCGGTGTCGACACCGATGACGAATATCCAAGGTGGTACTTCACGTCACCCGAGGAGAGTTCCAACGGATTCTTGCCTTCGAATTCCTCGAATAGCATCGACGGTGCCTTGCCCAGTGTGTTTACCAAAACGTTGAGCCGCCCGCGATGCGCCATGCCGATCACAATGTCGTCCACGCCATTGCTGCCGGCAACGCGGACCAGTTCATCAAGCGCAACAATCAGCGATTCGCCGCCTTCCAACGAAAAACGCTTCTGCCCGACATATTTGGTATGCAGATAACGTTCAAGCGTTTCGGCCGCGGTCAGACGCTCGAGGAAGCGCAGTTTCTGCGCCGAGGTAAAGGCGCCCTTGGCATGGATCGGTTCCAGCCTGGCCTGTACCCAGCGACGCTCGGCAAAGCTGTTGATGTACATGTATTCGACGCCGACAGTCCCACAATACGTTTCCTTGAGGGCCGCGAAGATCTGGCCGTAGGTGGCCCGTTCCGGCACGCCCTTGAACGAGCCAGCGTTGAACGGCGTATTGATGTCGGCGTCGGTAAGCCCGTAGAACGACGGTTCCAGGTCGCTTATCTCCGGTCGCCCCTGACGTTTGAGCGGATCGAGATTGGCCCACAGTGCACCACGCGTCCGGTAGGCACGGATCAGCTGAAGAATGGCAACCTGTTTCCGGTCGTCTACTGGCTGCGCTGCAACGGCACGATATCCACCTTTTTTTGCCTGTTCGGCGAAGGCATGTAAGACCGGCAGATGCGGCACATCGCGGGCCACTGCTCCTGGCAGTAGCGCCAGCCGATCGAAGTATTCGCGCCACTCGCCCGGCACGGTGGCCGGATTGTCCAGGTAACTTTCGTAAAGCTCTTCCACATAGGGAGCATTGCCGCCGAAAAGCACCGTCGTTCCAAACAACTGGTTCATCATGGCTTTGACTGTTCAGAAAATGAAGAAGTAGGACCGGCAGTGTTCCGGCCACCCCAAAAAGCAAAGGCGACGGCCTTTGCCGTCGCCTCTCGCTGAAAGCTCAGCGCTGCCCGACTGGTGGAACATCTCGTCGCGCTGCTCCCACGTACAACTGGCGCGGACGTCCGATTTTCAGTTCGGGGTCGGTAATCATCTCTTCCCATTGCGCCATCCAGCCCACCGTACGAGCCAGCGCGAAAATGCAGGTAAACATCGAGGTCGGTATCCCGATGGCCTTCTGCACGATGCCAGAATAGAAGTCAACGTTCGGATATAGCTTCTTCTCAATGAAATAATCGTCTTCCAGCGCAATCCGCTCGAGTTCCAGTGCCAGCTTGAACAGACGGTTGTTTTCCAGACCAAGCTCCTGCAACACATTGGCACAAATGCCTCGCATCAGCTTGGCGCGCGGGTCGAAATTCTTGTAAACCCGATGGCCGAAACCCATCAGTTTGAACGAGTCGTTCTTGTCCTTGGCGCGCTTGATGTATTCCGGCACGCGGGAGACATCGCCGATTTCCTCCAGCATATTCAGGCACGCCTCGTTGGCTCCGCCATGTGCCGGCCCCCACAGACAGCTGATCCCGGCCGAAATACAGGCATACGGATTTGCCCCCGACGAACCGGACAGGCGAACGGTAGACGTCGAAGCATTCTGCTCGTGGTCAGCGTGCAGGGTGAATATGGTATCAAGGGCATGCACAAGCACCGGATTCGGCTCGTATTTCTCGCATGGCGTGCCGAACATCATGTGCATGAAGTTGGCTGTGTAGGAGAGATCGTTACGCGGGTACATGAAGGGCTCGCCCATGGAGTACTTGTACGCCAGGGCAACAATGGTTGGCAGCTTGGCCACGATACGGTTGAAGTTGATGCTTCGGTGTTCCTCATCCGCGAAATTTCCCGCCGCTTCGTGATAAAACGCCGACAACGCGCCGACCACGCCAACCATGACCGCCATCGGATGCGCATCGCGTCGGAAACCCTGGTAGAACTTGGCCATCTGCTCGTGAATCATCGTGTGCGTCTTGATGATGTTCACAAATGTCTTCTTCTGCTCGACGTTCGGCAGTTCGCCGTGCTTGAGCAGATAAGCCACGTCCAGGAACTCGCATTTCTCAGCTAATTGCTCGATCGGGTAGCCACGATAAAGCAATTCGCCCTTGTCTCCATCAATGAACGTGATTGTCGACTCGCAGGACGCAGTGGACATGAAACCTGAATCATAGGTAAACAGTCCGGTTTTCGCGGCCAGCGACCGGATGTCGATACAGTCATTGCCATGCACCGGAGTCAAGATCGGAAACTCGACCGGCTCACGGCCTTCAATAATCAGGGTTGCCTTGCGTTCGGATGTCATCGGGTCTCTCCCAGTCAGGTTGTTGGTTGATTCAACGGTCAGATACGGTGGTTCATTGGTGGCTCGCTTTACGCATCATGCTCAATACTTGGGCCTGCACGGGATCTTGGCACTCGCGTTTTCCGACGACCAAGGGCCAAAGCTCGATATCTTCCAGCTCGGCCAGCGCTATAAAAGCATCCTCCTGTTCAGGACTCAGATTCGAAAAGTGCTTGTCAAGAAAGTTCCCTAACAGCACATCCATTTCCAACTGCGCCCGATGCGTGCAAAGCCAGCGCAGACGTTTCATTCTCACTTCACTCGACATGCAGTTTCCTCCGTCCTTCAATCATCGAATAACGCATGGTTGTCATCCCAATTCGTTGTAATAGTGGCAATCTCTGGTCAAGTAGAATCCTCGCCGCCACTCCACTGGCTTTTCACCATAGGTGAAAGTCACCCGCTCCGCCAGCAATAACGGAGAGCCTTCGGGAACCTGCAGCGCTTCGGCACTCAGCTTATCCGCCGTGACCGCGCGCAACCGTTCGTCGGCACGAATGGCGCGCACCCCGAAGCGATTCTCAAACAGCTGATAGAGCGACGATTCCGCAGTCTTGAGCACATCCATCGAAAGCTCGGTGAACAACTCGCCGGGCAGGTAGATTTCGTCGAACGCCACGGGATCGTTCCCGATTCTCAGCAAGCGGCGCACGATGATGACCAATGCCCCGGGTTGGATCGAAAGGTGGCGCGCTACATCTGCCCCGGTTTTTGCCCGCCAGCACGCCAGCGGCTCACTTCTGACCGGACGAGGCTCCCCACCATTCGGCTTGAGACAGAGGAAACGGGAAAATGCATCGGGATCGTTGTGGGTCGCAACAAATGTTCCCTTCCCCTGACGCCGGATCAGCAGATTCCGGCTGACCAGTTCATCGATGGCCTTGCGCACGGTCCCCTGACTGACACCGTACCGTACCGCCAATTCCGCCTCGCTTGGCAAGGCAATGCCCGGCCCCCATTCCCCGGCCTCAAGGCTTCGGATGAGCAGTCCGATCACCTGCCTGTACAGCGGACTGAAGGCTGGCGCCGGGCTATTTTTCGACAGACTCATGATTTTGTATCTTAAGCACAGTTCGGGCGCTCCCTCCAGCTTGTGACTTATATCTTATACATGACATAAGTCAAGCAATCAACATTTGACACCAGTCAAGTTTCGCACTTATGATCGCGGACAGTTTTTACCCGCCTTGGATCTGGCGGTTTCTGACAGCAGCCATCTGTCACAGACCGTCTTCTTATTGTTTTTTTGTTATCCACAGGAGTCGCATCATCATGTCAAAATCCCCCGTTCGCGTTGCAGTCACCGGCGCCGCCGGCCAGATCGGTTACAGCCTTCTTTTCCGCATTGCCTCCGGCGAAATGCTCGGCAAGGACCAGCCGGTCATCCTTCAACTGCTCGATCTGCCGCAAGCCCAGAAGGCCTGCCAAGGCGTCATCATGGAACTCGACGACTGCGCGTTCCCGCTTCTGAAGGGCGTATTTGCCACAGATGACCCCGCCGTGGCGTTCAAGGATGCCGATATCTGTTTGCTCGTCGGCGCCCGCCCGCGCGGCCCCGGCATGGAGCGTTCCGACCTGCTGGCTGCCAACGGCGCCATCTTCACGGTCCAGGGCAAGGCCATCGCCGAAAATGCCAAGGAAGATGTAAAGGTGCTCGTCGTCGGCAACCCGTGCAACACCAATGCCTACATTGCTGCCGCCGCCGCAAAGAAAGTGGGCCGTACGAACCCCGCCAACTACCACGCCATGCTGCGTCTCGACTACAACCGAGCAGCGTCCCAACTCGCGACCAAGAGCGGTCGTCCGGTTGAAACGCTCCGTAAATTGGTCGTCTGGGGCAACCATTCTCCGACGATGTACGCCGATTACCGTAACTGCACCTCGAACGGCGACAGCATTCCGTCGCTGATCAATGATCCGGTCTGGAACAACGATGTGTTCCTGCCGACCGTCGGCAAGCGCGGCGCGGCCATCATCGACGCACGCGGCGCCTCCTCCGCCGCCTCGGCAGCCAACGCCGCCATCGGCCACATGAGTGACTGGGTTAACGGTTCTGACGACTGGGTCACCATGGGCGTTCCGAGCGATGGCTCCTACGGCATCCCGGCAGGCATCGTCTTCGGCTTCCCGTGCGAGTGCAAGAACGGTTCGTACAAGATCGTCCAGGGCATCGAGATCGACGCCTATGCTCAGGAAAAGATCAACAAGACGCTCAAGGAACTGACCGACGAAGCCGAAGCGGTCAAGGACATGCTCTAATAAGACAATCCGTCACACTTCCGGCCTTCGCCGGAATGACGAGTCTGTTCTCGGAAAGCCGCAGCGGGTCTGCGGCTTTTTTTCGTCCATGAAAAAAGGGGCTCACGGTAAAATGCGCCTTTTGCCCACTTTTTCGCGGAATCCAGTCATGCGACATCCCAGCGACGTACTCTTTCCCGGTGAAAAGCCGTTTCCGATCATGCCCGCCGTCGACCACTATGCCGGCTCGGAAAAACTGATGAAGAAGGCACTTCAGTTGCAGAATGAACTGGGGCCGATCTTCGACATCACCTGTGATTGTGAGGATGGCGCCCACGCCGGCGCCGAGCGCGAACATGCCGAGATGGCAGCCGGCATCGTCATGAGCAGCGACAACCGGCACGGCCGGGTCGCCATCCGAGTGCATGACTTCACGCACCCGCACTGGCAGCAGGACATCGAGATCATCGTCAGCATTGCCGGCTCCCGCCTGCCTTTCATCACGCTGCCCAAACCGCGTGGCGTCGAAGACGTACGCGCACAGGTGGCTTATCTGCGCGGCGTCGAATTGCGGATCGGACTCAAACGCGAGATCCCGGTCCATGTCCTGATCGAAACCCTCGGCGCATTGCATGAAGTCTGGGAGATTGCCGCAACGCCGGGCGTTGAATCGCTCGACTTCGGCCTGATGGATTTCGTTTCCGGACATCACGGCGCCATTCCCGGCGCAGCGATGCGCAGCCCCGGCCAATTCGAGCACCCGCTGGTTACCCGCGCAAAATGCGAGATTTCCACGGCGGCACTCGGCAATGGAGTGGTCCCGACACACAACGTCACTACAGAGTTGAAGGATCTCGACATCATCCGCAACGACGCCCGGCGCGCGCGCAACGAGTTTGGCTATCTGCGCATGTGGAGCATCCATCCCAACCAGATCGTCCCGATTGTAGAGGCGATGCGCCCGGACTTCTCCGAGGTCACAACGGCGATTGCCATCGTGACCGCCGCGCAGGACAAGGACTGGGCGCCGATCGCTCACGAAGGTTTGTTACACGACCGGGCATCCTATCGCTATTACTGGGAACTGCTGGCGCGTGCCCACGCCACAGGCATGACACTGCCTCCGGAAGTATTCCAGCGCTTCTTCGCGTAGTCGCGCCAATGGATCTTCAGGCCTTGACGCAGGCGCTGGTGAAATTCCGCGACGAACGCGACTGGTCGCAATTCCATACCCTGCGCAACCTGATCGTATCCCTGAACCTTGAGGCGTCCGAGTTGCTGGAACTCACGCAATGGAAGAGCGACGTAGAAATCGCGTCGATAGCCGGGGATGAAAACAGGATGGAAGCGCTCAGGGACGAATGCGCCGACATCCTGCTGTACCTGTTGCTGATTGCCGAAAAAACCGGCTTCGACCTGCTGTCCGCCGCTGCACGGAAACTCGAAAAGAACGCCCTGAAATACCCTGTCGAAAAGTGCCGCGGCTCAAGCCGAAAATATACTGAATTGAACGACTGAGCACCCCGACAGAAACCGGCCTCAGGAACGCTCGGACGGCGGCGCGACCTTGAAGACTTCGGCCAGCGTCGTCAGCCCGGAAGCCACTTTCATGGCGCCGGAAATGCGCAGCGGCTTCATACCCTCGCGGTAGGCCAGGTCGCGTATTTTTGCGATCTCGGCATTGTCGCTGATCAACTGCTTCATTTCTGGCGACAGCATGAGGATTTCGTACAGACCGATGCGCCCGCGATAGCCAGTCATGCGACAGTCCAGGCAGCCGACGGGGTGGTGGAACTGGCTTGGTCGGTTGGCCTTCCAGGGCGCCACCAAGCGGTCCCACATCGCGTTGTCTTCCGGGGTAGCGACCCGGACTTCCTTGCACGACGGACACAGCACGCGTACCAGGCGCTGCGCCATCACGCCCAGCACCGTGGCGCTGATCAGGTAGGACGGCAACCCGAGATCCAGCAAGCGCGTCACAGCGGCTGGCGCATCGTTGGTATGCAGAGTGGACAGCACCAGATGCCCGGTCAGTGCGGCCTGGATGGTGATTTCGGCTGTTTCCAGATCACGGATTTCGCCGACCATGATGATGTCCGGATCCTGCCGCATCAACGAGCGCACACCTTCGGCAAAGGTCAGGTCGATCACCGTCTGCACTTGCATCTGGTTGAACGACGGCTCGACCATTTCGATCGGATCCTCGATGGTGCACACGTTAACCGCCGGCGTGGCCAACTGCTTCAACGTCGAATAGAGCGTCG
>CAZCJW010000017.1:0-25343 GCA_964499185.1 uncultured Propionivibrio sp. | reverse complement strand
ACCTGCGCGGCGAGATGAACATCTCACCGGCGCAGAAAGTGCCGTTGATCGCCTGTGGCAACGCCGAAATTCTCGGACGCTGCGCACCTTACCTCAAGGCACTGGCCAAACTGTCTGACGTGCAGATCGTCGAAGAGATGCCCGAGGATGCCAACGCGCCGATCGCAGTCGTCGGCCAAATCCGCCTGATGCTCAAGATCGAGATCGACGTCGCCGCCGAAACGGAGCGCCTGACCAAGGAAATCGCCCGCCTCGAAGGCGAGATCGTCAAGGCCACTGCAAAGCTGGCCAACGAGAGCTTCGTCGCCCGCGCCCCGGCGCAGGTCGTCGAGCAGGAGAAGAAGCGCCTCGCCGACTTCTCCGCCACAGTCGACAAACTCAAGCCGCAGCTCGAACGTTTGAAGCGCTGAACGGCGCGGCCATCAACAGGCAGCCGGTGGTGCTCCGCACGCCGGCTGTTTCTCATTCGCCCGAGGCATGGTCTATCCTTGAATCACCCACGTGATTGGAGGCCGCCATGCCTTCAGACCCCTACAATCTCACCCGATTCGTCCAGGCTCAGGAAAACGCTTACCCAACCGCCTTGCGGGAACTGCAGAACGGCCAGAAGCGCTCTCACTGGATGTGGTTCATCTTCCCCCAGATCCAGGGGCTGGGTATCAGCCCGACGGCCCAATACTACGCCGTCAGAGGTCTCGAGGAGGCGCGTGCTTATCTGGCGCATCCGATGCTCGGACCGCGCCTGAGCGAGTGCACTGCGATGGTCAACTCCTTGGAAGGAAGATCGGTCACCCAGATTTTCGGCTACCCGGACCATCTCAAATTTCGTTCGTCGATGACGCTCTTCGAGCTTGCCGCGGGTCCTGACGCAGCCTTTTCGAAGGCGCTCGACAAATACTATTCCGGAGAGCGCGATCAGGCCACACTGGACATCGCTCGGGCGTCGGGTCGCTGATCTGATAGATTGCAGGTTTTCATCGGATCACGGACAACATGACATGAATATGAATGCCGCACGAGACTTCGATGCACGCGCCAGAACCTGGGACGACGACCCGATGAAGACGGCACGCGCCTTGGCGGTGGCCAACGCCATCCGCGCCCGCATTCCAGATCTCGACGGCAAGAGCGGCTTCGAATACGGGTGCGGTACGGGGCTGCTGAGTTTCGCATTGCAGTCCCGGCTGCAGCAAATCACGCTGGCCGATAGCTCGGCCGGCATGCTCGGCGTGCTACGTGGGAAGATTGCGGCATCCGGTATCGCCAACATGACGCCGGTCCAACTCGATCTGACAACCGATCCGCTGCCCAAAGCGCGTTTTGACCTCATCTACTCGCTGATGACCTTCCACCACATCCCCGACACCGACGACATCCTGCGCAAGCTGCACGCCCTGCTTTGCCAGCCGGGATACCTATGCATCGCTGACCTCGACAGCGAAGACGGTTCGTTCCACGGCGAAGATTTCTCCGGACACAACGGGTTCGACCGCCGTGATCTAGCGGAGCGGGCCGAGCGAGCAGGATTCAGGAGTATCGGATTTTCGACCGTTTTCGCGGTATGCAAGGGCATGCCGGAACGACGCTACCCGATTTTCCTGATGACCGCCGAGAAGATCTGAGTGATGAATGTCTGTGCAATACCTGGCGTTGCGCCCGATAGACCCTCTTTGCGAGAAACGCGCAGCGACTCTCGAGAAACTACGCACACGGCACAGAAAGAAACGACATGACAATACGTAAAGTAACTCCTGGCAAGGTTGCCGATCGGCATGGGTCGCAAGAAGCGCCTTGTCCGAGTGTTCGAGAAGACCTGCCGGCCATCGAACCCGGTTCGATCGCCGATGCACCGCCCACCGGAACGATGTCGGAGTCCATGCGCAACGTCTTCGTGCGATTGGCCATCGATGAAGCAAAATACCCCGACGTCACGACCGTTCCGGCAACAGAAGGCCGTAAGATCTTCGATACGAAGCACGCCCGCTGGAACAGGATCGACACCCGCCGTTTTGACATCGAGAAGTTCGAAATCCCCCCCAACCCTCTCTCGCAGTTGGCCAGCGGCCCGATCCCGGCAGTACGCATTCAACCCACCGGTATCGAAGCCAAGGGAAACCTGCTCTACATCCATGGCGGCGGATGGACATTCGGTGGCATCGATTCCTTCATGGGCATCATGTCGCGTCTGGCCGAACGGACCCAATTCGCGGTCCTGGGCATCGATTACGCGCTGGCTCCTGAATTCCCGTTTCCCTTCGGACTTAACGACTGCACGTGGGCATGGCGCTGGCTCCGAAGCCAGGATCAGTCGGAGCACCCCTGGTTCATCGCCGGAGACTCCTCGGGGGCCAACCTGGCCTTGGCCATGATGGTCGATTTACGCGACCTGAACCAGCCGTTGCCCGAGGGAGCGGCCCTGGTTTACGGCGCTTATTGCGGAGAAGGCGGTTCGGAATCGCAGATCCTGTTCGGACAAGGTCAATTTGGCTTGACGACAGCCCGCATGGCCTGGTTCCTGAACAATTACGCCCCCTCACATGTGCCTGAATCCGCGCGCCCCCGGCTTTTTCCGATTGAAGCAGACTTGAACGATCTACCGCCCCTATTGGTCGTCGCTGCAGAACTCGACCCACTCCGCGATGACAGCACGAAACTTGTAAAAAAACTGATGCAAACCAACACCGCCTTCGAATTCAGGCAGGTAGCAGGAGTCATTCACAACTTTCTGCACTGGAGTGAGGCTCTCCCAGAAGCCGCCACGGTTCTGGACGACATCGCTACGTTCGTACAAACGCGCAGACAGCCATAACAGCGATCAATAAAGCGTCGCTGCGGCGGGGCTTTCTCGCTGGTCCATGTATTACAACACGCTCTTGAGCAGCCCCCCTATTTCCGACGGATTGTGCGTGACCTTGAAGCCGCACTCTTCCATGATCGCCAGTTTGGCTTCTGCCGTGTCGGCACCGCCGGAGATGAGCGCGCCGGCATGCCCCATGCGCCTGCCCGTTGGAGCCGTTACACCGGCAATAAAACCGACCACCGGTTTTTTCATGTGGGACTTGCACCATAACGCTGCGTCGGCCTCGTCCGGACCGCCGATCTCGCCGATCATGATCACCGCGTCGGTGTCGGGGTCATCGTTGAACAGCTTCATCACATCGAGATGCTTGAGCCCGTTGATCGGGTCACCGCCGATGCCCACTGCAGACGATTGGCCGATACCCAACTCGGTCAGCTGGGCAACGGATTCGTAGGTCAAGGTACCGGAACGCGAAACGACGCCAACCCGCCCTTTCCTGTGAATGTGCCCGGGCATGATGCCGATCTTGATTTCGTCAGGCGTAATCAGCCCGGGGCAGTTGGGCCCGAGCAACAGGGTTTCCTTGCCGCCGCTGGCTACTTTTTCCTTCATCCGGTTGCGCAGCATCAGCATGTCGCGCACGGGGATGCCTTCGGTGATGCAGATGACGAGGTCAAGTTCGGCGTCGACGGCTTCCCAGATAGCGTCCGCGGCCCCGGCGGGCGGGACGTAAATCACAGACACAGTAGCGCCGGTTTCTTTCCTGGCGTCCTTGACGCTGCCAAAGATCGGAATGTTGAAGATCGATTCGCCGGCTTTCTTGGGATTGACACCGGCGACGAAACAACTCTTGCCGTTGGCGTATTCCTGGCATTTCTCAGTGTGGAACTGGCCCGTCTTGCCGGTAATGCCCTGGGTGATGACCTTGGTGTCCTTGTTGATGAGTATCGACATGTTCTCTCCCTTATTGGACCGCCGCGACGATCTTCTCGGCAGCTTCGGCCATGCTGTCGGCCGAGATAATGGGCAAGCCGGAGTCCCGCAACAGTTGTTTGCCGAACTCTTCGTTGGTGCCTTTCATGCGCACGACGAGCGGGACGTTGAGATGCGTCTCGCGCACGGCGGCAATGACGCCGTTGGCGATGGTGTCGCACTTCATGATGCCGCCGAAGATGTTGACCAGGATGCCTTTGACGTTTTTGTTGCCGAGCATGATCTTGAAGGCTTCGGTGACTTTCTCGATACTGGCGCCCCCTCCGACGTCGAGGAAATTGGCGGGTTCGCCGCCGAACAGCTTGATCACGTCCATGGTGGCCATGGCCAGGCCGGCACCATTGACCAGGCAGCCGATGTTGCCGTCGAGGGAGATGTAGGCCAACCCGTATTTCGAGGCTTCGATTTCGTTGGGGTCCTCTTCGTCAAAGTCGCGATAGGCAACGATGGCTTCCTGTCGGTAGAGCGCGTTGTCGTCGAAGTTGAACTTGGCATCCAGTGCTTTGATCGTTCCCGGTTTGCCATCCGCGCTTCCTTCAAGGATCAGCGGGTTGATCTCGGCGAGCGCGGCATCGGTTTCCATGTAGCAGGCGTACAGCCCCTTGAGCAGGGTGATGGCCTGGGGCACGGAGGCATCGGGGATACCGATGCCGGTGGCGAGTTCGGCGGCCTGGGCGTCCGTCAGTCCGACCAACGGATCGACGAAGGCTTTGAGAATTTTCTCCGGGGTCGCCTGGGCGACTTCTTCGATCTCCATGCCGCCCTCGCTGGAGGCCATCACGACGACTTTCTGCGAGGCGCGGTCAGTGAGTACGGCGACGTAATACTCCTGCCGGATGTCCGCCCCTTCTTCGACGAGCAGATGGCGTACTTTCTGCCCTTGCGGACCGGTCTGGTGCGTAACGAGTTGCATGCCGAGAATCTGCCCGGCATACCGGCGCACTTCATCAAGCGACTTGGCCACCTTGACGCCACCGCCCTTGCCCCGTCCGCCGGCGTGAATCTGGGCTTTCACCACCCAGACCTTGCCGCCCAGTATCTGTGCCGCCTGCACGGCTTCATCAACGCTCCGGCAATACACTCCACGCGGCACCGTCACTCCATAACGACGAAGCAGTTCTTTCCCCTGATATTCGTGAATCTTCATGCGGCATCCTCTTCTAAAGTTTGATTACATGCCTTGAACAACCACCTTACCCTGGAGGGTGGTTGCGGTACCAGCGCGGAAAATAGTCCCGGACCACATCCGAATCGGTCGAGAGTGCATGACAACGGTCAAGATAAAAAGGTTTCTTTTCGTGCCCGTGCCCATGTTCATGCTCGCCGTGCTTGATTTCACCGGAAAATGACTGCATGGCCGCCGTCGGCAAAGCCATCAGCAATTCGCTGAGATGCGTGCACCCCCGGATGTCCCCAAAAAGCGTCTTGATCGACTTGAGGAAGCCGCTGAACAGGTTCAGGCCGATGATCTTCCGGTAGTCCGGCAGCACCTGCTCGCACACCCCGGGGAAAGGGGTGGCATCAGAACACGCCACCACATCGAGCACGTTCATTTCGGTGTCGATGGTCACGCGCACGCTGATGTCATGGATCGGGTCACCGCTCTTGCGCGTTCCGCTGCGCATGACGAAATCCTGGTCCTTGATGTCGACCAGACGCCCCTCGATGTCCCACAGGCCATCGCTGCGTTTGAAACCTTCAAAGGTAATCGAGCGGCTGTGTTTGCGCACACGCTCAACTGGTGTGATGGGAAGCGGCATCGTTAATTCCGGTTCTATTGGACTTGGAATCATAGGACCGAGATCGTTTTTAGACCAGCCCCAGGCATCGTGCACTCGCATGAAGCGCGGCATTATGCGTCAGAACTTACCACAGAGACGCAGAAGGTACAGAGTTGAAGCAGAGAAAGGCGCAAACCGAATGAAATCGTAACGAGACGTAACGAGATGGGATGTTTTCCCATGTGCAATCTCTGCGCCTAGTGTTTTGTGATGGACGTGGCTTTCATGTAATTGCCCGGGCACCCACACCCAATACGTCGACGCCGCTGCGTCTCACCTATAATCGATCCCACACCGTGCCGTTTCCGCCATCACCGTTCCCCGCGGAACGCCCAGTCTCGATCAATCATGCTCGACATCCTGTCCATCACGACCCCTATTTACCTGGCAATTGCCACCGGCTTTCTGGCCGCGCGTTTCGGCTTGTTCAGCAAGGCAGAAATGCGAGTGCTCGGGCGATTCGTGATCCATATCGCACTTCCCGCCTTGCTGTTCAACGCTCTCATCCAGCGCCGCTTCGACGAGATCCTCAATGGCACTTACGTCGCCGCATATGTGGCCGGCTCGATGCTCAACGTGGGGCTGGCCCTGCTGTGGGCGCGCCGGCTTGCCACCAAGGAACCCAGTGCTCGCCCCTACATCGCCATGGGCATGACGTGCTCGAACAGCGGCTTCGTCGGCTTCCCGATCATGCTGTTGACCTTGCCGTCGGTCGCCGGGGTCGCTCTGGCCCTGAACATGCTGGTCGAGAACATCCTGCTGCTGCCCTTGCTGATATCGCTCGCCGAGCATCAGCAAGAAGCGGGGAGCAGCCGATTGCGCGCCATCGGGCAGTCAATCCTGCGCCTGCGCAAGAATCCGCTGATCATCGCCATCGTCGCGGCTTTCGCCCTGTCCTTGCTGGAACTGAAGCTGCCGGCGGCGGTATCGCGCACCGTCGCCCTGTTTTCCCAAGCCAGCAGTGCGGTTTCGCTGTTCGTCATCGGCGGCACGCTGTATGGCCTGTCGGCCAAAGGCATGCGCAGCAAGATCGTCCCGATCACCTTGGGCAAACTGTTGTTGCATCCATTACTGGTGTGGCTGGCACTCAGCCTCGCTGTCCTGCTCGGGATGCCCGAGCTGTCGGCCGATCTGCGCACGGCGCTGCTGCTCACGGCTGCGCTGCCGATCATGAGCATCTATCCGATCCTCGGCATGCGCCACGGACATGAAGGCTTCTGCGCCGCCACCCTGCTCTCCACGACTATCCTCTCGTTCTTCAGCCTCAGCGGGCTGCTGATGGTACTCGGGCATTGAGGTCCGAAGAGTGACGAGGATTCGTCACACCAGCTCATCCATCGCCGCCAGCAACGCCTCCTTGTCGCGGAAGACATCTTCGGCGAGACCTTCCGCCCGCGCACCGTCGCGCAGCACAAACACCTGCTCGGCCAGCCGATGCGCCTGGCTCAAGCTGTGCGACACCACAAGCAATGTGTAGCGGGTACTGAGTTCGAGGAGTAAATCCTCGATCTGCCGAGCCGCCTTGAAATCGAGCGAGGCCGTCGGCTCGTCAAGCAGGAGGATTTCCGGCCGCAGGGCCAACGCCCTCGCCAGACACAGACGTTGTTGCTGCCCGCCGGAGAGGGTCGCGGCCTGCGCGGCCAGGCGATCCTGAACTTCCGTCCAGAGATGCACCTCGCGCAACGCCTGTTCCATGCGGACGAAGCTCTCCTCGGCCGGCAGATTCAGCGCCGTTTTAAGCGGCAAGAGCATGTTGCGTTCGATCGACAGCGGCAGGATATTCGGCGATTGGAAAACCATGCCGGCCTGGCGGCGCAGCGTTTCGACCGGCATTCCCGGCGCATAGGCATCGACCCATGCTCCGCCGACTCTCAAAGAGATCCGGCCGCTGGTTTCGCAGCCAGGAAAGCACTCGTTGAGCCGGTTGATCGCGCGCAGCAAGGTGGTCTTCCCAGACCCCGACCGCCCGAGCAGGAACGTCGGACCGCCTTGGCAGACGTCGAGATTCAGGTGACTGAGGACCGTCCGGTTGCCAAAACGGACGGTCAGATCCTCGATGCGAATGGCGCAAGAATTCACTTGGTTGTTCCCGTTTTCCATTGATTCTCGAGGCGAACGTGCAGCAAACGCGCCGCGGCGAACATCAGCCCCGTCAGGCACAGAAGAACCAGCGCCGCGGCGAACGCTTGCGTGAGCTGCGCGGGAGACTGGTGTTCGGCGGCCAGGTAGTAAATATGAAATGGCAGCGCCTCGTACTTGCCGGTCAGCGAGGCCGGTGCACCGGCGTTAGCCACGACGCCGGTCAGCAGGATGACTGCCGTATCTTCCGCCGCCCGGCCGACGGCCAAGATGACGCCACTGAAAATCCCGTGCATCGCCGCCGGCAACAGAATGCGCCCGACGATCTGTCCGTGCTTCAATCCGAGACAGGCGCCCGCCAGACGCAATTCGTGCGGCAGTGCCTCGATCGACAGACGCGTGGCACTGATCAGGTAGGGCAGTACCAGCAAGCCCAGGCAAAGCGCGGAAAGCAGCAGGCCGGTGTTGGCGGCAGGCGCCACAGTCTTGCGCAGCAGCAGGATCAGGGCAAATCCGAACAACCCCATGAGTATGGAAGGAATACCGGCGAGCAGATCGACGCAGAAGGAGAAAATTTGCCGGGACCGCCCGCTCGCGTATTCGGCAAGATAAACGCCGCTGGCGATGCCGAGCGGAATTGCCATACCGGCCGCCAGCGCCACCAGCGCCAGCGTCCCCAGGCACGCCGGCCAGAGGCCGTCGAATACCGGTGCTCCTTTTAGCATGGCATCGAGCGGAGCGGTATCACCGAAGAACAGGTTTGTCGACCAACCCGGCACCCCGCGCCAGAGGAGGAAGCCCATCAGTGTGCAGAGCACGGCGGGAACGGTCAGCGCCGCCCACCAGGAGAGGATGCGAACCGCCTTTTCCATGGAGCTGCCGCTAGTCATGGCCGCCCCGTAGTCCGCGCAGCGCCAGATTTATCAGCACAGACACCAGGAAAAGAACGACCCCGCACGCGAACAGGGAAGCATAAACGAGACTCTGGCTGTCGGTGGCGACGACCAGCGCGATGTGCGAGGTCAACGTGCGCAGAGGATCGAGCAGGGAATGTGGAGGCCGTGCGGCGTTACCGGCCAGCATCAGGGGAATCAGCGTATCGCCGATGGCCCGGCCAAAGCCCAGCGCGGCGGCGGCGCCCAACCCGCGCGCCGATAACGGCAGGGTCAGGCGCAGCAATTGCTGGATCTGGGAAAACCCCAAAGCGGCACCGGTCACCCCGATGCCGGCTTGCACCTGACGAAACTGCCCGTCGATGATCAGCGCGACGGTCGGAACGACCAGCACCGCCAACACCAATCCGGCCGCCAGCCAGGAGAACCCCGAGCCGGAAAAGGCGTTGCGGATCAAGGGCACCAGCAGCAACACCGAGACTAGGCCGTACACCACGGTCGGCACGCTGGTCATGAAGCGGACGGCAAGCATCAGCGGCCGCGCGGCGCGGGCCGGCCCGGCGCCGTGCACAAAACAGCAGATTCCCAGCGCCAGCGGATAGGCCAGCAGCATTGCCGATGAGGCCAGGCAGAGCGACCCGGCGAGCATCGGCAGGATGCCGAATTCGCCGCGCAGCGGCCGCCAGTGCCAGGACATCAGCGAAGCCAGCGCGTCTTTCTGAAACACCGGCAGGGAAAACCACAGCAGAAAACCGAAGATCGCCAACACCGCCGAGGCAGAAACGGCCGTGGCGCAGAAGAGCAGACAGCGGCTGAAAACACCGTCATTCTGGCGAACGCCGGAATCCAGGAAAACGCCACTGGACTCCGGGTCACGCCCGGAATGACGACGTCTACGTATCACAACGGCAGATACCCGGCGGCCGCGGTCATCTGTTTTCCATCCGACCCCAGAATGTACTTGATGAAGGCTCCCGTCAGTCCCTGCGCGTCACCTTTGGTGTTCATGTACAGCTTGCGCACGATCGGGTATTTGCCGGAACGGGCGTTGTCCTGCGTCGGGGCCACACCGTCGAGCGTCGGCGCCTTGACCGTTTCGTCGATGTGTCCGATCGAAACGTAGCCGATCGCCTCGGGATCACCCGCCAGCGCCGACTTCATGGCCCCGTTGGATGCGACGACATTTGCACTGTCAGCGATTACCCCCTTTTTCAACAATTTTTCCCAGAACACCTCGCGCGTCCCGCTGGCCTCGTCCCGCGTAAATAGGTGAATGGCAGCATCATGGCCGCCGACGGTTTTCCAGTTGGTGATCTTGCCGGCGAATATCTCCTGCACCTGAACGGCTGTCAGGCTGCCCACGGGGTTTTTCGGATGCACCACGGCGGCCACCCCATCAATCGCAAACGCAAAGGACTTCAAGCCGTACCTGGCGATTTCATCGTCACTCAACGGACGCCCGGTATTGCCGATATCGACCAGCCCCTCGCCAACCTTCTGCACGCCAACGCCGGAACCGCCGGCTGCGACGGTAATGCGTATCCCCGGATTGGCCTGCATGATGCGCTTGGCCGCGTCGTTCATCACCGGAATATGCGCTGTGCCGCCAGCAATGTCGATCTTGCCTTTCAGGCCCGCAAAAGCATCGAGTTCCCCGGCCACGGCGATTCCCGTCAGCATCGAACACCAGGCTAACGAAGCGGCCCAGCACACGGCAACATGTTTCATCCTCTGTTTCATACATCCATCCTTGTTTTGACTACAACAAAAGGCCGTCACTATACGCAGTCGCCTGGCCGTATTCCACAGTCAGGCCACGACAAAAAGCGACGGCGAGCAGATTGTCCACTCGCCGCCGACCCTTCTGTTCCACCCATCCGTTACCGGAAATTCCTCAGACGGTGAACTGATTCACCGCCTTGTTCATCCGGTCCACGATCCCTTCGAGCTTCTGTACCATGCTTTCGGTCTGGTTAACGACGGCAACGTTCTGCTCGGTCATCATGGCCACCTGCTCGACGTTTTGCGCCAACTGCGTCATCGCCTCCTGCTGTTCGCTGGAAGCGTGTGATATTTCATTCACCCGCTGAAGGGTATTGCCCATCTCGTCGTTAATGCGCTGCAGCGCGTCCTGCGCGGAATGGACGAGCGTCACCCCTTCTTCAACCTGGGCCGCCCCGGCACGCATGCCATGCACGGCATTTTCGGTTTCCTTCTGGATCAGGCCGATCATCGTGCTGATTTCTTCAGTCGCCCTGGCCGTGCGCTCGGCCAGTTTGCGCACCTCATCGGCAACCACGGCGAAGCCGCGCCCCTGTTCGCCGGCCCGTGCCGCTTCGATAGCGGCGTTGAGCGCCAGCAGGTTGGTCTGGTCGGCAATTTCCTTGATCGACCCCGCAATCTGGCTGATCTCAGCGGAACGCTGCCCGAGCGTCTCAACCTGTTCGGCCGAACGCTTGACGGTCTCGGCCAGAGAATTGATCGTCTGGCAGGCTTCGTCGGAACGCACCACGCCGGCACGCGAAACCTCGCCGGCATTCGCCGCCACGTTACGCGTCGACCGGGCGTGCTCGGCCACTTCACCGATCGACACGGTAACCTCCTCGACTGCGGCCGCGGCGGACGATGTCGCTTCGTTCTGGTGCTCTGCCGATTGCAGCGCCACGCGCATGCCTGCTTCCACCTCACGCGTCGCTTTCTGGACGTGACCGGCCGTGTCGGCCATCCCCTGAACCGTGGCCTGCACCGACGCCACGAAAACATCGATCTGACGCGCGATGCCCCCCAGCACGTCAGCGCGGGTAATGATCAGACGCTTCTTGAGATTGCCCGAGGAGAGCACGCCATTCATCCATTCGCGGATACCGCCCAGATCGCGAGTGGCTTTCGGCACAAAGACGCCAAGGAAATAAAGAGCGTAGATGATGGACAGGCCGGCCAGCACGTCACGCCCCCAAGGGATGAGCGCCTTGCCCAGAGCAGTTTCCGCGGCATTGACCACACCGAGCAACAGCGCCAGGAGACCCATGGCGATCATTTGCCCGCTCAGGGACGTCAACGCAGACAACCACCCGGGCCGCTTGCACATCGCGTAACCGTGAGTGACCACGAGACACTTGCTGCCCTGGTTGATCTTGCGATAAGCCGCTTCGGCAGCAACGATTTCATCACGAGCCGGGCGACTCCGTACCGACTGATAGCCCACCACCTGACCGTTCTCGCGCACCGGCGAGACGTTGGCCACGACCCAGTAGAACCCTCCATCCTTGCGCCGGTTCTTGACGATGCCTCGCCAGGGCAAACCCGCCTTAAGATCTCGCCACATATCCTCGAACGCAGCAATCGGCATGTCGGGATGACGCACCATGTTGTGCGGCTGACCAAGCATTTCGTCGCGCGTGAAACCGCTGATGTCGCAAAACGCATCGTTGGCTTCGGTGATCTGCCCCTTCAGATCGGTCCGCGAGTAGATGAACTGGTTTTCTGGAAGCAGGGTTTCTGTATTCGTGACAGGCAGATTCTTGCGCATATTTTTGCCCTGAAAAATGAAGGAAGTAGCGGCGGTGGTGAGTTGCGGCTTTCAGCAAATCCCGGAATGGATTATAAACAGCCGTCTTCGACCGCGGCGTCGATCTTCTAACCAAATTACGCATTTTGCACGTGAGCCAATCATGCACACCCCTCCGATCCAGTACCGCATCCGCCCCGCAAATCCGGCGGCCCATCTTTTCGAGGTCTCCTGCACGGTGATTTCTCCTGACCCGGCTGGACAACTGTTCGCCCTTCCGGCCTGGATTCCCGGCAGCTACCTTATCCGCGATTTCGCCCGGCATATCCTCACCATCCGTGCGGAAGCCGCTGGGAAAGCGGTTCGGCTGGAAAAGCTGGACAAGCACACGTGGCGAGCCCCGCCACTGACGGCAGGCCATCCGTTGACCGTAACCTGCGAGATCTACGCCTGGGATCTGTCGGTTCGAGGCGCCCACCTCGACCAGACGCACGCGTTCTTCAACGGAACCAGCGTTTTTCTGCGCGTGATCGGACAGGAATCCTCGCCATGCCTCGTTGAAATGCAAGCGCCTCCGGGCAAGGAACTCAGAAATTGGCATATCGCCACGTCACTGGAACCGGCAATCGGTGAGAAAGGTTGCGCGAAGCGTCACGGTTTCGGCCTTTACCGTGCTGCAAACTACGACGAATTGATCGACCATCCGGTGGAAATGGGCACATTCACGCTGGCCGCATTCGACGCCTGCGGCATTCCACACGAGATTGCCATCACCGGTCGTCACGGTTGCGACACGGAGCGGCTGACCAGAGACCTCAAGCGTATGTGCGAATGGCAGATACGTTTCTTCGGCGAACCGGCGCCGATGCAGCGCTACGTATTCCTTGTTACCGCGGTCGGGGAGGGCTATGGCGGCCTCGAACACCGTGCTTCGACGGCTCTGCTTTGCTCGCGTAACGACTTGCCCTATCCGGGAATGACGGGCCTCCCCGAAAGCTACCGCACATTCCTTGGCCTGTGCAGTCACGAGTACTTTCACACCTGGAACGTCAAACGCATAAAGCCGGCCGATTTCGTCCCCTACGATCTCGACCGCGAGAACTACACAACCCAATTGTGGGCCTTCGAAGGCATCACCTCGTATTACGACGATCTGGCATTGCTCAGGAGCGGCGTCATCGAACTCAAGGACTGGCTTGAACTGACCGCCAAGGCGATCAGTAACGTGCACCGTGCGCCCGGCCGCTTGCGCCAGTCGCTCGCCGAATCGAGTTTCGATGCCTGGAGCAAGTTCTACCGGCCTGACGAGAACACCCCCAATGCCGTTGTCAGCTACTACGCCAAGGGAGCACTGGCCGCCCTGGCGCTCGACCTGACGCTACGGCATGAGAGCCACAACAAGGTCTCGCTGGACGACGTCATGCGCGTACTGTGGGCACGTTTCGGTCAAACCGGCACGGGGACGAGTGAAGACGACATCCGCCATGTCGCCGAAGAACTGTCCGGAGTGAATCTCAAGCGTTTCTTTACCGACACCATCCATGGAACGCGCGACCTCCCATTGAAAAAAATGCTCGCGCCGTTTGCAATCAGCCTCGAATGGGAAAAGGCGAAAACCCCGTCACTGGGCATCAAAACCATTACGGAAAGCAACGAGATCAAACTGGCGACGGTCTATGACGGCGGCCCAGCGCAGTTGGCCGGGCTTTCCGCCGGCGACGTGCTGGTCGCCATCGATGGCCTGCGCGTCACGCCGGCGGCGCTCGACAAACACCTGGCCCGCCTGCACCCCGGCGACAGAATCGCTGTTCACGCCTTCCGGCGTGACGAACTGATGGAATTCGCCGTTCGTCTCGATCCGCCTCCGCCCGACACGGCAAAACTGGTCGCCGGTGAGGCGGACAATGCGCTGCGCAAAAACTGGCTGGGGCGTTGAACGTTCAGTCGCGCACGACCCGACTCGCATGCCACAACAAGCCACCCAGCAGCACGGCGGCGAACATCAGGCTGAGCATCGATGCCACCCAGAACCCGGCAACGCCCATGGGATTGGGGGCGCGAAAGGCCAGCCACCAACCGCCGAACAGGCCAATGCCCCAGAAGGCCCCGACATGCACCAGCATCGGCACAAAGGTAACCTTGTAGCCGCGCAACGCATGCGCAGCCACCGTCTGTGCGGCGTCGAAGACCTGATAGGCGGCGAGATAAACGATCAGCGACAGGCATACCTCGCGCACGGCCGGGTCGCTGGTGTAGGCGTGGACCAACGGCGTTTCGACCAGCCAGAGGAACAACCCGAGAATCGTCGAAACCACGCAGGCGATGACGACTCCCGCCAGGGCAGAAATCCGGGCGCGCGGCCAGTCGCGTGCTCCCGCCGCCAGGCCGACTTGCGCCAGCGTCGCAACCGCCAACGACAGCGGCAGCATGTAGCAAATACCAGCAAGATTGGCGACCACGCGGTGCCCTGCCACGACCGGCGCGCCCAGTTGCGCAACAAAGAGAGCAATCAGGGTAAACGCCGATATTTCAACGAAGCTTGACAGGCCCATTGGCAAACCCAGCCTGAGCAAAGACTTTTGAGTATCCAGGCATGGCGCCCTCCAGCCAGCCATCAGCCGATAGCTTTTCAGCGACCGGCTGGCGAGCATGTAGGTTCCGCCCGCGGCGAGTGCCAGCCAGCCAATAAGCGCATTCGAGATGCCGCATCCGAGGGCCCCCAGCGCCTTGCCGCCCCACGCTCCGGTCACCAGAGCGCCGGCCAGCAACCCATGCGCCACCGTGCAACACAGCGAAATGATCATCAGCGGACGCGGCAATCCAACGGCGATACAAAATGCGTAAAAAGTACGATAAAGCAACGACGCGGGCATGCCCCAGGCGAGCATGGCGAGATAGGCGCGCGCCTTGGTTTCAACGCCCGGATCGATGCGCGAAAGTGCAAACAGCGGATCCGGATGAAGCAGGCACAAGACTCCCGGAATGGACAGAAAGAGCGCCAGCCAGAAGCCCTGGTGCAGGATGCCCGCGAGATCGCTTTCACGCCCGGCGCCTTTGAGATGGGCCACGGTCGGCGAAACCGCCTGAACAATCCCCGCCAGCGCCAGGATAACCGCGATGTAGATACCACTGCCGACGGCAACAGCCGCGAGATCCTCGGTTCCGAAGTGGCCCAGCAACACCGTGTCGATCACCATCATGCCCATCGAAGCCAACTGGGCGACAAGCATCGGCCAGGCATGGACAAGAATCAGGCGGGATTGTCGGAAAAACATCGTCGGGCAGTGCTGGGGAAACACGGAGGCTAACGCAAATCGGTCATGCGCGGAACACCGGGGGCGGCATCACACGTCGTTACAAAACCCGGGCAGTGGTTACACAAGCCCGGCAAAGAGGCTACAGACCCGGTTTTTGCCGGTTGCTACGATCCAAACCGTCAGATGAAATCAGTTTTCACTTGACGAAGCGAAAATCAATCACTTTTGAAAGGAAGCATCATGGAACTCAGCACTACTTTTCTGTTTGAACACGAACTGGAAATCCGTCTCGTCATCGCCGTTCTGGCCATGATTGGCGGCTATGGCTTGGTCAAGCTGTATTCGCTGATCGCCGAGGCTCGCAACTTTGCCCTGGAAGCGTATCGCAAAGCAACGGAAACCAAGACTAACGGTCTCTCCTCGATCACCAGTGCCGCTGGCGCCCGCTGAGCCTCGTCAGCCATGACAGGCAACCATCCGACCGGAAAATGACAGTTTGCCAATGGCAGAACAGCCACTCCGGCAACACGACGCCCCAGCCTTAATAAGGCAGGCATTCCGGTCGGAATTTACCACCTCAGCACCGACAGCACGATAGCCAACATCTTCTCGCATCATCAGGCCCAGAGGCTCCAGACGCTCACACTAGCCTGACAGCAAGCTGCCCGACCCCGTCGATCCCGCACTCGAGTCGGTCGCCACGCACGATGGTCGACACCCCGGCCGGTGTTCCCGTGAAGATCAGATCCCCTGCCGAGAGAGAGACATACGTCGATAGGTTGGCGATGATTTCGGCCACGTTCCAGGTCATCTGTCCCAGATCTCCGTCCTGCTTGATCGCCCCATTGACCGTCAGCCATATCCTTCCACTGCTGGGATGCCCACTGGCAGCCGCTGGCAACACCGCACTGAGCGGACCGCTCTGGTCGAACCCCTTGCTCATGTCCCACGGACGCCCCTTCTCCTTTGCCTGCGCCTGCAGATCGCGCCGCGTCAGGTCGATGCCCACGGCGTAGCCAAACACATGCCCAAGCGCCTGTTCGGCCGGAATGTCAGCCCCCCCTTTGGCCAGCGCCACGACCAATTCGACCTCGTGCTGGAGGTTGCCGGTACGTGGCGGATAGGCTACATCACCACCGCCCGGCACCAGGGCGTCGGCCGGCTTGCTGAAGAAGAACGGCGGCTCGCGACTGTCGCCGCCCATCTCGGCCACATGCAGGGCGTAGTTCTGCCCGACGCAATACACGCGGCGGACCGGGAAACCGGCGTCGCTATCGACGACCGGAACAACGACCTGCACAGCAGGCGGAACAGCAAAAGTCATTTCTTACCTCCTCCATTGAACTCCGGCGACTATACCGGATTGTCGATATCGACGAACTCGCATTCCACACCGAAGCGTTCTGCAACGTGCCCGGCCAGCGCCTGCACGCCATACCGCTCGGTCGCATGATGCCCGGCGGCAATGAACGCCACCCCGGATTCCCGCGCCAGATGCACGCTGTGCTCGGATATCTCTCCAGACAGAAAGGCGTCTACGCCCAGCGCGGCGGCCTGCTCGAAATAGCCTTGCGCCCCACCGGAGCACCAGGCAATCCGCTCGACGCGGCGACGATCGTCGCCGATCACCAAGGGCTGACGGCGCAGTTGTGTCGAAATCTCCTCAACGAGATCCGGGAGCACACATGGCACGGCGAGACGCCCGTAACACCCAAGATCCTGTTCGCCAAACCGCCCTTCGACATGCCAGCCGAAACACTTGGCCAGTTGGGCGTTATTGCCAAACTCGGGGTGTCCGTCGAGGGGCAAGTGGTAGGCAATCAAATTGATATCGTTTTTCAGCATGGATTGCATGCGCGCCTTGCGGAAACCTGTTACCCGCCCGTCCTCGCCACGCCAGAACCAGCCGTGATGCACCAGCAACGTATCCGCGCCACGCCTGACGGCGACATCAATCAGCGCCTGGCTGGCGGTCACCCCGGCGACCACTCGCCTGACGTCGTGCTTGCCTTCCACTTGCAGTCCGTTTGGGCAATAATCCCTGAACCGCTGCGCCTCGAGCAACTCATCGAGATAACCAACAAGTTCATCGCGTTTCATCCTGATCCTTCAAAGATAATCAATAATTTTCATGCGCAGACTCTGGCTGATTTTTGCACAAACCGTCACGGTTAGTCTCGCCGTGTTTTTCGTAATCAGCACCGTGAAACCCGGGTGGCTGAACAAGCCGCCTCCCGTCTCACAGCAACAAACGTCGGCAAGGGAACCGCCACCGGCCATCGGGTCATTTCGAGAAGCCTCAAGGAAGGCGGTACCCTCGGTGGTGCATATTTTCACTTCGCAAAAAATTACCCCGCCGCTCAATCCGTTGCGCGACGACCCGCTCTTCCGACATTTTTTTGGGGAGGATCCCGAGATGGAGGATCAGCGTAAATCCGGCCTGGGTTCCGGTGTCATTGTCAGCCCCGACGGATATATCCTGACCAACCATCATGTCATCGAAGACGCCGACCAGATCGAGATCGCGCTCGACAACGGACAAACACTCAAGGCAAAACCGGTGGGAAGCGATCCGGAAACGGATCTTGCCGTTCTGAAACTGGAACCCGCCAAGGATCGCGAGGAGACATTCCCCGCCATCACCATCGGCCAGATGGACAATGTCGCCGTTGGCGACGTCGCACTCGCCATCGGCAATCCGTTCGGCGTCGGGCAGACCGTGACCATGGGCATCATATCGGCACTCGGTCGCTCGCATCTGGGCATCAATACCTTCGAGAATTTCATCCAGACTGACGCGGCCATCAATCCAGGTAACTCCGGTGGCGCTCTGGTCGACATCCAGGGAAACCTGATCGGCATCAGCACCGCTATCTACTCACGTTCCGGAGGTTCGCTCGGCATCGGATTCGCCATCCCCATTTCGACGGTCAGCAACGTCATGGAGCAGATCATCCGCACGGGCTCGGTCACGCGCGGCTGGATCGGCATCGAAGCGCAGGAGATTACCGAGGAACTCGCCGAGTCCTTCGGTCTTCAAAGTACGGACGGGGCGCTCATCGCGGGGGTCCAGCGTGGCGGCCCAGCCGATGCCGGTGGCGTCAAGCCGGGCGACATCCTGATTTCGGTAGCGGGAAAACCGGTCAAGGACCCCCAAGCCATGCTGGATCTCATCGCCGCGCTAAAACCCGGGGAGACGGTTTCGTTTTCCTTCAGACGGCAAAAAAACGTAGTTGAAACGACGATCCGTGTCGGAAAACGACCTCCGATTCGTCGCGATCGCGAGTAAACGTCAACGCGTCAAGGGGCTTGATCGGCTCTGGCTGGCAACTTGCGAACGAAGCGCGCCATCAGCATTCCGAGTTCATAAAGTAGACATAGCGGAATCGCCAACATCAACTGGGACACCACGTCCGGCGGCGTAAAAATCGCTGCCACGACAAACGCGCCAACGATGACGTAGGAACGCCATTCCTTGAGCGTTGCCAGATCGACGACACCAACCAGCACGAGTACCACCACGATCACCGGGACTTCGAAAGCCACGCCGAAAGCCACGAAGGTAGTCATGACAAACGACAGGTACTTTTCGATGTCGGTCATCCAGGCTACCCCCTCGGGAGCCACTTGGGCCATAAAGCCAAATACAGTTGGAAAAACAAGGAAATAGGCGAAGGCCATTCCCGTGAAAAACAGGACAACGCTTGACCCGACCAAAGGTAGCGCCAGCCGCTTTTCATGCGTGTAGAGTCCCGGGGCGACGAAAGCCCAGATTTGATAAAGGACATACGGCAGTGCGATGAGGAAAGCCACCATCAGCGCCACCTTCATCGGCACCAGAAAAACACCAACCACATCGGTGGCAATCATCTGCCCGCCCTGCGGCAGGGTAGCCAGCAAGGGCTGCGCCAGCAAAGCGTAGAGATCCTTGGCCCAGGGGAACAGACACAGGAACACGATTAGCACGGACAACAACGCCCGGATCAGGCGATCGCGCAACTCCACCAGATGCGAGAGAAACGACTCCTCCGGCAGGCTCATCGTTCTCTCATCCTTTGGCTACCGGAATCGAGGAATCCGACAACCGGTGGGCCGAGTGATCCGGACCGGCAGGCGTTTCCGTCTCGCGAGTTTCATTGAGCGCGGCGGATGATTCCTGAACGTCAGACTTCACGGACTCGATGGCCTGTCCGACACCCTGTTCAACCGCCTGGATTTCTCCCGCGATGCTGCGCTCGAAGTTACGCGCCGATTCCTGCACGTCGGATTGCAGCTTTTTCAATTCGTCCAACTGCATTTCCCGGCTGATATCGGCCTTCACATCGCCGACATAGCGCTGCAGGCGGCCAAGCAGCAGGCCGGCCGTACGCGCCACCTTGGGCAGACGTTCCGGCCCGATTACGACGAGCGCGACAATGCCGATGACGACCAGTTCTGAGAAACCAATATCGAACATAGCGGGAAACGCAACCGAGCGAGGGGAGAAAGACGTCTATGCTTCACCCTTGAATCGAGTCATGATTTCGTCTTGTCCTTGACCTCGCCTTCAATGGTCTGCCCGTTGGTGACTTGTTGGGGCGGACTATCGGCCGTCTTGCTATCCGCGGTCCCGTCACGCATGCCTTCCTTGAATCCCTTGACGGCACCGCCGAGATCTTCTCCGATGTTGCGCAATTTCTTGGTGCCGAAAACGAGCATGACGATCAACAAAACGATTAACCAGTGCCAGATACTGAAACTTCCCATGACAATTCTCCTATCAAGATAACGCTGGGCCGCCCCGAGTTGCTTTGACCCCCTCGGGGGGCGGAAACGGCCTGGCCATTTCCTGGGGCTACTCAGTTCCGCTTGACCATCGGACCGACCGGCTCAGTCCCTCCGAGCACATGGGCGTGCAGGTGATGCACTTCCTGCCCACCGACCCGACCACTGTTGATGATGACACGAAAACCATCCGGGCTGCCATTTTCGTTGGCCAGTTGATTGGCCACGGCAAGCATGCGACCGAGCATCGGCTCGTCAGCGGCAGTAACGGTTTGCAGCGAATCGATGTGCCGTTTGGGCACCACCAGCAGGTGCATCGGCCGCGCCGGGTTGATGTCGTGGAAAGCAATCACCAGATCATCCTCAAACACTTTCCGAGCCGGAATTTCGCCGCGCACGATCCGGCAGAACAGGCAGTCGTTCATGGTTTTCTCCTACTGGGCAGTCCGCGATTTTTTTTCTGCAATGCCCGAGGTGCCCTCGCGGCGATGCAGTTCGTTGAGCAACTCCTCGGCGCCAATGCCGTAAAAAGAGAGCAAGGCCAGAATGTGATAGAGCACGTCGGCCGATTCGTAAATAATATTTCCACGCTCGCCGTCCTTGGCCGCCATGATCAGTTCAGCGGACTCCTCGCCGATCTTCTTCAGGATCGAATCCGGGCCCTTGGCAAAAAGCTTGGCTGTATAGGAGGTTTCCGGGTCGGCGTTCCGCCGCGACGCCAAGGTTTCAGAGAGGCGGAGCAGCACGTCTTCAGTACTCATTTTGCGTAAATATCCTTTGGATCTTTCAAGACAGGATCAACGGGAACCCAACGGTTTCCTTGCAATTCCAGGAAGAAACAGCTTTCCCGCCCGGTGTGGCAGGCGATTCCACCCACCTGTTCAATGTGCAGCAAGAGGACGTCACCATCGCAATCGGCACGAATCGATTTGACTTTCTGGAAGTACCCGGATTCCTCGCCCTTGCGCCACAGACGCCGCCGCGAGCGCGACCAGTAAACGGCATTGCCGGTCGCGACGGTCTCCTGCAGCGATTCGCGATTCATCCAGGCGAACATCACCACCCGGCCCGTGACCGCGTCCTGGGCAATAGCCGGTATCATCCCGTTCTCGTCCCACCTCAAAGCATCCAGCCAGAACAGGCTGTCATCCAGGTCACTCACAGCCGAACCTCGATCCCGTGTTCGTGCATGTATTCCTTGGCCTGACGGACCGTGTATTCGCCAAAGTGGAAGATACTGGCCGCCAGCACGGCATCCGCGCCACCGATCGATACGCCGTCGGCCAGATGCTGGAGGTTGCCAACGCCCCCACTGGCAATCACCGGTATATCCACGGCATCGGACACGGCGCGCGTCAGCGCCAGGTCGAAACCGTTCTTCGTTCCATCCCTGTCCATACTGGTCAGCAATATTTCTCCGGCACCCAGTTGCTGCGCGCGGCGCGCCCAGTCGACCGCATCCAATCCGGTGCGGCTACGCCCGCCATGGGTAAATACTTCCCACTTCCCGGGAGCCACCTGTTTGGCGTCAATGGCCACCACGATGCACTGGTTGCCGACCTTGCCGGAAGCTTCGGCGACCAGATCAGGGTTGTTGACCGCGGCCGTATTCATGCTCACCTTGTCGGCGCCCGCATTGAGCAAGCGACGGACATCGGCGACGGTACGCACGCCGCCGCCGACGGTCAGCGGAATGAACACCTGCGAGGCACAGGCCTCGACGATATGCAGGATGATGTCACGCTGATCGGATGACGCGGTAATGTCCAGGAAAGTCACCTCGTCGGCGCCCTGATCGTCATAGCGGCGGGCAATCTCGACCGGGTCACCGGCATCCCGCAGGTCGACGAAATTGGTGCCCTTGACGACACGCCCGGCGGTAACGTCAAGGCAGGGGATGATGCGTTTGGCTAAACCCAAGGCTGGTTTCCCGTATCAGTAGGAGACAAGAAAACGCCGTCAGGCATCTGAAGCCCGATCAGCTTCGGCTTGCGCCTCGGCAAAATCGAGAGACCCGTCGTAAATGGCACGCCCGGCGATCGTTCCGGCGATTCCTTCGCTTTCCACCGCGCAAAGCTTGCGGATATCTTCCATGTTCGACAGGCCACCGCTGGCGATCACCGGAATCCGTAAGGACTGAGCCAACTTGACCGTCGCTTCGATGTTGATGCCGGATAGCATGCCGTCACGCCCGATGTCTGTATAGATGATGGCCTCGACGCCGTAATCCTCGCACTTCTTGGCGAGATCGATCACATCATGCTTGGTCAGTTTCGACCACCCATCGACTGCCACCTTGCCGTCCTTGGCGTCCAGCCCGACGATGATCTGGCCGGGGAAAGCGCTGCAGGCATCGTGAAGGAAACCGGGGTTCTTCACCGCCGCGGTACCGATGATGACGTAGCTGACGCCGTTGTCGAGGCATCGCTCAATGGTATCGAGATCACGGATGCCCCCGCCCAGTTGCACGGGAATTTCATCGCCGACGGTATCAACGATCTCCTTGATCGCCTTTTCGTTCTTGGGCTTTCCGGCAAAAGCTCCGTTCAGGTCAACGACGTGCAGGCGGCGTGCCCCCTGCTCCAACCAGTGTGCCGCCTGTTCGCCCGGAGAATTGGAAAAAACAGTGGCCTCATCCATGAGTCCCTGCTTGAGACGGACGCACTGCCCGTCCTTCAGGTCAATCGCGGGAATGATCAGCATTTTGGAAAACGAAGGGTGGTTGAGAAAAAAGGAGTATGAATCGGGAAGAGTCGTTGTGCCTCAGGGCGTCCATCTGACGAAGTTGGAAAGCAGGGCAAGGCCCGCCTGGGCACTCTTCTCCGGATGACATTGAATGGCAAAGATATTATCCCGCGCCACCGCACTGGTAAAGGGGATGCCGTAGTCGGTAGTGCCGGCGATGCAACCGCTGCCCAATGGATCGACGAAATAGCTATGCACGAAATAGAAGCGCGATCCGCTCTCGATCCCCGACCACAGCGCGTGCGTCCGGCTCTGATGGACTTCGTTCCAGCCCATGTGCGGCACTTTCAGCCTGCCACCCGTAGGCGCCTCCATCCTATCCGCGGGAAAGCGGCGCACCCGCCCGGAAAACACGCCCAGCCCCGGCACGTCACCTTCTTCGCTGTGTTCGAAGAGCATCTGCAAGCCAATGCAGATGCCGAGAAACGGCTTGTTTTTCGCCGCATCAAGCACGGCCTGCCGCAATCCGCGTGCATCCAGTTCCCGCATGCAGTCCGGCATGGCGCCCTGTCCGGGGAACACTACTCGCTCGGCGGCTGCCACAACCACCGGATCAGCGGTCACCACGACATCCCGATCCTGCGCGACATGCACCAGCGCCTGCCACACCGAACGCAAGTTCCCCATGCCGTAGTCGATGACGGCAATCGCTCCGGATGGGTTCCCCATCAGAGCGAACCTTTGGTCGAGGGAATGCTCCCGGCCGCACGCGGATCGGTCTCCACCGCCATGCGCAACGCCCGCCCAAAGGCCTTGAACACCGTTTCAGCCTGATGATGCGCATTTTCGCCGCGCAGGTTGTCGATGTGCAAGGTCATCAAGGCGTGGTTGACCAAGCCCTGGAAAAACTCGCCGACCAGATCGACATCGAAGGCGCCGATCATGGCCCGCTTGAAATCGACGTTGAAGGACAACCCGGGCCGTCCTGAGAGATCGATGACGACCCTGGAGAGTGCCTCGTCGAGCGGCACATAGGCATGCCCATAGCGGCGAATCCCCTGCTTTCCACCCAACGCCTGTGCCAGCGCCTGCCCGAGCGTGATGCCGATATCCTCGACCGTGTGATGCGCGTCAATGTGCAAATCGCCCTGCGCCTCGACGTCAAGGTCTATCATTCCGTGCCGGGCCACCTGCTCGAGCATGTGATCGAGGAAAGGCACCCCGGTGGCAAAACGGCTCTGACCGCTACCATCGAGATTCAAGCGCACGGTGACCCGCGTTTCCAGGGTATTTCGGGTTATCTCTGCCTGCCGCATGATGTCGTGTAGTTACTCGATTATCGTGGTTTCAGGCCGCCGATCGCGCGGCCAGGATCAATCGTCAGTGCCGCATGATACCATTTGCCGCTTGTTCTGCACCTGACCTTCATGCCGCCATGAGCCACTACTGGAGCCCTCTCGTTCACAGCCTGACTCCCTACACCCCGGGAGAACAGCCGAAACTTGCCAACCTGGTCAAGCTGAACACCAACGAAAACCCTTACCCTCCTTCGCCACGTGCCGTTGCCGCAATGCAGGCCGAGATCGGCGCTGACGGCGCATCCCTGCGTCTGTACCCGGACCCGAATGCCGATCGCTTGAAGCAGGCTATCGCCGACCATTTTGCCGATTTCTCGCTGACAACAGCACAGGTCTTTGTCGGAAACGGCTCCGACGAAGTCCTGGCGCACGCCTTCATGGCACTACTCAAGCACGACAAGCCAATCCTGCTGCCGGACATCACCTACAGTTTCTATCCTGTTTATTGCGGACTGCACGGGATCGACAGCAACGCCATCCCGCTCGACGACAACTTTGCGATACGTGTCGGCGATTACGCACGGGAAAACGGCGGCATCATTATCGCCAATCCCAACGCGCCGACCGGGCATCTGCTGCCGCTCGCCGATATCGAACGGCTCGTTGCGTCCCACCCACAATCCGTGGTGGTCATCGACGAGGCCTACATCGACTTTGGCGGAGGCACAGCCGTCGGCCTGATCAATCGCTATCGCAACCTGCTGGTCGTCCGCACGCTGTCCAAATCGCATTCGCTCGCCGGCCTGCGCGTCGGCTATGCAGTGGGTGACCCTGCGCTCATCGAGGCACTCGAACGCATCAAGAACAGCTTTAACTCCTACCCACTTGACCGCCTCGCCATTGCCGGAGCCACGGCGGCCCTCGAAGACAAGGCGTACCTCGAGACAACACGACACGCGGTGATGACCAGTCGCTCGACTCTGATCACCGAACTTCAGGCACTCGGCTTCGAAGTTCTGCCTTCGGCAGCCAATTTCATATTTTGCCGCCATCCACAGCACGATGCAGGCGAACTGACGGCGAAGCTGAGGGAGCGCAGCGTCATCGTGCGGCATTTCAGACTTCCGCGCATCGACCAGTACCTGCGCATCACTGTCGGCACCAACGAGCAATGCGGCGCGTTGACGGTTGCGCTCCGCAGGATCCTCGGCTGAAAGAACACTCCTGAAAGCCAAGAGGGGCATGCTCGCGCATGCCCCTCTTGGCTTTCCAACATCGCCTCACC
>CAZCJW010000016.1:0-25740 GCA_964499185.1 uncultured Propionivibrio sp. | reverse complement strand
ACTTCGGTACCGGCCAGTGTGTAACGGTAGATGTTGTCGACGAAGAACAGGATGTCGCGGCCGTCATCACGGAAACGCTCGGCCATGGTCAGACCGGTCAGCGCCACACGCAGGCGGTTGCCCGGCGGTTCGTTCATCTGGCCGAAGACCATCGCGACCTTGTCGAGAACGTTGGAGTCCTTCATCTCGTGGTAAAAGTCATTCCCTTCGCGGGTCCGCTCTCCCACACCAGCGAACACCGACAAACCGGAGTGCTGTTTGGCGATGTTGTTGATCAATTCCATCATGTTAACGGTCTTGCCGACGCCGGCGCCGCCAAACAGTCCGACCTTGCCGCCCTTGGCGAAAGGACAGACCAGGTCGATCACCTTGATACCGGTTTCCAGCAAATCGACCGACGGCGAGAGTTCATCGAACTTCGGCGCCGGCTGGTGAATCGCCCGGCGCTCTTCCGTCGCAATCGGGCCGGCTTCGTCAATCGGACGGCCCAGAACGTTCATGATGCGGCCAATCGTCGCGTCGCCGACCGGCACGGAAATTGGTGCATTGGTGTTGTTGACCTTCATGCCGCGGCGCAATCCGTCAGAGGAACCCATGGCAATCGTCCGCACGACGCCATCCCCCAACTGTTGTTGCACCTCGAACATCAGGTCGGCTTCGCAGCCGGCGTGTTCTTCAGCTTTGTCCAGCAGCAGCGCATCGTAGACCTTGGGAATGGCATCGCGCGGAAACTCTATATCCACCACGGCGCCGATACACTGAACAATGTTTCCTTGACTCATCGTCGTATCCTCAATCGATTAACTTGGTTCGCGTGGTCAGACAGCCGCAGCGCCGCTGACGATTTCCGAAAGTTCCTTGGTGATTGCCGCCTGCCGCGCCTTGTTGTAGGCCAGGCGCAGCTCACCGATCACGTTCTTGGCATTGTCCGAAGCCGATTTCATGGCCACCATTCGGGCGCTTTGCTCCGAAGCCAGATTCTCGGCGACTGACTGATACGTGATCGCCTCGATATATCGCAGCAGAAGATCGTCGATGACCGACTTGGTGTCAGGTTCGTAGATGTAGTCCCAGTGAACATGTTCCCGGGCGCCCACGAGACCTCCGGACAAAGGCAGAAGTTGCTCGATTACCGGCTCCTGTTTCATCGTGTTGATGAAACGGGTATAAGCGACATACAGGATGTCGATCTCGCCGTTGATGTAAGCGTCTATCTGCACCTTGATCGGGCCGACCAGCTTTTCCAGCCGGGGCGTATCTCCCAAGCCAACCAAATGGGATACCACATCTGCACCGGCACGCATCATGAAACCAAGCCCCTTGTTGCCGATGGCCGTTACCTTGATCTTCTTGCCTTGCGCATCCCATTCCTTCATCCGACCCAACGTGAGCCGCAAAAGGTTGGTATTCAGACCGCCGCACAAGCCCTTGTCGGATGTCACCGCGATCAATCCGATCGCTTTGACCTCCTCTCTTGGCTCCAGGAACGGGTGGCTGTATTCGGTCAAGGCATGTGAGAGGTTGCCGGCCACGCGGCGAATCTTCTCACTGTACGGACGGGCTGCACGCATCCGATCCTGCGCCTTGCGCATTTTCGACGCGGCGACCATTTCCATCGCCTTGGTGATCTTGCGCGTACTTTCGACGCTTTTGATCTTGTTACGAATCTCCTTGCCGCTTGCCATGGCAATCCTCTCTCCCCGACGATCAGGCCAGCGTGGCCTTGAACTCCTCGATCGCCTTGGATAGCGCCTTTTCGGCGTCGGCATCAAGTTCCTTGGTCGCCTCGATCTTATCGACGAGGCTGGCGTATTTCTGCTTGACGAAGCCATGCATCTGCCGTTCGACGCTCAGAGCCTTCTTGACATCAACATCGTCGAAATAACCGTTGTTGACGGCCAGCAAGGTGATCGACATCTCGGCTACGGTCATCGGCGCGTACTGCGGCTGCTTCATCAGTTCGGTGACCAAGCGGCCACGGTCGAGTTGCTTGCGGGTCGCTTCGTCGAGATCGGAGGCAAACTGGGCGAATGCCGCGAGTTCACGGAACTGTGCGAGAGCCAAACGCACGCCGCCGCCCAGCTTCTTGATGATCTTGGTCTGCGCCGCGCCGCCCACCCGCGACACCGAGATACCAGCATCGATGGCCGGGCGCACGCCGGAGTTGAAAAGATCGGTATCCAGGAAGATTTGCCCGTCGGTAATCGAGATGACGTTGGTCGGGACGAACGCGGACACGTCACCCGCTTGCGTTTCGATCACCGGCAACGCCGTCAACGAACCGGTCTTGCCCTTGACTTCGCCGTTGGTGAAACGCTCGACATATTCCTCATTTACACGCGCCGCACGCTCAAGCAGGCGCGAGTGCAGATAGAAAACGTCGCCCGGGTAGGCTTCGCGCCCCGGCGGACGGCGCAGCAACAACGACACCTGACGATACGCCCAGGCCTGTTTGGTCAGATCGTCGTAGATGATCAGGGCATCCTGGCCGCGGTCACGGAAATACTCGCCCATCGTGCAGCCCGCATACGGAGCAATGAACTGCAGTGCAGCAGATTCAGCTGCAGTCGCCGCAACAACGATGGTGTAGTCCATCGCGCCATGCTCTTCCAGCTTGCGCACGACGTTGGCCACTGTCGAGGCTTTCTGACCGACCGCAACGTAAATACAGATGAGGTCTTTGCCCTTCTGGTTGATGATTGTGTCGACCGCGACGGCAGTCTTGCCGGTCTGGCGATCGCCAATGATCAGTTCGCGCTGGCCTCTCCCGATCGGCACCATCGAGTCAATCGATTTGAGACCTGTCTGTACCGGTTGCGACACCGACTTGCGCCAGATGACCCCCGGTGCCACCTTTTCGATCTTGTCGCTCAGTTTGGTATTGACCGGGCCTTTCCCGTCGATGGGATGACCTAGAGAATTCACCACTCGGCCCAAGAGTTCCGGACCCACCGGAACCTCCAGAATGCGCCCGGTCGTCTTGACCGTGTCGCCCTCACCGATATGCTCGTATTCGCCAAGGATGACGGCACCAACGGAGTCTCGTTCGAGGTTGAGCGCCATGCCATAGGAACCACCGGGAAATTCGAGCATTTCCCCCTGCATCACATCGGCCAGTCCATGGACACGGCAGATACCGTCGGTCAGCGATACGACCGTACCCTGCGTGCGGGTTTCAGCGCCAACATCCAGACTCTGAATCTTGCTCTTGATCAGTTCGCTGATCTCGGAAGGATTCAACTGCATTTATTTCTCCTAGTTCTTAAGCGCCGCGGCCATCGCGTCGAGCTTTCCGCGCACTGAGGCATCGAGTATCTGATCACCCACTGCCACACGCACTCCGCCAATGAGCGAGTCATCGATCACAACCTGCGGCTGCAAGCGGCAACCGAAATGTGTTTCAAGCTGTTGCATCAGGGAGCCGAGTTGTGACTCCTCGATCGGAAATGCGCTGGTCACCAAGGCTTCCCGGACCCCCTCATCGGCACTTCTGAGTTGCTCGAAACCTGCCTGAATCTCGGCGAGGAAATGGAAACGCTCGTTTTCGGCCAGCAAGGATAGGAAGGCGCTCAACTCCCGGTTGTCCGGGTCTCCTGAAAGCGAGACAAACAGCTCAACAACCTGTGGTGTGGAAAAACGCGGGTTGTCGATGACTTTTCCCATCTCGGGATCCCGGACCAATGCTGCAAGACGCTGCAGGCGATCGGACCAGGCTGACAGGGAATTCCCTTCCTTGGCCAGACGAAACAACGCCTGGGCATAGGGACGCGCAACGGTGGCTGATTCAGACATGGTGGCTACAGGTCCTGTTTGATCGCCGCCAATATTTCAGCGTGCGCCTTGGTATCGACCTCACGGCGGAGTATCTTCTCGGCTCCGGCAACCGCCAGGTCAGCAACATGCTGACGCAACGATTCGCGGAGTCGCGCCGCTTCCTGTTCGATCTCCATCTGTGCCGCCGCCACGACCTTTCCTGCTTCGACTTGCCCCTGGCGTTTCGCCTCTTCGATAATGCGTTCGGCGCGTCGCTCGGCTTCCGTGATGATTTCGGCTGCTTTGTCCTTGCCTTCGCGAAGGGTATCCGCAGAGCGCTTGGCGGCCAGATCCAGACTCTGCCTGCCGCGCTCGGCAGCCGCCAGCCCCTCGGAAATCTTTGTAGCCCGTTCGTCGAGTGCCTTGACAATTGGCGGCCACACGAACTTCATTGTGAAAAGCACAAGAATAATGAAGACAGCGATCTGGGCGAATAGTGTCGCGTTCAAATACACATTGATTCCCTTTCCATTGATTGGTCAGGATTCCCCACGAAAGCGAATTACTTGAGGAACGTCGAAATGGCGAACCAGGCCGAGATACCGGTTCCGATGATGAACGCCGCGTCGATCATACCCGCGAGAATAAACATCTTGCCCTGCAGATCGTTCATCAACTCGGGCTGACGGGCACAGGATTCGAGATACTTCCCGCCCATCCAGCTGATTCCCAAGCAGGCCCCGACAGCACCAAGACCGATGATGATCGCACAAGCGATGGCCACGTTTGCATAGACTAATTCCATGATTACTCCTTAAAAAAACACAGAAAAAAACACCAGAAACCTACGTTACTACTTAGTGACTGTCATGCGCCTGGCCAATGTAAACCAGCGTTAACATCATGAAGATAAAGGCTTGCAATCCGACGATGAGAATATGAAAAATAGCCCAGAGAGCGCCGGTGAATACATGGCCGAGCCACAGCATGACCCCGCCCGTAACCGACATCGCCGGAGATGCCAGGCCCATCAATGCGATAAGGAGAAAAATGAGTTCCCCGGCATACATGTTTCCAAACAACCGCATCCCGTGCGAGATCGTTTTCGCCATGAACTCAACCAGCTGCATCATGAGATTCGGCAAGTACAGCAGCGGATTATTGCCGAAGGGCGCGGTAATCAACTCGTGCATCCAGCCACCGAGTCCTTTGATTTTTATGCTGTACCAGAAGCAACATAACAAAACACCTACCGACAGACCGAGGGTACCGTTCAAATCGGCGGTAGGCACCACGCGCAGGTAGGCATGCTCGTTGCCACTGATTTTCTGCCAGATCATGGGCAACAGATCCACCGGCAGGAAATCCATGGAATTCATCAGGAACACCCAGATGAACACGGTCAGTGCCAACGGGGCGACAGTCCTCCGGGAGTGTTCGTTATGAATGACTGTTTTCGTCTGGACCAGAACCAACTCGACGAGTATCTCAAGGAAAGCCTGGGCACGACCGGGAACACCGGCGGAGGCGCGGGACGATATGCGCCACATGAATAGCAGACCGATAACGCCGGTAACAATCGAGAAAAAAAGCGTGTCGAGGTTGATCAGTGAAAAGTCGATCATCGTCGACTGAGGGTGGCCTGTATTTGTCAGGTTCCCCAAGTGGTGCATAACGTAATCACCCGGATTGGGTGCGCCCGATACGGCTTCGCTACCAGATGCCATGTCAACCCTTATTCCCGAAAGGCAAAAACAATACCTGCGTTGCAAGCACCAATCCGATCAGCATAGACGGCCAGTGCAAATCGGCGTAGAACCTGACGACCGCGGCCAGCAACGAAAAAGCCATCACCAGCTTGACGAATTCGCCCAGAAAAAAAGCACTCGTAAACGACGCTCGAGGACGAAATTTCACGAGACCTAGATGCACGGCAAAAAACAGGTTGGGAAGGACATACACCCCACCACCCATTGCCGCAGACACAGCCCCCCGTGTTCCTACCACAAGCCCCGCAACGACTGTCGCCGCTACTGTAACCGCAACCTGCAGGAATACAGTCCGAAACATTGTAGACATATTATCGGCGCCCCGGATTCCGGCGATCGTCGCGCCGCGGAGGCCGTATTCTACGACGGAGCAGCGAAAACGCAAATCTACGGAAAACCACAGCGCGTAAAGCCTCTGCTATCTCGAAAAACCAACCATATCAGGCGTTAACGCAAGCGTTGCAGTATCCCTTCAAGCTGATCCAGGCTGCCAAATCCGATCTCGATTCTCCCCGCTCCTTTGCGGTTTGTCCGAATTTCGACCTGTGCCCCCAGCGTATCAGACAGCTCTTCCTGCAAGCGCAAAACATCCCGGTCGGCTTTCCTGGGCTCCATTTCTTTCGGCGGTTTCAGTGCATGCTGCGCCAGCCGTTCGGCTTCGCGCACCGACAACCCTTTTTGTACCACGCGCTGGGCCAGCTGGATCTGCAAAGCGCCGGAAAGCGGCAACAGCGCACGCGCATGCCCCATGTCGATCTGCCCCTGCATCAGCAGTTCCTGGACGGGCTCCACCAATTGCAGCAGCCGCAGCAGATTCGATGCCGCCGGCCTCGAGCGCCCGACAGCGTCTGCCGCCTGCTGATGCGTCATGGAAAACTCATCGATCAGGCGTTGCAGGCCCTGCGCTTCCTCCAGCGGATTCAGGTTTTCGCGCTGGATATTCTCGATCAGCGCCATGGCCAGCGCTGACTCGTCCGGAATTTCCCGGATGAGGGTCGGCACTTCGGTCATTCCCGCCATTTGCGCGGCTCGCCAGCGACGTTCCCCGGCCACTATCTCGTACCGGTCGTCACCGGCAACCGGCCGCACAAGGATTGGCTGCATCAACCCCTGCGCCCGTATCGAGGCTGCCAGCTCTTCCAGCGAGGCATTGTCCATGCGCGTCCGTGGCTGGTACTTGCCTGGCTGCAAACTGCCCACGGACAGTGTCCGCTGCTGCTCCTTGCCGGTCGATTCATTGCCGGCCAGCAAAGCATCGAGTCCGCGACCCAGTCCCTTCAGTTTCATTCCTGTGCTCCTTGTTCGGCAGATGGACGGACGATCCCGTCGCGCCGGTCCAGCAGTTCCTGCGCCAGCGCACCGTAGGCCTGCGCGCCCTTCGACAGGCGGTCGAAGGCAATTACCGGCTTGCCGTAGGAAGGCGCCTCGGCCAGGCGGACATTGCGCGGGATGATCGTGCGATAAACCTTGTCGCCGAAGTGCCCGACAAGCTCCCCGGAGACCTGTTGCGTCAATGTCGAACGCGGGTCGAACATGGTGCGCAACAAGCCTTCGATTTCGAGTTTCGGATTGAGATTGGCGCGCACTTTCTTGAGCGTCGCCACCAGATCGGTCAGCCCCTCCAGCGCGTAGTACTCGCACTGCATCGGAATCATCACCGCCTGGGCCGCCGCCAGGCCGTTGACCGTCAACATGTTCAACGCTGGCGGGCAGTCCATCAGGATGAAATCGTAATCGTTCACCACCGGCGCCAGGGCATCGCGCAAACGGAATTCGCGGCCATCCATCTCGATTAGTTCGACTTCCGCACCGGCCAGTTCGCGATTGGCCGGGAGAAGGTCAAAGCCGAACTCAGTACGAATCCGCGTATCCAGCAGCGCCGAACGACCAATCAGTATCTGGTAAACCGTGGGCAGGGCTTCGCGCTTGAGAACGCCACAACCGGTGGTGGCATTGCCCTGCGGGTCGAGGTCGATCATCAGCACGCGCTGCCCGAGGGCAGCCAGACAGGCCGACAGGTTAACGGCCGTGGTCGTCTTGCCGACCCCGCCTTTCTGGTTGGTCACTGCCAGTATTCTTGCCAACTTGATTCTCCCTCGAATCTTTCCCCGATTATTCCGCGGTGACCCGACGCATCACGATCAGATGCCTTTCCGCATCGACGCCTGGCACCTGCAATGCATGCACCGCCTCGACCCGGACATTTCCGGGCAAGCGAGCGATTTCTTCTTGCGGCCACACGCCTTTCATGGCCAGCCAGACACCCTCCGGCGCCAGCAGGTGGCGCGACAAGCCGACAAAATCGGCCAGCTCGGCAAACGCGCGCGAGGTGATCGCGGTGAAGCCAACCGTCGGATGATACTGTTCGACACGCCCGCCGTGAACGGAAATGTTCGGCAAGCCGAGTTCGATGGCCGTCTGCTGCAGGAAAGCCGTCTTCTTCGAATTGCTGTCGAGCAGGGTCACGCGCAGCTCCGGGCGCACAATCGCCAGTGGAATCCCGGGCATACCGCCGCCACTGCCGACGTCGAGCAGGTTACCGCTCGGCACGAAGGGCAGGATTGACAGAGAGTCGAGCAGATGATGGCTGACCGCCTTGTCCTGCTCGCGCAGGGCCGTCAGGCTGTAGGTTCGGTTCCACTTGTAGAGCAGCGCCAGATAGGCAAGCAGCTGTTCCCGACGCTCCACCGGCAGGTTAAGCCCTATCGCGGCCAGCCCCTGCGCCAGTTGCTCCGCCTGACTCATGAATTGCCGCGCGCCGCTTCCAGCGCGGCCCGCTTGAGATACACAAGGAGGATCGACACCGCTGCCGGCGTCATGCCCTGGATGCGCGAGGCCTGGCCGACGGTCTCCGGACGGTGGCGGATCAGTTTCTGCCGGATTTCGTTGGACAGCCCACCAATGCGGTTGTAATCAATGCTCTCCGGCAGCCGCGTTTCCTCGTTGGCCTGGTTGCGCGCCACTTCCTCGGATTGCCGTTCGATGTAGCCCTGGTACTTGGCCTGTATCTCGATCTGCTCGATGACCAGCGGATCGGAAACGCCGGCATTTCCCGGAGCCTCACCCACCTGCAGCGACATCAGCCCGGCATAGCTCACATCCGGGCGACGCAACAGTTCGAACAGCGTGTATTCATGCTCGATCGGCTTGCCCAGCACCTGCGTGACAGCGTCCGTATCCACCTTTGAGGGATGCACCCAGGTCGAGCGCAGACGTTCCTGCTCGCGGGCAACCGCCTCGCGTTTCTCGCAGAAGGCCGCCCAGCGCTCGTCGCCCACCAAACCGAGTTGGCGCCCGATCTCGGTCAGGCGCATGTCGGCGTTGTCTTCGCGCAGGCTCAGCCGGTATTCGGCGCGGCTGGTAAACATGCGGTATGGCTCGGACACCCCGCGCGTGATGAGGTCGTCAACCAGCACGCCGAGGTAAGCCTCGTCGCGGCGCGGCGACCAGGCCTCCCTGCCCTGCACCTGCAGCGCGGCGTTGGCGCCGGCCAGCAGCCCTTGGGCGGCGGCTTCCTCATAACCGGTGGTTCCGTTGATCTGCCCGGCGAAGAACAGGCCCTTGATCGACTTGGTCTCCAGCGAGGCATGCAGGCTGGTCGGATCGAAGTAGTCGTATTCGATGGCGTAGCCGGGGCGGAGGATGTGGCAGTTCTCCAGCCCTTTCATCGAGCGCACCAGCGCCAGCTGCACATCGAACGGCAGGCTCGTCGAAATACCGTTGGGGTAGATCTCGTGCGTCGTCAGGCCTTCCGGCTCGAGGAAGATATTGTGGCTGTTCTTGGACGCGAAGCGATGGATCTTGTCCTCGATCGACGGGCAGTAGCGCGGCCCGACACCCTCGATGACGCCAGTGTACATCGGCGAGCGATCAAGGCCGCCACGAATGATCTCGTGGGTGCGCTCATTGGTGCTGGTCACCCAGCACGGTAATTGGCGCGGATGCTGAGTCGCTTTGCCGAGGAAAGAGAACACAGGTAGCGGGTCATCGGAATACTGCTCCAGCATCACCGAGAAGTCGATGGTCTTGCCGTCGAGCCGCGGCGGCGTTCCTGTCTTCAATCGCCCCGCCGGCAACTGCAGTTCACGCAGACGGGCGGCCAGCGATACCGAAGGCATGTCGCCCATGCGCCCGCCGGTCGACTGCGACAGTCCCACATGGATTTTTCCGTTGAGAAACGTTCCCGCCGTGAGCACCACGGCACGCGCCGCGAAGCGGATGCCGTGCTGCGTCACCGCGCCAGCCACGCGATCGCCCTCGACGATCAGGTCGTCGCAAGCCTGGGCAAACAGCGTGAGGTTCGGCTGGTTTTCCAGTCGCGTGCGGATGGCCTGCCGGTATAGCACGCGGTCGGCCTGTGCCCGCGTGGCGCGTACCGCCGGCCCCTTGCTGGCATTGAGGATGCGGAACTGAATGCCCGCCTCGTCGGTAGCCGCCGCCATGGCTCCGTCGAGTGCATCGACTTCCTTGACCAGATGCCCCTTGCCGATACCGCCGATCGAAGGATTGCAGCTCATTGCCCCGAGCGTGTCGAGATTGTGCGTGAGCAGCAGGGTTTTCGCCCCCATGCGCGCACAGGCCAGCGCCGCCTCGGTACCGGCATGGCCGCCACCGACCACGATCACGTCGAAAGGATCAGGATACTGCATGAGGGTAAGGGTATTTCCGGAAGAGCCGAAAGTTGCGCGAAGGGTTGCGAATTCTACGCCAATTCGCTGAAAAATAACAGGTTTCGGGTCGAAAGAAGGATACGTCGCAAACAGGCTTGCCTGGCGGGGCACAGTCGCGTAAGGTGCTTATTCCATGGGCGTACCAGACTCCAACAACACCTCGGAATTGCTGAAAAAACTGGGCAAGGATTTCGAGCGCATGCGCGTGCTGATCATCGACCGGCATAGCAGCGCGCGCAATTCATTGCGCATCATCCTTTCGACGCTGGACATCACTTCCATCCACAACGCGGGAACCTCGGCCGAGGTCATGCGGCAGGTCAAGGCCTACGATTTCGACATCATTTTTGCCGACTACATCCTCGACGACGGCCGTGACGGACAGCAACTGCTGGAGGAGTTGCGGCACAAACACCTGATCTCGCTATCGACGGTGTATATGGTCATTACGGCCGAACGTGCTTATCAGAACGTGGTGTCGGTGGCTGAACTGGCGCCCGACGACTACCTGATCAAGCCTTTCACCGCCGAGCAGCTGCAAGGGCGCCTGATGAAGGCGCTGTACAAGAAGTGCTTTTTTGAAAGAGTGTTCACCCACCTCGACAATGGCGCCTTCGCCGATGCGCTGGCCGCATGCGAGGCGCTGATCGGACAGGACGAACAGTTTTTTTACGACGTCCTGCGCTTCAAGGGCGAAATCCTCAATGCTTTGGGCCGTTACGAAGAAGCCAAGGCCGCCTACCAGCAGGTGCTCGACCACGCCGTCGTCCCGTGGGCACGGATGGGTCTGGCCGTCGCGCTGCGCGGACTGGACGATCTGGCCGAGGCGGAAAGCATCGGTTCGGCGCTTATCGAGGATTTCCCCGAATACCTTGCCGCCTACGATTTTGTCGCCAGTGTGCGCGAGGAACTCGGCAAGCTGACGGAGGCTCAGGAGATCCTACAGAAAGCGGCGGCGATCTCGCCCAACAACTCGACCCGTCAACGCATGGTCGGTGACGTGGCCGTGCGCAACAACGATCTCGACTCCGCCGAAAGGGCGTATAACAAGGTCCTCGAGCGGCACCGCGGATCGTCGTTACGGGTCATCGACGACTACACCAACCTCACGCGTGTGATGCTCGACCGCGGCCATGCCGAGGGAGCGCGCAAGGTCACGCAGGAATTGCGCCGCGACTGGCGCGGCAATCCGCAAGGCGAACTCGCCGCACTGGTCATGGACAGCCTGTGCGCCAACCAGGAGGGCGAGCCGGCCAAGGCCAGGCAAGCCCTGGAAAAGGCACTGGCGATGCACGAATCCATGCAGGACGACTCGGACAAATCCGGCCTGTCGCAGAAGATCGCCGTCGATCTGGCGCACGCCTGCATGGCCGCGGGCGAGGATGCCAGGGCACAGGAGATCCTCGGCAAGGTGGCCGCCGAGAACCACGAAGACCGCGACATGATCGCCCAGATCCAGGGCGTCTTCGCCAAGACCGGCAAGGAGGAAGCCGGGCAAACCCTGCTTGCCAAGGTCGGGCGGGAAATCGTCGAACTCAACAACCGGGGCGTGCTGGCCGCACGCAGCGGCAATATCGAGGCGTCAGTGCAGATGCTGATCGAAGCGGCCGAACGGGTGCCCAACCTGCAATTCCTGGTCAACGCCAGCAAGGCCATCTTCACCCTGCTAGCGCGCAAGGGGTGGAACGAGGCGATGGCCAGCCGCGGTCTGCGCTACCTGCAACAAGCCCAGGCCAAGGACGCGCGCAGCCCCAAGGTCATATCGGCACGCGAAATGTATTACCAGGTGGCCCGCAAGTACGGCATCGAGATCGTGCCGATGACCGGAGCGCGCGGCCCGGACGAACGTTGATTTTCAGGTTAACTGCAGGAGCAGCCGCCTGATCGGCGCGGGCAGCGCCGCCGATTCGATATCCCTCACCGCCACCCACTCCCACCCCGGCTCGGCGGCCGAAACGCCCGTATTCTTCACCTGGCACAGCAGCGGCCGCAGGGTCAGATGGAAGTGGCTGAAGGTGTGGCGCAGTGCAGGCAACTCCTGTGTGCGCAGCACCCGGCAGGCATGAGTACGGCCAAAGGCTTCGACCAATTCGGGCGCAACCTCGGGCAAGGCCAGGAGTCCGCCCCAGATACCGCAGGGTGGACGACGTTCGAGCAGGATACGGCGGCCATCCGTCATCAGAACGACTGGGGCCTCGCGCTCGGGCAAGATCCTGGCCGGTCGCGCGCTGGGCAACTCCGCCTGGCGGCCCTCGCGATGGGCAACGCAGAGGTCGCGCACCGGGCAGTCCGCACAGGAGGGACTGCTCCGCGTGCACACGGTCGCACCGAGATCCATCAACCCTTGCGTATAGCCTTCGACTTCGCTGTCGGGCAACAGGGATTTGACCAGCGTCCACATTTCCTTTTCGGTCTTTCCAGCCCCGGGAAATCCTTCGATGCCGAAGCAGCGGGCCACCACGCGCTTCACATTGCCGTCGAGGATGGCTGCCCGGGCCCCGTGTGCGAACACGCAGATCGCCGCCGCCGTCGACCGCCCGATTCCTGGCAACTCCGCGAGCAAATGTGGATCACCGGGGAACTGCCCGGCATGATCCGCCACGACCCGTTGTGCGCACCGGTGCAGGTGGCGTGCCCGGGCATAGTAGCCAAGTCCCGCCCACGACTCGAGCACCGTCTCGAGGGGCGCCGCCGCCAAGGCGGCCACATCCGGAAAACGCGCGAGAAAACGCTGATAGTACGGAATCACCGTCGCCACCTGGGTCTGCTGCAACATGATCTCGGACAACCAGATCCGATAGGCGTCGCGCGTCTTCTGCCAGGGCAGGTCGTGACGTCCATGCAACCGCTGCCAGCGGATCACGCGAGAGGAAAAGGAGTCGATGGAGTGATTCATGTGAGCCGGGCACGACGCATGACGGTAATATAGAGGGGGCTTCCCGGCCGCCGTACCGGCGCGGCAGACACCTGAACTTCTTGAAACGGCCTTGATCTTAGCATGCCAATCACACGCACCCGGGTTCTCCGATGACCAACACCAACACCCCTGCCAACCCAACCGAAAAACCTGCCTGCGAAGCCTGCAGCAACGGCAGCGTACTGACTACCAGAGGCTTGTGTTGCAAGGATTTTCGGGAAACCCTGGGGCGTTTTCCGACAGGGGTAACCATCGTGACGGCGCTATCCCCCGACGGTTCGCCGATCGGAGTGACAATCAGCTCGTTCAATTCGGTATCGCTCGACCCACCGCTCATCCTCTGGAGCCTGTCCACCAACTCGCCGAAACTTGAAGCGTTCCGCCAAGCCAGCCATTACGCGATCAATGTGCTCGCCTCGAACCAGCGGGAACTCTCCAATCGCTTCGCCTCGCGCGCCGAAGACCGCTTCGCCGACGTGGCGGTGCGTGACGGATTGGGGGGGGTACCACTGATCGAGAGCTGTTGCGCCTGGTTCGAATGTACTCAGGAAGCGCAATATCCCGGCGGTGACCATCTCATTTTCATCGGTCATGTACAGCGTTTCGTGCAAGGGGAAGACAGCTCGCCGCTCGTGTTCTTCGACGGCGCGTACCATCGACTCGACCTGCCGGAGTCGGATTGAAACGCGCGCGAAAAACGGTAGGATGACGAATCTGCGATCGAACCCCGTCAATTTTCAGTTTCACAGGAACAAAAAACATGGCAGCCAACGCAAAACCATCGGCCAACTCTTCCCGCACGATCATGCTGGGTACGATTGCGGTAGCGATCGTTCTCACCGTGGTCATCTGGCCACTATCGATGATTGGCAAAGGCGATCCGTCGGCTGAAAGCGCGGATGAAGCCGAGTTGCGTATCCAGCCGGTTGCGCGCGTCGAGATGCAGAAAGCAGTCGCCACCTCAGATGGCAAGCCGCGCAGCGCCGAAGCAGTTTATAACGCGATCTGCAAGGCCTGCCATGAAGCCGGGGTAGCCGGCGCGCCGAAGACCGGAGACAAAGGCGCCTGGGCCGCACGCATTGCCACCGGAAATGCGGCAATGCTCAAATCTGTCGTCAACGGCAAGAACGCAATGCCTGCCCGCGGAGGGGATCCCAGCCTTTCCGACGACGAAATCAAGGCGGCTGTCGAATACCTGGTAGGCAAGGCAAAATAGCGACGCCGATCAGCGCCGCCTATCAACGAAAGACCGTCACTGCCTGGCTGTGGCCGGGCCAGCCAGAGAGGCAGGGAGCGCGACCCCGTAACGCTCGGCCACTGAGGCCAATGCCGCCAATACCTTGGGCAGCACATCGATTCCCGACACTTCGGCATCCTTGATGCGCCGCTGCGCCATTTCGCCAGGCATGCGCACCGGATTCGCCGGATCGATCGGCGCGTTGGCGTGACAGCACCCGGTCAGGTAATCCATCTGGCGGAGGAAGGCGTCGCGCCCGGCGAAGGCATCCGGATCGAGCAACTGCAGGAAAACGTTGGCGCCCCACCGCTTCTCGCTGTCCAGGCGGCCGAATCCGCCCAGCCCGTGGGTCAACATCTCGACCATCAGCGACAGGCCGAACCCCTTGTGCCCATATTCGCGCCCACCCAACGGCAGCAGCGTACCGTTGGCGCCGGGATCTAGAACGTGCGGATCACTGGTCGGATTTCCCTCGCTATCCATCAGCCAGGGATGAGCGAACGGTGTGTCGGCCGCCGACTTCTGGCGGGCCATGCCGACGGTGGTGATCGAGGTGCTGACGTCGATCCATACCGGCGCCTGCGTTCCCGGATAGCCGATGGCGATCGGGTTCGGCGTGAACAAGGGTTCCTTGCCGCCGTAGGGTGCGATGAAGCCGAACGCGGGATCGGACGACGCCAGGATGACGGCCATCCCGCGATCGGTCGCCTGCTTGATCAGCGAAGTCAGGCAGGCGATGTGGTGACTGCGGCGGATCACTCCAGTCACGACGCCATGCTGCGCAACCCGCGCTGCGGCCTGATCGATGGCCCGCGACGCGAGCCAGGGGCCGGGCAGATAGTTTCCGTCCCAGACGAACACCGCGCCGGAATCACGCACCACCTCCGGCTCGCCGCTTGTCGCCATCAGCCCCTTCTCGATCTGCTCGACGTATTGCGGGCAGAGCGCCATGCCGTGCGTGCGCTGGCCAACCATGTCGCCCATGACGAGCACCTCGGCCACGGATTGCGCCTTCTCGTCATCCATGCCGGCCGCAACAAAAAGCGCCCCTGCAAGTTTTCTGAGCGAATCCACCGTGTAGCGCTGCGTTGTCATCCTGGTCTCCGAAAATATTTGAAGAGCGGCCGACCGGTCATGTGATCTGGCCAAAGGCCGTATTGTATAGTTAGCGCCTTACCCTTGTCCGTCCGGGCAGTTCCGGAGTTCAGCCACATGCCAATCCAGGCCGCCTACCTCGGCATCATCCTCATCTGGTCGACCACCCCGCTCACCATTCAATGGAGTACGCAAGGCATCAGTTTTTCCCTGGCGGTGCTGGCACGCATGGTCATCGGCCTGGCCACGGCAATCATCATCCTGCTCGCCGGACGTACCCGTTTCCCAAGGCACTCCCGCGCACTGCTCACCTATTTCGTCGGCGGGCTCGGCCTGTTCACGTCGATGGCGCTAACCTATTGGGCCGCCCGCTTCGTGCATTCCGGCCTCATCTCGGTGATGTTCGGACTGGCTCCCCTGATGGCCGGAGTCATGGCCACTTTCCTGCTCGGCGAGAAATCGCTGACGTTCTGGAAAATCTTCGGCACACTCCTCGGCGTCTCGGGGCTCGGTGTCATCTTTCTGCACGGCAGTAGCCTGGGCGGCGAACACTTCCTCGCCGGACTCACAGCACTGCTTCTTTCCGTGTTCTGTTACTCCGCTTGCCTGGTCAGCCTCAAGCGCATCGGCGACGACAGCCCGCCGCTGGCCACCACCGTAGGATCCCTGGGAGTGTCCACCCCGTTGTTCGGCCTGCTATGGCTGGTCACCAACAGCGAACTTCCAGAGTCGGTTCCGGTGCGATCAGGTGCCGCCATCATTTATCTCGGCGTCTTCGGTTCGGCCATCGCCTTCACCATGTATTACTACGTGATCAAGCACATGCGAGCCACCAAGATATCGCTGATCACCCTGATCACCCCGGTGCTTGCGCTGCTGCTCGGCAATCTATTCAACGGCGAGCGCATCACTCCCAGCCTGGGGTTCGGCACGGCCCTGATCCTGCTCGGTCTGGCCGCCCACCAGCACGACGCTCTGCTGCCGATGTTGCGTCGCAGCCGGGGGAACTGACCGTTACTCCTTGTCAATCGGCACGGCAAGGAACGCCGGAGTCTGTTCGAGACGACTGGTCAGCGCTTCGAGTTTCGGGAAACGCCCGGAAGGCCACTCGCCCGGCTCGGTGAACCGGATAAAGGAAACCGTTACTGCGGCCATGATGTCCGCGTGTGTCAGCCGCTCGCCGACCAGCCAATCCCCCTCAAGGGCATCCTCCAGCTGATGCAACGCGGTTACCAATTGACTTCGGAGCCTTTCTTCCCAGTCCGCCCAGCGCAACTCCCCCGGCCGACGGTGCTCGTAATGGATCGCGACGGCCTTGTCCACGGCAATCTGCCCCATGGCGACAACCTGCCAGACCTTCCGGCGCAGCGGCCCGGAGGTGGGAATCAGGGCCTCCCGCCCCGATTCACGCCCCACTTCATCGAGATAATCGAGAATGAAGGCACTCTCGTGCAGCCTCATTCCGTCGGGCGTCGTCAGCATCGGCACACGCAAGAGCGGATTGGACTTGCGCATTTGATCCACGTGCCGAAAGACAGAAAGGGACTCGTGGTCGAACGGGATGCCGTAGTACGCCATGGCAATGGCCACGCGGCGCACATAGGGGGAATCGAAAAGGCCCAGCAGGAGATGCTTCATGATCGAACATCCTTTCACTTTTATTGCCGGAAACCCGGCCTATCCACGCGATACCAGGCGGAGGTTCGCCCTGCCGGCACCGGCCTCGGGAAGCCAGCGACGCAGCAGCGTCATCAACCCGCGCGGCGAACGTGGTAATGTCACGCAGCATCGTGCCCCCTCAGATGGACCGAGTGATTGAACGACAGTTCGCCCCGACCGTGTCAACCGAAACGACTGGCCGGCGGAAAGGACGATGTCTTTGCCTCCGTTCTCCTCGGTAATCCAGACTCTTCCGCTTTGGCAGCGCAACTCGCCGTTCTTCACGCGCCGTAGCAAAACGGCTTCATTGACGCCAAGCTCAAGCTGCAAATATGTCGATCGATGTAACATGAGATCTCTCCTCCATCTTCACCGACATAACAGAATGTCGGCTTGCATGATGGATTCTGCGCACATGTCACCTAAACAACAATCGCGCAATTTTCAATATTTATGTTATTTTTTCTCACATGTCTCTGCGGCCGCCTCCTTTCAATGCCCTGCGCACTTTCATCGCCGTTGCGCGCTACGGCGGCGTTTCGCGCGCGGCCGAAGCGCTGCACCTGACGCACAGTGCAGTCAGCCACCAGATCCGCGCCCTGCAGGAGGAACTGGGCGTCACGCTGTTCGAGAAACGCGGCCGGGGGCTCGCGCTGGCCAGCGAGGCCTTCGCCTTCGCATCACGCGTCGAGGCAGCATTCAACGAAATCGAAGTGGCCACGCGCGAACTCGCCGCGCGCCGCCGGACGCGCCTGCGCATCAGCACCATCCCGTCATTCGCCGCGCGCTGGCTGCTGCCCCGGCTCGGCGATTTCATCTCATCCTGCCCGGAGGTCGATGTCGAGGTGGAGTCGTCGCCACGCGTAGCCGACATCAAGGGCGGCGAGATCGACATCGCCATCCGCTTCGGCTCCGGCCATTACCCGGGCCTGCACACCGAATTGCTGCTGCGCGACTGGCTGTTTCCCGTCTGCTCGCCGGAGTTCGCACGCAGCCACGGCCTCGCCGACCCGGCGTCGATCGACAATCTGCCGCTGCTGCACTCCGACAACGAGCCGTGGTCCTGGTGGTTCCCTGCTGCCGGGATCGTTGCCGAAGAACCGGAGCGCGGCCTCATGTTCAGCGATTCGGCGCTGATGCTGCAGTCCGCCATCGCCGGCCAGGGCCTCGGCATGGCGCGTCAGACCATCGCCAGCGACGCCATCCACGCCGGCCTGCTGGTGCGACCGTTCCAGGCACTCGCCGAATCACCACATTCCTACTTCTTCGTCTGCCGCAAGGAGAAGCTCGAATCAGCGCCGGTGGCGAGATTCAGGGAATGGGTCTTCAGCCAGGCAGCTGCATTTCCGATGCCCGACTGAGACGGGCTAGCGGCCGGAAGAAATGCGGTCCACCGCATCGGTGATGATGCTGTCGATACCCCAGTCGAAAAGGGTCTGCGCACGATCGGGATCGTTGACCGTGTAGCACAGTACGCGATAACCGGCAGCATGCGCCGTGGCGATGACATCCCCGGTGAGTTCCCGGTGGTTGCTGTCGAGTGCCACGCAGTCAAGTCGTTGCAGACGGTCCAGCCAGTCCGCGGGCAATACGTCGACGAGCAGGGCGCGTGGCAACTCGGGCGCAACCCGGCGAGCGGCCTCCAGTGCCGTTTCGCTGAACGAGGAGAGCAGCGGCAAGGGTTCCTGACCTTGCCACAGGTGCTTCACGTCGATCGCCACCGCCGCTCCGGTCTCCCATTCGCGGCCCGGCGTCGGTTTGATCTCGACGTTGGCAGAATAACCGTTGGCTTTCAGGAAACGTACAATCGACGCCAGCGAAGGCAACGGTTCGCCGGCAAAGGCCGGACTGTGCCAGCCTCCGGCGTCGAGTTGGGCCAATTCGCCGAGAGTCAGCGCATCGGCGCGGCCGCAACCACTGGTGGTTCGATCCAGCGTGGCATCGTGCAACAGGAAGGTTTTGCCATCGGCCGACAGCTTGACGTCGAACTCGAATGCAGAATAGCCAAACGACGCGCCAAGCCGGATTGCCGCCAGCGTGTTTTCGGGCGCCAGTTTGCCGGCACCGCGGTGGGCGATCGCGCGGGGATATGGCCAGGGAGGTAAAGATCGATTGCTCATGATTTGAAGTACTTTCTGTTTTTCAGGTTCGATAACCAATAGATTCGAGATAGCCAGTTTGCCCAGTCTAGCAGCCTGCCAGACGCGATGGGTCGAAGCGGAAATAGCGGAAGACGAGAACAGTTTTCGCCGCAACTTCGTCTTCGAGCATTTTCCCGGTCAAGCGCATTGACTTTTCCCGGACGAATGCCTAGCTTTACGGACAGTTGTCGGGTTCGTTCTTGAAAGCAGATTCCGTAACAATCGTGTAGCGTTACAGAGTTATTTTCGGCGAGTTATTCCGTCTGCTCGCGGAATCGCTTAGGCATGTCTGATGAAATGCCTTTTGGTTGTCGCAATTGGTGGCAATTGTTTGCAATTCAATTTTGGAGACATCATGAGACACAAAATCGCTGCTGCAGTACTTTCCGGATTCTTTTCAATGGGTGCCTACGCGCAGGTAGAAATTCAATGGTGGCATTCGATGGGCGGCGCGCTCGGGGAATGGGTCAACGATCTCGCCAAGGATTTCAACGCCAGCCAGTCGGAGTACAAGATCGTCCCAACCTTCAAGGGAACCTACGACGAATCGATGACAGCAGCGATTGCCGCCTTCCGCGCCGGCAACGCGCCCCACATCCTGCAAGTGTTCGAAGTCGGCACGGCCACGATGATGGCCAGTAAGGGGGCCATCGTCCCGGTCGGCAAGGTCATGGCCGATGCTGGCGTCAAGTTTGACCCGGCGGCCTACGTTCCTGCCGTGGCCGGTTACTACACGGCACCGAACGGGCAGATGCTGAGCTTCCCGTTCAACAGCTCGACCACCGTCTTCCACTACAACAAGGACGCCTTCAAGGCCGCCGGCCTTGACCCGGAAGCCCCACCGAAAACCTGGACCGAAGTCACCCAGGCGGCGGCGAAACTGAAAGCCAGCGGCCACGCCTGCCCGTTCACCACCAGCTGGATCAGCTGGACCCAGCTGGAAAGCTTCTCGGCCTGGCATAACGTCGAGTTCGCCACCAAGGGCAACGGCATGCGCGGGCTCGATGCCCGGCTGACCTTCAATACCCCGCTCCATGTCCGTCACATCGAGAATCTCTCCAACATGGCCAAACAGGGCCTGTTCGTCTACAAGGGCCGGGCCAACGCCGCCGACGCCACGTTTGTTTCCGGCGAATGCGCCATGACCACGGGCAGCTCGGCCCTCTACGGCAACGTCAAGCGCAACGCCAAGTTCGCCTCTGGCATCTCGACGCTGCCCTACTATCCCGACGTGGAAGGCGCTCCGCAGAATACCGTGATTGGCGGCGCCAGCCTGTGGGTCATGTCCGGCAAGAAGGCGGCAGATTACAAGGGGATCGGCCAGTTCTTCGCCTTCCTTTCCCGTCCGGAGGAAGCGGCCAAGAGCCATCAGCGCACGGGTTATCTCCCGGTCACCATCGCCTCGTATGAATTGACCGAGAAAGGCGGTTTTTACAAGCAGAACCCGGGCACCGACGTTTCGGTAACCCAGATGATCCGGAAGACGACCGACAAGTCCCGAGGCATTCGCCTGGGTAATTTCGTCCAGATCCGTACTATCATCGACGAGGAACTGGAACAGGTCTGGGCCGGGAAAAAAGCTCCCAAGGAAGCCCTCGACACCGCAGTCAAGCGTGGCAACGAGCAGCTTGACCGTTTCCTGAAAGCCAACAAATAACCTTGCCCCAGCCCGGCCGAAAGGCCGGGCCTTTGAGCGTCCATGGAAAAGCGCGTCCGTTTCAAATCCCGTTGGTTGCCGTGGGTGCTCGTGGCTCCCCAGCTGGCGATCACCCTCATCTTCTTCTACTGGCCAGCGGCACAAGCGCTGTTGCAAAGCGTAATGATGGACGCCCCCTTCGGCGGTAGTCTTGAATTCGTCGGGCTGGACAACTTCCGGCAATTGTTCAGCGATCCGGACTATCTGGCCTCGTTCAGGACGACTGCCATCTTCTCAATCCTGGTCGCGGTCTGTGGTCTCTCGGTTTCCCTGCTGCTGGCGGTCATGGCCAATCGTGTCGTGCGCGGCGAGCGCTTCTACAAGACCTTGTTGATCTGGCCCTATGCCGTGGCACCCGTCGTTGCCGGTGTACTCTGGGTATTCATGTTTGCGTCACCGATGGGAGTCATCGCCTTCTGGCTTCAGGCCATCGGGATCAACTGGAATCACCTGCTCAATTCCAACCACGCCATGACGCTGATCATCGTCGCCGCGGTGTGGAAGCAGATTTCCTATAATTTCCTGTTCTTCCTTGCGGGCTTGCAGTCGATCCCGAAATCACTTATCGAGGCCGCAGCCATCGACGGCGCTTCGCCGTGGCGGCGGTTCTGGACGATCGTGTTCCCGCTGCTCTCGCCGACCACCTTCTTCCTGCTGGTCATCAACGTCGTCTACTCTTTTTTCGATACCTTCGGGATTATCGACGCAACCACCAAGGGCGGACCGGGAAAGGACACTTCCATCCTGGTGTACAAGGTCTATTACGATGGCTTCAAGGCCATGGACATGGGGGGTTCTGCGGCGCAATCGGTCATTCTGATGGCCATTGTGGTCACCCTGACTGTCATCCAGTTCCGCTTCGTCGAAAAGAAAGTCCAATACTGACATGGTTGAACGCCGCCCCGTCCTGACGTTTGTTTCGCACCTGATCCTCGTGATTGGGATCATCATCATCGCTTTCCCCCTGTACCTGACATTCGTGGCTTCAACCCAGACCGCCGAACAGATCACGCAGTCGATCCCGATGTCCCTGATCCCCGGCACCAACCTGATCGAAACCTACCGCACCGCCCTCTTCGGTGGCGAAACGAGTGCTGGCTCCAACCTTTCCGGCGCAGCCCGCATGATGTGGGTCAGCCTGGTAACCGCGCTGGTCATCCCGATCGGCAAGACGACCATCTCCCTGCTGTCGGCCTTTGCCATCGTTTATTTTCGCTTTCCGTTCCGCAATACGGTGTTCTGGATCATTTTCATCACCCTGATGCTTCCGGTCGAAGTCCGCATCGGTCCCACCTACGAGGTGGTCGCCTCGCTCGGCATGCTCAATACCTATGCCGGGCTGACCATTCCGCTGATCGCTTCGGCCACCGCAACCTTCCTGTTCCGCCAGTTCTTTCTCACGGTGCCGGATGAACTCGTCGAAGCAGCGCGGATCGACGGCGCCGGCCCCATGCGGTTCTTCCGCGACGTACTGATCCCGCTCTCGGCCACGAGCATTGCGGCGCTCTTCGTCATTCAGTTCATCTATGGCTGGAACCAGTATCTCTGGCCGCTGCTGATGACCACCCAGGAAGACATGTACCCCGTGGTCATGGGCATCAAGCGCCTGCTGGGTGGTGAGGCCTATACCGAGTGGAACGTGGTCATGGCGACAGCCATTTTGGCGATGCTTCCACCGGCCCTTGTCGTCATCCTGATGCAGAAATGGTTCGTCAAGGGACTGGTCGATACCGAAAAATAGATTAATAGATTTCCACCCGGAGCCCGCCGGACTCCGGCGCCTCAAGCATTCTGAACACAACGGACAATATGGCCTCAATAACCCTCAACAAGGTCTTCAAATCGTATGGCAGCGGCAAAACTGCCAATCAGGTAATTCACGGCGTCAATGCAGAGATTCACGATGGCGAATTCGTCGTGATCGTCGGCCCGTCCGGTTGCGGGAAATCAACACTGCTGCGCATGGTCGCAGGGCTGGAAGAAATCACCGGCGGCGACATTCTGATCGGCACCCGTATCGTCAATGACCTCGAACCTTCCGAACGCGATATCGCGATGGTCTTCCAGAACTACGCGCTCTATCCGCACATGAGCGTGTTCGACAACATGGCGTATGGCTTGAAGATTGCCAAGGTGCCGATCGACGAAATCAAGGTGCGCGTGGACAAGGCTGCAAAGATTCTCGAACTCGGGCCGTACCTCGCCCGCAAACCGCGCGAGCTTTCGGGTGGCCAACGGCAGCGCGTGGCCATGGGGCGCGCCATCGTACGCCAGCCACAGGTATTCCTTTTCGACGAGCCGCTCTCCAACCTCGACGCCAAGCTGCGCGCGCACACGCGCCTGGAAATCCAGAAATTGCATCGCGACCTTGGCATCACCTCGCTGTTCGTTACCCACGACCAGGTCGAAGCCATGACCCTGGCCCAGCGCATGATCGTGATGAACGCCGGCGTCATGGAGCAGTTTGGCACGCCAGAGGAAGTGTATGCCCGGCCGGCCTCAACCTTCGTCGCCACCTTCATCGGCTCGCCGCCGATGAATCTCATCAAGCACGCCCCCGGAGCGAAGCCCGGCGTCACCGTCGGCATCCGCCCCGAGCATCTCGACATCGTCGGCGAAGGTTGGGCGCTGACAGTGGACGCCCTGGAAATGCTGGGCGCCGAACGCCTGATATACGGCCGCTGGCAGCATGGTGAAGGAGACGAACTGGTCATCATCCGCTGCGACGAGTCCCTCTCCAAACCACAACTTGGCAGCACGATTTACGTAACGCCGCGTCCCGATCGCCTGCATTATTTCGACTCGGCAACCGGAAAGCGAATCCAGGACGCCTAAACCTATCAAGGTACCTGATGTCCTCTCGCGGCCATGAGCCGACGGTCGAGATAGCTATCCAATTTCAATAGTTGAGGCGTCACACGCCCCAGCTCAATGGCCGGTTTTCGGCGAGCAAGTTGGCGACTACACTACCTCGACCCGGCCCGCGGCTCACTGGCCGCGCTATCGACGAGGTTTTTCTTGCCCGTAATAGGCACCGGGCCCGTGCTTGCAGTTAAAGTGCTTGTCGAGCAGCGCTTGCGGCATGGGCGGCAGATTATCTTCCAGTTGCAGGCTGAGCAGCGCCATGCGCACGACGAGTTCGAGGACGGCGGCGTTGTGGACCGCCGCGGCGGGATCCGCGCCCCAGGCGAAGGGACCGTGGCTGGCGACGAGGACCGCCGACATTCGGGCGGGGTCCAGCTTTCCTTCACTGAAACGTTCGACAATAGCCAGTCCGGTTTCCGCTTCATACCACCCGGCGATCCGTTCTTCGCTGAGCCGGCGCGTACACGGGATCTCGCCGTCAAAATAGTCGGCGTGCGTCGTGCCGAATGCGGGTATGCCGCGGCAGCCCTGCGCCCAGATCGTCGCCAAGCTCGAGTGTGTGGACGATTCCGCCGACGGCCGGAAAATGACGGTAGAGCTCGACGTGCGTTGGCAGGTCGGAGGAGGGGTTCAGCTTGCCTTCGATCAGCCGGCCTTCGGCATCGACGACGACTATATCGTCCACCTGCATGACCTCGTAGGGAACGCCGCTCGGTTTGATGACGATGGCGCCGCTCGCGGCGTCCTTGCCACTGACGATGCCCCAGGTAAAGTCGACGAGGCCAAGTCCCGGCAATTCAAGGCTAGCGTGCAGAACCTGTTGCTTGAGTGCTTCGAGCATTGCGCTTATCTCTCAGTGGTTGATCCCACAGAACCCCGCTCCAGGCTTTGAAAACCGGTGTTTACTCTTTGATGATGGTGCGCAAATAGTCGATGCTTTCCGCGACCCAGGCTGCTTCTGTGGCGATGGTCGCTTCGATAGTCGCTTCGGGCGGCGGCCACAATTCGAGGATGGCGTTGAAATCTCTGCCCTGCGAGTTCAGGGTGTCGAGTACCTTGGGGATGTTCAACATCCCCTTGCCCGCAGGGGTACCTTCCAGAATGAAGCCCATATTGTGGCTCACGCGCCGGATCTCAAAATCTTTGACGTGCAGGTTGACAACATAGGGCCCAAGCGTAGCGATGACAACGTCGGGCCCTTCCAATGCGCCAAAGGAGTTGACCGTATCCAGGCAGATTCCCGCGGCCGGACTGTCCAACTGACGCATGATCTCGACCAGCGTTTGCGCCTTGAAGCGGTCGTGGTTCTCGATGGCTAAGCAGACGTTCGCCTGTTCAAAGAGCGGCATCGACGGCTTGAGCAGTGCCACGACTTCGTCGGGGGCCGGATGGTGTTCGGCCGTATCGACGACGACCCGTAGGAGCGACGACCCCACTTCCTGAGCCAGGGCGAGATAGGTTCGCAGGTGGTCTGGCTGAATGCCGCGGGTGCCGACTTCAATCTGGATCCCCAAACTTTCCGCTTCTCTCTTGACCTCGGTAAACTCGGCGCGGGAGAGGCGATGGAGAGGCAAGTTATCGGCAATTTGAACGAGTTTCACTCCGCAGGATGCCGCAGCATTCAGGAAGCGCATTGTATCCATGGGGACGGGGGGCGGGCTTTGCGGCACGCCGATGGCCCACGCCAGGGAGTAGGTCCCTATACCAAGTCGGGTCATGATCGGCTTTCCTCTTTCAAGATGCCGCGCCATGCGGCGAACAGGTCACTCACCGAGTTCGAATTTGGCAGGACTTCGCGTAGCCTCATCGACAATTCAGCGATCGGCATCGGAATGCCGGCGTGGTCAGCCTGCTGCAACACATAAGCCAGGTCTTTATCAAAAACACCCTTGTAGTGAGCGATTTCGTTCGCATCCTGTTCGAGGGTATGCAGCAGGT
>CAZCJW010000015.1:17833-27193 GCA_964499185.1 uncultured Propionivibrio sp. | reverse complement strand
CGCCGAAGTTGCCGAGGCCGGCATTGAGGCCGAGCGCGGTGCCCTGCAGGCGCTTTGGGAAGAAGGTGCTGATGTTGGACATCGAGCTGGCGAAATTGCCGCCGCCGACGCCCGACCACAGCGCCATCAACTGGAACACCCACAGGGGCCATTCGGGATGTTGCAACGCAATGCCGGTGCCGATCGCCGGCGAGAGCAGCATCGCCGTGGTCAGGAAAATGGTGTTGCGGCCGCCGGCCAGACGGATCAGGAAGGAGGCGGGGATGCGCATCGTGGCGCCGGAGATTCCGGCGATGGCGGTCAGCGTGAACAGTTCGGCCTGGCTGAACGGGAAGCCGAGATTCAGCATCTGCACGGTGATGACGCCCCACATGCCCCACACGGCAAAACCGCAGAGCAGGGCCGGGATCGAGATCCAGAGATTGCGGTAGGCGATGCGTTTGCCGGTCGATTCCCAGAATCCGTCCTCTTCCGGACGCCAATCGGCGATATCGGTTCGCGACGATGTTGTTTTTTCCATGGTTTGTTCTCGAAGGGGCGATATCAGTTAGGCGACGTGAGCGGTGCGGCATCCTTGCCCATGAAGTCGCTGCGGCGGACTTCGGTGAAGTACATCCAGATCAGCGAGACCCAGACGACGCCGTACATGAGCATGAAGGCGCTCGAACGGATGCCGGTGATGTCGAGCAGTGCGCCGAACATGATCGGCAGGATGAAGCCGCCGAGCCCTCCGGCCAGGCCGACCACGCCGCTGATCGTGCCGATGTTGCTCGGATAGTGGTCGCTGATGTACTTGAAGACGCTGGCCTTGCCGAAGGCGAAGGCGATGCCGAGGACGAACATCAGGGCCGTGAAGGCGTAGACGTTGAGGCCGATGTGCAGGGTCAGCGGACCGTTCGCCGTGGCGATGGTCAGTTCTGTCTGCGGATAGCTCAGGAGGAAGAGGCAGATCCAGCTCACCCACATCACCCACCAGGTCACGCTGTGCGCGCCCCATCTGTCCGACATCCAGCCGCCGACGGCACGCAGCACACCACCCGGCAACGAGAAGCAGGCGGCGAGCAGCGCGGCGGTGCGGATGTCGAGTCCGAATTCACCGACGTAGTACTGCACCATCCACAAGGCTAGCGCGACGTAGCCGCCGAAGACGATGCTGTAAAACTGGCAATACTTGAGCACCCGCGGGTCTTTCAGCGCCTGGAGCTGATCGGTGAATCTGACGTGGCCGGCGGTCAGGTGCTCCGGATCGCTGTGGCTGAAAAGCCAGAAAGCGATCAAGGCCAGCGTCATCACGCCGGCGTACACGACGGGCACCATCGTCCATCCGAAGCCGACCACGAGCGCCGGCGCGATGAATTTGTTGACCGCCGCGCCGGAGTTTCCGGCGCCATAGATGCCCATCGCAAAGCCCTGCTGGCGACGCGGAAACCAGCGCGCGACGTAAGGCGTGCCGACCGAGAACGATCCGCCGGCGAGGCCAACGAAGAGGCCGATGACGAGGAAATGCCAGTATTCGGTGGCGTAGCTCATCAGCCAGATGGCCGGAATCGTCAGCGCCATCAGGGTGGCCATGACGATGCGGCCGCCGTACTTGTCGGTCCAGATACCGAGCGGTACCCGGATCAGCGAACCTGTCAACACGGGTGTCGCCGTCAGGAGCCCGAATTCCGTGGCGTTGAGATTGAGCGCTTTCTTAATCGGAATGCCGATCACGCCGAACATCATCCAGACCATGAAGCACACCGTAAACGCCAGCGTGCTGACCAGCAAGACGGATAGCGCCTGTCCCTTTTTTGTCACGGCCATGTAATCCCCCTTCGTTACATGGCGACAATGTAGAGAAGACAAGCGCTTGACGGCATCCTTCCGTAGACGCAGCGGGGCGGGTTATTGGAACTAGACGTGACGGGTGGGGCATAGTTCTTTCGAACTATGGGTGAGACACGATCGCGCCAAAACTCAGTCATACCGGCGAAAGCCGGTATCCAGTGTCGGAGACCAGCTGTCTGCGTCCCCCCGGAGATTACTGACGCGCTGGGTTCCGCGCGTCAGGCGCGGAACCCAGCGTATCAACCCCCTACCTGAAGTCACCAACACCTCAGAGCAACCCATTCTCCGAAGCAATCACCGCCGCGTGCACGCGCGAGCTGACGTTGAGTTTGCGCAAGACGTGCTGGACGTGGATTTTGACGGTCGTCTCGGCGATGCCGTGGTCGCGCGCGATTTCCTTGTTACTCGCGCCGCGCACGATGCCGCGCAGGACGTCGAGTTCGCGCGGCGAGAGGCTGGCGATCGCTGCCGCGCCGGGGATGTCGGGCACGGTCGATTCGCTCGTCGCCAGAGCCGGCGCGGGGCTCGCCGACGCCGCGCCGCGGTAGGCCGCGACGAGCTTGCTCATCATCTCCGGTGCGACCACGCTGTCGCCGTCCATGGCACGCCGGATAGCAGCGGTCAAGGCATCGCCTTCCGCCGTCTTTAGCAGGTAGCCGATCGCGCCGGCGCGCAAGGCGGACGCCAAGTCGTTCTCGTCCTCGCTGACGGTAAGCATCAGGATACGCGCTGCCGGTGCCGCGTCTTGCAGCGCCGGCAGCGCCTCGACGCCATTCACGCCGGGCAGGTGATTGTCGAGCAGGATGACGTCGGGTTGAAGCTCCTGCGCCTTGTGCTGCGCCTGGCCAGCGTCGGCGGCGTCACCGACAACCCGCAGTTGCGGATCGCGCGCAAGAAGCGCGGTCAGTCCGCGCCGGAAAAGGGTGTGGTCATCGACAACGAGGATTCGAATGGGCGTGGTTGCCATGGCTGGGCTGTGATCATTCATGTTCGGGTGCTCGTAGTGTCCGTACTGGCAAGCGACGATATGGGGTGGGTGTTGGGTTGAAGCGTGAGAATGATCGAACTGCCTTGGCCCGGCGAGGAAATGATATCGAGGTTGGCGCCGATGATTTGCGCCCTTTCCCTCATGATGCGTAGTCCGACATGCGTTTCGTCCGGCCGCTCTTCATCGCTGTTGAAACCGACGCCGTCGTCCTGCACTTCGAAACGCCATGCCGGTTGCTGTTGGACGTTCAGGCTGACGTGCGATGCGTGCGCGTGCTTGCGCACGTTGGACAAGGCTTCCTGAACGATATGAAGGACCTGGATTTGCGAGTCCGGGAACAGCGGAATGCCTCGTCCTTCCATGGACAGCGAGGTTTTGACGCCGCTCTGGTGTTCGAACTTGCGCAGCGTTGTCGCCAGGGCGGCTTCGATGTCTTCGGTGTTGGCCCGGGTCCGGAAATGGGTCAGCAACTCGCGCACGTCGCCGTAGCTTTCGCGGACTCCCGTGTCGATTTCTTCAAGGATCTTCGATATCTCGTCTGGTTTGCCCGATCGAACGGCGTCGCGCATCAACTGAACCTGAATCTTGATGAAGGCCAGCGACTGGGCGATGGAGTCGTGGAGTTCGCGGGCGAGATAAATGCGCTCCTGCGAAACTGCAGCTTCCTTTTCCAGCGCATTCAACCGCAGATTCTCCATGGCGCTCGCCAGATGGCTGGCCAGCGCTTCCAGCAACGACCGTAGCGCCGGAGCCGGATCGACCCTGGCATTGAAGAATAGATCAACTTCGCCCATCAGGCGCTCATGCAAACGCACCGGAATGTTGATCACCGTCTTGAACCCGGCTCTGGCGCAAGGCAGATGTGATTCCTCCGCATCGCTTCTAATCGGGATAACCCTCAAGCCTGGTTCTGCAGCGACGTTCCCGCAGTAACACCCGCCTTTGTCGATGCATTGCTCGGCATCGACCAGAGATTGCGGCATGCCTTGGGCCGCCAGCATCAAGTAGCGTTTGTTGCCATGATCGGACCAGCGAACCGTCACGCCGTCGGCGCGCGCGATTCTGGCTACGCTCTTGGCGAAGCTCTGCGCCAGTTCATCCAGGACCGTCGTATTTGCGACCAGCGCTGTAACTTCATACAAGCCCTCAAGACGTTCCTTTTTTTCCTCCAGTTCTGCTGTTTTCTCGGCAACCTTGTGTTCCAGGTTGCGGTACATGAACTGCAGGTTGTCTGCCATGCCATTGAAACCTCTGGCAAGCGTCCCGAATTCGTCACTACTCTCATGCGCTACTCTGGCGTCGAAATTGCCTTCCTGCATTCTTTCGATGGCTCGTTTGAGCAGCCCTACGGGTTCCAGAACGAAGACATAACCTGTGTAGATCAGGATTGCCGCACCCACGATCGCCATGGCCAGAACGGACATCTGGAACAAGTAAAGCAAAGCCGTCCACCGAGCCATGTGCGACTCGATTCCCACCACCATCTCATCGATGCCTCGAACGAATGAGCCTGTTTCAGAACTCAAGGCGGCGAGCTCGTCCCGCTTGCCCTCAAGCCAGCGAGAACGGAAATCGGACCAATCACGTGCAACAAGATCATATTTCTCGCGCACCATATCGTCCCACGGGACAAAGAGAGGCCGCTCAGGATCTCCGGTACGCAGCAGCGACAGGCTTTGATCGAATTCCCTGATCTGATTCTGCAGTACCGCATCCGGGAGGCCCACGCCTATAGACAGGGATATCCGGTAAGCCTGCATTCGCATTCGACCAGCCTCATTGACGGCGGCGGCCCCACCGTCGAGTTGCCACGACACCCAAAGTGTTGCAGCGGTCGAGAACAGCACAAGCAGCAAAAAGGGAGCGCCCAACAAAGCCAGTTTGGCGCCTAGACTCCATCGTCTGTTTAATATCATTGAGGGTATGTAATGGCCAAATGATTCGATTTTAGGGCGGCTGGATGCCTTTCGGTTGAGAACTGATCAGTAGAGATACTGCGCCGATAACGAGTTTTTCAGCGGGTATTCGCCATGAATGCGCAATCCGATGATCTGTGACATCCAGAGCCCGAGTTCCAATAATCCGTCTGATCAGTCCGCGATTGCCCGTGTGCCAATTCGACCCACAGACTGAAGCGACACTCAGATACTAGCTATTGTTTGCTGTCGGCGCGCCAACCAGGCAATACCTACCCACACCGCCGTACGCAGGGTCATCGCGCCGACAGTGCGCATTTCGAACGGCAAACCGAGCAGGGCGAGTGCTCCAAACGCAAGGAACACCACGATCGTGGCCGCCGCGATGATCAACGCGAGTCTGGGCGCCCAGCGCTGCGCGGTCAGCACGCCGATGGACGCCGCAACGTAGGCAAATCCTGCAATGAAGTTGAACCACACGACAAAGGGCAGGTAATTGCCCGCCGCCTCGCGCGCCGCCGCGCCGCCAAAGATCACCTGGCCGCCCGAATAAATGGTGAGAAGTCCGAATGCCAAGGCGAAGACGGCGATGCCCATCAGGGCGAACCGGGAGACTTTTGCGTTCATGTCATTCCTTTCCCAACGATGGGTTCAATGTTCGTCATCGGCGAACAAATCAGCGTTTTCTTGATTTGCGAGGTTGCATGAGGTATGTTAGTAACAAGTTACTTACTTTACAAGCCATGAACTCAAACATCTCCATTTCCCCCGCGCTCATCCAGAAGCGCGTGCGCCTTTCCGCTGAAGAGCGACGCCGTGAAGTGGTGGCGGCCGTTGTGGAACTCGCCCGTGACAACGGCCCGGAGGCCATCACCACGCAGGCCATTGCCGATCGCATCGGGGTGACGCACGGTGCGTTGTTTCGTCATTTCCGCGACAAGATCGCCATGTGGGCGGCGGTGTTCGACTGGGTCCAGACGGAACTTGGCCGGGTCGTCGGCGAGGCTTTCTCCGTGGGCGGGGAGCCTCTGGCGATTCTCGAACGTGTGTTTCTGGCCCATGTCGGTTTCGTCGCTGTTCATCCTGGCGTGCCGCGAATCCTGTTTCATGAATTGCAGCGTCCGGCTGATACGGCGTTCCACGATCACGTGCGCAGCATGATCGGCGTGTACCGGGAACGTTTGTGCGTGCTGTTGAAACTGGCCAAGGCGCAGGGAGAGTTGCCGGAACATCTCGACGAGGAAGCCGCCGCCATCCTGTTCATTGGTACAGTGCAGGGGCTGGTCGTGCAAAGTACGCTATTTCACGGCGAGGCCGGCATGCTCGATGCCGCCCGTCGAATCTTCCCGTTGTTGCTGGATGGCTTCCGCGGGACCCCTCGAAGGGATGCCGCATGAAGATGCTTTCCCGACGTTCCGCGCTATTGGGCGCAGTGCTTGTCCTCTTCCTCATCGGCTTTGGCTGGGTCGTCGCCAACCAGGGGCCGCTCGCTGCCGTCAAGGTAACCACAGCCCCTGCCAGCGAAAGCACCCTGCAACGCACGCTGTTCGGTATCGGCACACTGGAGGCGCGGCGCAGCTATGCGATCGGCCCGACCGTTGCCGGCCGTGTCGCGGCCGTACGGGTCGATCAGGGCGACGTGGTTCATGCCGGACAATTGCTGGCCGAGATGGATCCCGTCGACCTTGAGTCTCGTCAGGCCGCAAGTGGGGCCGCGGCAGCACGTGCGGCGCAACTCGTGGTTTCCGCCCAGGCGGCGCTTGCCGAAGCGACCAGCCGGGCGCAACTGGCGCAAGCGAATGCGGCGCGCTTTGCCAGCCTGCGCAGCAAGAATTTTGTCAGCCAGGAAGCCGCTGACGCCAAGGCGCACGAAGCCGCCGCCGCGCGAGCCGGGCAGGACAGCGCGGTTGCATCCTTGGCCGCGGCCAGGGAAGAAGCCCGCCGCACGCAATCCGACCGGGAGGGTCTCGGAAAAAGCCGTGCGCACCTGCGGTTGACCAGTCCGGTCGATGGCGTGGTCAGTGCGCGGCTGGCGGAACCGGGCTCGACCGTGGTTGCCGGCCAATCCGTGGTACAGGTGATCGATCCGGCCAGCCTGTGGTTGCGTGTACGTATCGACCAGGGGCGATCGGTCGGTCTGGCCTTGGGGCTGGCGGCGGATATCGTCTTGCGCTCGTATCCCGGTCAGGTTCTGCTAGGGCGGGTCGAACGCGTTGACATGGTGGGCGATGCCGTGACCGAGGAACGTATCGCCAATATCACAATTGGACAGATGCCCGGCCATCTCTCCATTGGGGAAATGGCCGAAGTGACGCTGCGTCTCCCCCCACTCGGCGGAGTGCTGGCGGTGCCCGCCGCCGCCGTCAAGCGATTGGGCCGGGACGAAGGCGTCTGGCGCATCAAGGATGGCCGCGCCGCTTTCACCAGGATAACCACCGGCATTACTTCCAGCGACGGCATGACGCAGGTGCTGAACGGCCTGGCCACCGACGACAAGGTCATTGTTTATAGCGAAAAGGTGTTGTCGGCGGGCGTGCGCGTCAAGTCCGTCGATGCGCTGGTGCACTCCGCGCCATGATCAATCTGGCCGGTCGCGACATCCTTCACGGTTGGGGTCGATTCCTCTTCACCGGTCTCGGCCTGGGACTCTTGATCGGAGTGACACTGTCGATGGCGGGAATCTTTCGCGGCATGGTGGACGATGGGCAGGTGTTGATCGACAACAGCGGTGCCGACCTGTGGGTCGTCCAGCAGGGCACGCTGGGCCCGTATGCCGAGCCATCCAGCCTGCGCGACGACGTCTGGCGCGGTATTGCCGGAATGCCCGGTGTCGCCGAGACCGGCAACGCCGCCTATCTCACCATGCAGATAGAGCATAAAGGCCGGGAAACTCGCGTGATGCTGGTCGGCATGGAGGTGGACCGGCCGCATCGCCCTGGTGCACCGGCCTACCTCACGGCGGGACGTCCCGTACTGGTCGGTCATTACGAGGCCATCGCCGACGAGCGCACCGGCCTTCAGCTGAACGAAAAGGTACGTATCCGCCGCCATGAATACCGGATTGTCGGCCTGACGCGGCGCATGGTTTCGGCCAGTGGTGATCCGATGATCTTCGTTCCGCTCAAGGACGCCCAGGAAATCCAGTTCCTCAAGGACAACGATGCGCTCCTCAACGAACGCGCACGCACTGCCGCCAACCCGGTTTTCAACCGTCCCGGCGTACCGGGACTGCTCGAGGCCGTGCAGGCCCTGGGGGCGCAAAGCCGGATGGTCAACGCCGTGCTGGTGCGTCTTGAACCGGGGGTGGATCCGGAAACCGTGGCCGCCGAGATCCGCCGCTGGAAGCGTTTTCAGGCGTACACGCGCGTCCAGATGGATGACATCCTGATCGCCAAGCTGATCGCTACATCGTCCAAGCAGATCGCGATGTTCCTGGTCATCCTGTCCGTGGTCACCGCCGCCATCGTCGCCTTCATCATCTACACCATGACGCTGGCCAAGGTGCGCGAAATCGCGGTGCTCAAGCTTATCGGAGCCAGGAACGGCACGATTGCCGGCATGATACTGCAACAGGCGCTGGGCCTTGGCCTGATCGGCTTTCTGGTGGGTCGTGTGGCCGCCGGATTGTGGGTGCCGATTTTCCCCAAATACGTGTTGCTGTTGCCTGAGGATGCCTTGCGCGGATTCGCCATCATCATGGTCATCTGCGCACTGGCCAGCGTCATCGCCATCCGTGCCGCGCTGCGTATCGATCCCGCGGAGGCCATCGGTGGATAAGCCAGAGCAAATGAGGGTTCCTGCGATCCGGCTGAGCGGCTTGAAAAAGCGCTACGGTACGGGTGAGGCTGCCGTCGATGCGCTGAAGGGTGTCGACATGACGGTCTGGCCCGGCGAAGTCGTCGGGCTGATCGGTCCCAGTGGTTCGGGCAAGAGTACGCTACTCAAGTGCCTGGGCGCCGTGATCGAGCCGACCGGCGGACGCATGGAACTGTCCGGTGAAACGCTCTACGATGCTGCCACGGGCGGCTGGAAAGTAGCCGACCTGCGCGCGATGCGCCGCGACCGCATCGGGTTCATTTTCCAGGCGCCCTACCTGATTCCCTTTCTCGACGTTACCGACAATGTCGCGTTGCTGCCCATGCTGGCCGGCGTCGATAACAGCGCGGCGCGCAAGCGGGCGCTGGAATTGCTCACCGCACTGGATGTCGCCCATCGGGCCGGGGCGCAGGTCTCGCAACTCTCTGGCGGTGAACAGCAGCGCGTGGCCATTGCCCGCGCGCTGGCCAATCATGCGCCGGTAATCCTGGCGGACGAACCCACGGCCCCGCTGGATTCGGAACGTGCGCTGACCGTGGTGCGCATCCTCAACGAAATGGCCGTGCAATTTCGCACAGCCATCATCGTCGTTACCCACGACGAGAAGATCATTCCCACCTTCAAGCGCATCTACCATATCCGCGACGGCATCACGCACGAAGAAGTGGGGGAGGGCCGCGAAGTTTGATCCTCTGATATGGGGAATGGTGGACTAGCGGGACTCCAGTATTTTCACCAGGGTATGCAGAAGCCGGTTAGCCGGAGTGGCAACCCCGAGGGCTTCGCCCTTGCGCACGATGCAGCCGTTCA
>CAZCJW010000015.1:0-17733 GCA_964499185.1 uncultured Propionivibrio sp. | reverse complement strand
GATGAGCTTGGTCCACAGCACGCCCTGGATGTTGTCCGAGATTTCAACGGGAATTCCCGCCGAGACAAACATGTCCGCCACCTCGCTGCTGCGCGGCGACTTACCGATGATTAGTTGCCCGGCACCATGGTGGCGCACGTGGCCGTCTCCGGCCATTTCCGTCGCGACATAGACGGCGGCCGGGAGGATTTCCTGGTGCAACTGCGTCCGCAGCAGGTCCGGATTTTCGATGCCGTTCTGCAGGCTGACGACCACCGCGTCGGCTTTCAGGAAAGGGGCCATCTCCGAGGCTGCCTGAACGGTATCGGAGCTCTTGACGCAGCACAGCACCACGTCGGCATCTTTCACGCCGCTGCTCGCGGCGCATGCCTTGAGCCGGACATTCTCGTCGAATGAGACTGTTTGCAGACGCAGACCGTCGCGATTGATCGCTTCTGCATGCCGTTGGCGACCGATAAGCACCACGTCGTGGCCGGCGCGGGCAAGCATGCCGCCGTAATAGCATCCGACGGCGCCCGCGCCCATGACTGCAATTTTCATTTGGAGACCTCGAAGTTCGCGTGAAGAATCGACGTCGACTGTACCCCGAAAGCGTCAGGCCTGAATGATTGGGAAGCTGTGTGTGCCCTTCACCGAATGCCGGGCTTACAATCTTCAGACCGATCGCTGCTGCTGGCTGAGGCTCCGAACCGAACAAGCATGTTTTTTTCCGAAAGAATCCAAATGAGCTACAACAACTTCGATTACCGACTTGAGAATCACGTCGCCCGAATCACGATCAACCGGCCGAAGGCCTACAACGCGCTGGACCTGGAATGCATGAAGGAACTTTGCGACATCGTCAACCGTTGCGGCTCGGATCGCGCGGTGCGTGCCGTGGTGCTCACCGGTTCCGGCAACAAGGCGTTCTGCGCTGGCGGCGATGTGGCTTCCTTCGCCAGGGATCCGCAAACCGTCGATCTGCTGCTCAAGGAAGTGACGGGATTCATGCACATGGCCATTTCGCGCCTGGCCTGGATGGACGTGCCGGTGATCGCGGCGATCAACGGTGTTACCGCGGGGGCGGGGTTGGGACTGGCCGCCGCCTGCGATCTGGCGATCGCCGCCGACAATGCCGTGTTCACCAGCGCCTACACCCTTATCGGCCTGACGCCCGACGGCAGCGCGACGTATTACCTGCCGCGCCTGGTCGGACGGCGCCGGGCCATGGAGCTGTTCCTGACCAATCGCTCGCTGACCGCGCAGGAAGCGCTGGAGTGGGGGCTCATCAACCGCGTGGTACCGCAGGCAGATCTCGCGGTCGAAGTCGACAAGCTCGCCAACCAGCTGGCCAACGGCCCGACGCGGGCGTACGGCGGGGTGAAGAAGCTGATGACGCTGTCGATGAACGACTCGCTCGAATCGCAAATGGAACGCGAAACCCGGCAGATCGCCGAGCTGAGCCGGTCTCCCGACGGTCTCGAAGGCGTGCGTGCTTTCGTGGAGAAACGCAAGCCGCAGTTTGCTGGGTGATCGGTTAGCAGGCACTTTCGGCAAAGACATGTTGTCGAAATGGCCATTGCCTCGACGCCACGTTAAGAGACCCACATGCTCGACAGCGACAACATCGCTTTCATTCAATCCGGAGTCAGCATCAGCCTGGCGGCCTGCGGGCCCGATCGCCTGGCCAGCATGAGCCGCGGAATGGGCTGCAAGGTGCTCGACGGTGGCCGGCGGGTGGGTGTTTTCGTCAAGCGCTCGCAGTCGGTGGATCTTTTGGCGAACGTCCGCCGTAGCGGCAAAGTGGCGAATGTCTTCAGTCTGCCGAGCAGCAATTTCACTGTGCAGCTAAAGGGTGTCGACGCGCAGGTGCTGCCTTTCGATCCGGCGGATTTTTCCATCGTCGAGGCCCACGTGGCCGATTTCATCAGGGAAGTCCTGCCCCTGGGCTTGCCCGAAGAGGTGGTGCGCACCTTGTTCGCCTGCGCCGTGGACGATCTGGCGATGGTGGTCTATTCGCCCTGTGCCGCGTTTTCCCAGACGCCCGGCCCCAAGGCCGGCGAACCGCTAGGTGGCGCGCGGTGAGCGTGCGCATCGAAACCATCCGCGAGTGCCTGGAAGGAATCATTCCCGGGCATATCGCCACCTGCGACGCGGAAGGCATGCCCAACCTGGCGTACCTGTCGCAGGTGCAGTTCATCGATAACGGGCACGTCGCCTTGTCGTATCAGTTCTTCAACCGCACGCGGCAGAACATCCTCTCCGGTTCGCCGGTGCGCTTGCTGCTGACCAGTCATCTGACCGGTGCCCAATACCGTCTGACGTTGCTCTATCTGCGCACGGAAACCGCCGGACCGCTGTTTGAGCAGATGAAGGCCAAGTTGGCGGGTATTGCGTCCCATACGGGAATGAGCGAGGTGTTTCGCCTGCTGGGGTCGGACGTCTATCGCATTCTCGGCATTGAGCTGGTTCCAGGTGCGACAGTGCCGCCACCGCCGCCGCCGGTCAATTACCTCACCGCCCTGCGCCGCGCCACGCAACGACTGGCTGGCTGCGGCACGCTGGAATGCCTGCTGGAAACGGCGCAGGACTGTCTGGGCGACGAATTCGGCATCGGTCACGTCATGCTGCTGATGCATGACGAAGCCCGCGGGCGGTTGTATACCCTGGCCAGCCGGGGCTATCCGGAATCCGGTATCGGTTCGGAAATCCCGGTGGGGGCGGGCGTGATCGGCATCTGCGCCCGGGAACGCACTCCGATCCGCATCGGCTTCATGACCAGCGAATACGCCTACGGGCGCACGGTACGCGACGGCCTCGCCGCGGATGGCCATGCCGACGCACTGGAAACCGCTATTCCCTTGCCCGGCCTGCCGGATGCGCGCAGCCAGCTGGCCGTGCCCATTACCGCATTCGACCGCCTGATCGGCGTGCTGTACGTGGAGAGCGTTGCTGACCTGCACTTCGGTTATGACGACGAGGACGCCCTGGTGGCCTTCGCCGCCCAGCTGGGGTTGGCTATCCAGCACCACCAGCAGGCCGAGGAGTTGGCCGAAGAGCCGCTGGCTCCTGAAAGCGCGGCGTCTGTCGTGACCGGGTCCCCCTTGGTGGTGCGCCACTTTGCCGCCACCGACAGCGTGTTCCTGGACGACGATTACCTGATCAAGGGCGTGGCCGGCGCCATCCTGTGGGCGCTGCTCACGGATTTTGTCGAGCGGCGGCGCACCAGTTTCACGAACAAGGGCCTTCGCGTGGATTCCCGTATACGACTACCGGGCGTGAGCGACAACCTAGAAGCCCGCCTGGTACTGCTGCAGCGGCGCCTGGAAGAACGGGGCGCCGGAATTCATCTGGTCAAGACAGGACGGGGAAGGTTCGCGCTTTCCGTGGATCGGCCGTTGCGACTGCTCGAAGGCTGATTCGCTGCTGGGTGTTAATGGCTGCTAGTGGTCTGCTTCGTAAATGGCGGGACTCAACGAAAACGCCGGATTTGCCTGACTGGCTAGGCGCGAACCGCAGCGATAGCCAGCTATCGCGAGGATGAGCAACAACGCCAGGCGGGTAAAGACAAGTTTTCGTGTTCCGTTATTTGCGAAGCAGACCACTAGAGTTGAGCGGCGGCACTATGATGAATTGTGGTCCGTCTAAATCCGGTTCAATGTGCCGCCATCTCTTGACGGGCGTTGCGGCAAAGCGGAAATGAAGAGCCCTATGGCAAGCAGTAATACAGACATCCAATTGCTTCGCTGCGGCGTGGAGTTCTTTCCAGCACTCATCAACGCAATCAACGAAGCCCGGCATGAGGTTTTTCTGGAAACCTACATTTTTTTCGACGACTCCACCGGAGAAAAGGTGGCAACGGCGCTTGCGCAAGCATCACAGCGCGGTGTTGCGACTCATCTGATCATCGATGGGTTCGGCTCCAAAGAGTATCCCCGAACCAAACTCGATGCGCTCAAGCAAGCAGGGGTTCAGTTGCTGATCTATCGCCCGAGCTTCTTGAACTTTCGATTCCTCAAGACTGGACTCCGCCGGCTCCATCGGAAGTTGGCGGTCATCGATAAGCAGATTGCCTTTGTGGGGGGGATAAATATCCACGACGATTTTGCTCCGGGCTACCAGCGACCGCGGTACGACTTCGCGGTCGCAGTCCGGGGGGCCGTGGTTGCCGATGTGCTGAACGCGGTCACCCACCTCTGGTGGCTGGTCAGCTGGTCTCAACTGAAGTCCCGTTATGCACGGCGGTCAGCCCTCTGGAAAACGGCTGCGTCCGTGCTTCCTTCTTCAAATCTCGCTGCAGGACTCATCCTTCGTGACAACCTGCGCAATCGACATACGATTGAGACGGCCTACCTGGAGGCCATTCAGAACGCGACGGAGCGGATCATCATCGCCAATGCCTACTTCTTGCCCGGCAAGAAGCTGTTGCAGGCCCTCATGGAGGCGGCGGGTCGTGGCGTGTCGGTAAAACTGTTGCTGCAAGGTCGTGTCGAGTACTTCCTGCAACATCACGCCTCTCAGTATCTGTATGGCAAGCTGATCGACTCAGGGGTGGAAATTTACCTCTACAATCCGGCGATCCTCCATGCCAAGGTCGCTGTTATCGACAGTCGCTGGGTGACGGTCGGTTCGTCGAATATGGACCCGTTCAGTCTGCAACTTGCCCGCGAGGCCAACATCGTCGCGGAGGATGCCGCTCTTGCCAAGGCGCTCGCCGACGATCTGCTGGCGGCGATCCAGGCCGATTCCAGTCGGATCACCGTTGAAGCGTGGCATTCCACGCCTCTTCACAAACGGCTGTTGATGCGAGTTTGCTATAGCGTGCTGCGTTTTACACAGCAGCTGGTAGCCCCGAAAAGGTCTCCGCTCGTCCGGTAGCAGCCTGTCGGACTTGACCGGTAGGCAGTTATGTTGAAAAGAAAGGATAGCCACGTCATCCCCGGTCAAGCCCGGAATGACGGGATGTGAAAGGTCGGCTTGTTTTTCGCCCGCATAGCCACTCCCGTCGAACGACGAAAATCGTTTTTTCTCCGTTCTCCTTAAATCTTCATTCACTGTTTCTTAAAAGATTCGTAAGTGGCCGTTGGCCATCTTGTCAGGGTTTTCGGGCGGCCTAGACTCGTCTTCACCGTTTAACGACAGGAGACGTCATGGCCCCCAATCCTTCCAATCCACCCGAAATCGATGCGCGGCACCTGCTCGAGCAGATGCTGCTCGTCCGTGCCTACGAAGAAGCGATCGTCGCAGGCAGCGACTCCGGCACCGTGCCCGGCACCTGCACCTCGGTCGGCCAGGAAGCCGCCGCCGTGGGCGTGGTCAACGCGCTGGGCGCGGACGATCTGATCCTCACCAACCACCGCAGCGCCGGCCACCTCCTGGCGCGCGGCGCGGATCCCGGCCGCCTGCTGGCCGAAGTGATGGGCCGCCGCGACGGCTACTGCAAGGGACGCAGCGGTTCGCTGCACATCTCGGTGAAGGAACTCGGGGTCGTGCTCACCTCGACCATCGTCGGCGCCGAGCTTTCCATGGCGCCGGGCGTCGCGCTGTCGCAGAGCATGCTCGGCCGGCCGGGGATCGTTGCCTGCTTCTTCGGCGACGGCGCCGCCTGCGAGGGCAGCTTTCACGAATCGCTCAACCTCGCCGCGCTGTGGAACCTGCCCATCCTCTACGTGTGCGAGAACAACCACTGGCAGGCGTTCGTGCATCGTCGCGAGGCCATGAGCCGCGAGCATGTGTCCGAATGGGCGGCGTCGTACGGCATTCCCGCGCGGACGGTGGACGGCAACGATGTGACCGCCGTTCTGGCGGCGGCCCGTGGCGCCGCCGAGCAGGTGCGCAGCAGTCGCCGTCCTTACCTGGTGGAAACCTGGACCTACCGCACGCGCGGCCATTTCGAGCCGGACGACCAGTCCTACGTCGACCCGGCCGAGCGGGCTGCCTGGCTGGCGCGCGACCCCATTGCCCTGTGCCGCGATCGCCTGCTCGCCGACGGCAGCCTGAGTCCATCCCAGGCCGCCGCCATCGACGACCGGGTAGCCACCCGCATCCACGCCGCGCGCGCCTTCGCCGAGGCATCCTCTTACCCCGCTGCGGATGAATTGACCCGCGACGTCTACGCCTGATCCCGAGGAGTTGTCCACCATGCCTATCCGGACCCTTTACGACGCCATCGGTGCCGCGCTGACCGAGGAAATGCGCCGCGACCGCCATGTCATTGCCTTCGGCGAAGGCATTGCCACCAAGCGCCACGATCTGGTGGCCGAATTCGGCGCCCTGCGCGTGCGCAACACGCCGCTGGCCGAGGGCATTATCGCCGGCACGGCGGTGGGTGCCGCGGCCACCGGCCTGCGTCCGGTCGTCGATATGCTCTTCGCGCCGTTCCTGTGCTACGCCATGGACGAACTGGTGAACAGCGCCGGCAAGCTGCGCTACATGTCCGGCGGACAGTTTTCCTTCCCGCTCGTGACGCTGGCCATGACCGGCGCCGGCTGGGGCGTCGGCGCCCAGCACAACCACAACGTCGAAGCCTGGTTCGTGCACAGCCCCGGCCTCAAGGTGGTGATGCCGAGCAACCCGGCGGACGCCAAGGGCCTGCTCAAGGCCGCCATCCGCGACGAAAATCCGGTGCTCTTCTTCATCGATATCGGCTTGCTCTACCAGCCCGGCGATGTGCCCGACGGCGATGAGGCGGTACCTCTCGGCAAGGCGGCTGTTGTACGCGAGGGCGGCGACGTGACCCTGGTGTCCTACGGCAAGACGGTGCACCACTGCCTGCAGGCGGCAGAAACGCTGGCCGCCGAGGGGGTCGCGGCGGAGGTCATCGACCTGCGCAGCCTCAAGCCTTGGGATTCCGCAACCGTGCTCGCCTCGGTGGAAAAAACCGGCCGCCTCATAGTGGTTCACGAAGCCAACCGCCTGTGCGGCGTCGGCGCAGAGATTGCTGCCGTGGTCGCCGAAGATGCTTTCGCCTGCCTCAAGGCGCCGATCGTTCGCTTAGGTGGACCGGATTCGCCGGTGGCGTCCAGCTATCCGCTGGAACAGGCCTTCGTTCCCCCGCCGGAAGCCATCGCTGCCGCCGCGCATCGGCTGTGCAGCCATCAAACGACCTGATTTTCAACGTGCAACAGACGAACCAAGGAGGACACTCAATGGATACCGACCTCAAACACACCACTCCCGTCGCGGGCGTAATTGTGTTCGCAATGCTCTCGACGCCGGCTTTCGCCGAAGGCCGCGACGCTGCCCTGATCAAGCGTGGTGCGCTGCTGGTGAGCTTGGGCGACTGCGTGACGTGCCATACGCCGTTCAGGATGGGCGCCAACGGCCCGGAGAAAGACATGGCCAGGGGATTGTCCGGCCATCCCGAGGAATTGAAGTTGACGCCGCCGCCGCGCCTGGACGCGCAATGGAACTGGGCCGGGTCGGCCACCATGACCGCCTTTGTCGGCCCCTGGGGCATTACCTATGCGGCCAACCTGACCCCGGACCGGGAAACCGGGATGGGCGCCTGGAAAGAGAAGGATTTCATCCAGGCCATGCGTACCGGGAAACACCTCGGCGTGGCCCGGCCGATCCTGCCGCCGATGCCCTGGCAGGCGCTCTCCGGATTGCCGGAGAAGGATCTGCGGGCGATCTATGCCTACCTGATGGCCCAACCGGCAGTGAAGAACAGGGTGCCCGATCCGGTGGGGCCGGACGTGCTTGCGGCCAGGGTGGCGGGGAAGTAGGAGCGGCGCAGGCTTGATTTTTACCCCCACCGCAGAGGCACGGAGGCGCAGAGATGACGCAGAGAAAATCCGGGAAAAGGCAGAAACTTGTCTCGGGTTTTCTGCATTTCTCTGCGAATCCTCTGTGTCTCTGCGTCTCTGCGGTAGGTGTTGAGTTTTTTCAATCCGTTTTCCCTCCGGCAACTTTGGATTGACGTTAGCCAATGCCCTGCCATACTGACTCATCCTCAACCTCGTTTTCCTTTCGCCGAATCGGGCGAGGGAACGCAAAGTCGCATGTTCGATTTTTTTCGACGCTTGTTTTTCCGGTCAGCCGATGGTTCTGTCCCGCCCGCCGTCGGGCAGGGAGAAACCCATCGAGATACTGACGACTTTACCCGGTTGAACACTGAAGTGCCGCTCAAGAGCGCGCGCGAGGCCGGGCACGCGTTTGTTCGGCGGGAAGCGGTACTCAATCGCGGCGAAAAGGTTGCGGGTTACGAGTTTTCCTTGTTGACGAGTTTGCAGTCCCGCACCTCGCTGGGCGGAGACAAGGCGAAGCGTGCCTACGATGCCGCGCTCCTGGCACGCCTGTCATTGCATGGCGTGACATCATTGCTCGGCAACCGACTGGCCTTCATCACCCTGTCGGCCGGATCGCTCGATAACCCCCTGATCGACCGGTTGCCTCCCCGAAACACGGTGCTGATCCTCGATCTGGCGGAGGAGGAAACGAGTCGGGAGGTGTTTCATTCACGGGTAGCCGACCTGAAGCAGCGGGGTTTCATGCTTGGCTTGAACCACATGGAAGCCGCTGACAATTCCTCCCCGCTGCTCGCCGAGGCGGATCTCGTCCAGATCGACGTGACCGCTTTCAACGGTCTTGATTTGCGCGAATTGAGCCGCCATCTGAAACGGCGTCACAACGGGGGAAGACCGGCGCTGCAGTTGGTGGCGAGGAATGTCCAGAGCCACGACGACTATCAGTTCTGCCACAAATCCGGTTTCGACCTTTTTCAGGGGGCATTCATCTCGAGTCGCGAGAGTCTCCATCCTGTCGGTGGTGGGGTCAATCACATGACGGTCCTGCGCATCGTGGACATGCTGCTCCGCGAGCACAGCTTTTCCGCCATTGCCGAGCAATTGAAAAACGAGCCGACCTTGAGCTACAAGCTCTTGCGTTACATCAATTCGGCGGCCATGGGGTTGCAGCAACCGGTCAATAACCTGACCGAGGCGCTGGTGCTCATCGGGCGCGTGAAGTTTGCCCGCTGGACCTCGCTGCTTCTATTCGATTTCGTGAACCCGACCTACCGGGAAATCTCGCTGGCCGAGCGGGCGCTGACGCGAGGTCGCACACTGGAGCTTCTGGCCGGACAGGGTGATATTCCCAATGACCCGGCGCATCTCTTCCTGATCGGACTGTTCTCCCTGCTCGACAAGGTTCTCGGCCAGCCGCTTCCGGAACTTCTGGAAAAAGCGGCGATGCCGGATGTGGTGCGCGGAGCGCTGCTGGGGAGTGCGAGCCACTACGCTAACGCACTGGCGCTGGTGAGCCTCGGGGAAACGGATTCCGGCGCCACTCCGGAACAATTGAACAGCGCTTTGACACTGTGTGGTATCGACGATACATGCTACATGCAGATGGCGATAGAGGCCCTGGTCTGGGCGGACCAGCTTCAGGCCGGCGTGGCCTGAAAAAGAGCGATCGAAATCACCGACTGAGCCTGGCGCGAACCGGTGTGCTTTCCAGAGTCATCGCGTGGGACGTGTTGCCTGCCAGAGTTTTCACTCAAGCAGGGTGTGTTCAACTGAGCCTTCCAGGTTCAAAAAAACCGTAACAAAGGCCGATTAACCTGTGCGCCGACAATAACGACGGAGAAAAGCATGGGCAAAAGGCGATACAACCTGAAACAGTCTCTGGAGGCGTTCCTCGTCGCGCTTGAGAAATCAGTGGCGGCCACACGCAGAATGAGGCTTGCCGTGGATCGGCTCGATGGCAACAATCGCTTGTTGTGCGAATCAGCGAACACGATCCTGCAAAAGACCGGCTCGATGATTGCGCCTTGTGGAGATGGCAAATCGGTGCCGGTCGGCAGCGAGACGGTGTAGTCTTTTAGCCTGCTGTTTGTTGTTTCCTGAGCCGGATTCTACGGATTCGGTTCTTTCTGCATCCTGGCAATTGGGCAACGGCCATTCGTCATAACTGTTCGATGGCAGTTTCATTACGTTCGATCCATTCCAGCGCCAGCGTTTCGACGTCGGCAGCAGAACCGCCGCGCTCCTCGAGTCGTCGATGGACCTCATGGATGATCTCCCGCAATTGCCAGCGCGCCTCTCCCAGGAGGAAGTTGAGTTCAACCATGGCTTCCGGATCCTCCTGCAGGATGGCGATCAGGATTCCTGGATTGCTTACGTCAAAACCGGCGTGCAGCAACATTCTGTGCAGATCATCGATTCGCTCATCAATGATCGATACGAGCGGAGCGCCCGACCGGACCGTCTCGGTGTCGGTACGACGTTGGCGGCGGGTGGCATTCCATTCCTGGAATACACGCGACACCTCCTTAAGTCGTGCCTCAAGCGTCGGGACGGAAGAAAAAGCCGCTGCCTGCGCATCGGAAGGATCATCGTCGAGCTGCATGTCGCGCACCAACGACAGCAGGCAGTTGATCGCTTCGCTGTTGAATTTCTTCTGGTTGAGTCTTAGCAGGACCGAAAATCTGGCCAGGTTTTTCGACTGCGGACTCTGTTCAAAGATTGTGATGGCGGCTTCCGTCAACATCAGGACCTGGGCTCCCGGACAAATCTGCTCGGCCTTCAACCCTCGGGGATATCCGCTGCCGTCGAGTCGTTCATGGTGTTCGAAAACTGTTCGGCTGATCTCCGGATGGTATTCGGCGAACTCGCGCAAGATCAGGAAACCGGAGATCGGGTGGGCGTACAAATGATGTCGCTCGCTTTTCTCAAGCCGACGCCCAGGGCGGAGCAATTCGGGAGAGACATGCAAGATCCCGATATCGTGGAATACCGCCGCAGCGGCCAGTGCCGCCAATTCCCTTGTCGAGAATGAAAAGCTCTTGATGGCGAGGAACAGGGTGACCAGTGCGACACGGAGCGAGTGGTCGAAAACTTCCGGACGTTGGCTCCGGGCCACCGTCAACTTGAACGCCATGGGTTCGATTAGCGGCATTTCGTCGAATGCACGGAGCATGCGACCTCTGACTCTCGCGTCGCCGCGCAAAACCACGAGTCCCGGATCATTGTCCAGAAGATTCATGGCGTAGTGCTTGAGACTTTCCGCACTAATGCCATTTTCCACGGTGAGACATTGATCTATCTTGGGCATCAGTTTATGGCTGATGAGGCGCTCAAACAGGGCGGAATCAACCTTGACACCCTTATCGATGAGCTTGATGTTCCGGCTCGTAAAAATGGCCTGACTGGTTACCACACACTGGGAATCGCCCATCTGTGTGATCGACCGGATGTAATGCTCGTCGTAACGCTTTTCCATAGAGGCTTGCTATTGTTTTCTTAGTGGGGCCCGACAAGAAATGTCTCTTGCCGGGCGGCCATGAGCAAGCGAATTTCTATGCTTCAGAGCATACAGACTTCGGGAAGCAATACCATATAAGAAACGCCGAATTCACCCCGAACAGGAGCGGGCTGTGCTGTAACGCAACAGCCACTGCTGAAATCGGGGACATAAGCATTGACCAGTGATGATTCCTTTCCTGCCTCAGGAATGCACGCAGTCAGAAACAGTAGGCGGCGCCGCGAAACCGGCGATGGGTGCCGACGTCGACCGGAAGACGGGCTGAAGGCTATCCGGCCCGCAACCTGCCGAGCCTGCGCCCGAGGCCATTCACCCACAGCGAGAACAGGATCACCGTGCCGCCGAGGGCCAGCGTGCGCAGGTTGGCGTCGCGGTTCCAGATCAGCAGGTTGACGATCAGCCCGGCCGGGACGTGCAGTTCGTTCATGATCGCCAGGGTGCCAGCATCGACCAGCGTGCTGCCCTTGACCCACCAGTACATGCCCAGTGCCGTGGCGAACAGTCCCATCCACGCCAGCACGCCCCATTGCATGCCGGTCTGCGGCAGCTTGGCCAGATCGCCAAAGAGCAGGAAGGAGGGCAGCGCCAGTACCATCGCGCCAAGGAAAAAATGTCCGAAGAAGCGGTGCAGCGGCACATCGGTCGGGTATTTGGCCAGCAGCCGGCGGCACAGCACTTGTCCAGCGGCGAAGGTGGCGTTGGCCACTTGCAGGAGCAGGAAACCAATCAGGTAGTCGCCCTCGATCTTGTGAAAGCGGATGATGATGCCGCCCGTGACGGCCACCCCGGCGGCTACCAGCGCCCACGGGTTGAAACGCTTCGCCAGTCCGTCGTCGAGCAAAGTCACGTAGATCGGCGTGAGTACGGTGAACAGCAGCACTTCCGGCACCGTCAGCACGGTGAAGCTGCGGTAGAGGCACAGGTAGGTCACCCCGAACTGCAGCGCCCCGGCCAGCCAGAAACCGCCGAGCAGGCGCCACGGCAGGTTGCGCCAGCGGGTGAAGGGGAGGAAGACGAGCGCCGCGATGGCTACGCGCATGAGCACGGCGAAGTCGCTATCGACACGGCCGGCGAGGTATTGGCCGATCAAACTGAACGAGAAGGCCCAGACGATGGTGACAAGAATGAGGTAAGGCATGGAGGGAGATTCCGGAGAAAAAAACGATGCAGCGGCCAGGGAGAGAACCGCTGCATCGGCGGATAGCCGCGTCAGGCATGGTAAGGCGGCGCGTATTCCGGTGGGTAGCTCGGATTTCCGCAATTCTACGACATTGCTGCTTCCTGACTTGAAAGCGAATGACCCATGCGGTAGAGACCAGAGACGAGGTTGATGCTCCCCCGTTCTTCGAGCGAGATGACCGAAAGGACGTTTTCGGCGATTTCTCGGACGGCGGCTTCGTCGTAACCGGTGACCAGCAGCACCCAGTCCACGCCGCCGTCCTTGCCTCGGATGCGTTGCTCCTGCGTCATCTCGGGGGTGAGGGCGGCTTCGAGCAAATGGGCGCTGACCAGCCCGGGTTTTCCCGGCAGGGCGGGCAGGATTTCGTTGGCGAGCCACGCGCGCAACGCGTTTTCCCGGCCCGGTTCGGGACTGAAGCGAATCAGCAATCCGCAGTTCCCGATCCCGAGCCCGTTGCTGAACGTGATGCGGCAGAAACCCCGGTTCATGTCCCGGTAGTGTTTCATCATCCGGGCCGTCCACGGACTGGGGTTGTTCAGCCGCTCCAGGTAGGGCGGCGATGCCAGTGTATCGAGATCGGCGACCTCGTACATTACGAAGTATCGGGCGCCTCCGCTTACGGATGTCCAGCGCGAGCCGCGCAGGAAGCCGGGAATCGACATGCGTTCTCGCAGATGTTCGAGCGAATGCCAGTTGTCGTGTTCGACAACGCCCTCGGGGACGATGTCGAACGACAGGATCATTGCCGCGCTGCCGAGCAGTGCCATTTCACTTCCTCATGAAGGTTGCCGGTGCTCTGTCGTCATGCCTTGCTTGGTGAGGGGGTCGCGTTTGCCGCTTCCGGATGCCGGATGTCCGGCAGAAAGACCGCGAGCAGGCCGATCAGGGGCAGGTAGGCGCACAGCTTGTAGACCGTGACAATACCCCACAGGTCGGCAAGCTGTCCGAGGACGGCGGCGCCGATGCCGGCGAGGCCGAAGGCCAGGCCGAAAAACAGCCCGGAGACCGTGCCGATCCTGGCGGGGAAGAGTTCCTGTGCATAGACCAGAATGGCCGGGAAGGCAGAGGCGAGCATGAAGCCGATGATCATCGTCAGTGCGACCGATAGCGATGGTCCGACGTGAGGCAAAGCCAGGGTGAACGGCGCCACGCCGAGGATCGATACCCAGATCACGCGCTTGCGCCCGATACGGTCGCCGATCGGCCCGCCGAGCAGCGCCCCGGCAGCCACCGAGGCGAGGAAGTAGAACAGGTGATACTGGGCCGTCTGCGTGTCGAGACCGTACTGGTGCATCAGGTAGAAGATCAGGTAGCTGTTGATGCTGGCGAGATAAAAGAACTTGGAGAAGATCAGCGCGAGCAGGACGGCGAGCGTGCGCAGGATGTGGCGGCGAGGCAGGTCGTTTCCCGAAGAAGCGGGCACTTTTTGCGGCTGCCGCAGATGTTGCTTGTACCAGCGCCCGATGCCGACCAGCACGATCATGGCCAGCAGGGCGATCAGGGAGAAGAGCGCGATGCTGCGCTGGCCGTAGGGCAGCACGATCCAGGCCGCGAGCAGCGGTCCGGTCGCCGATCCGGCGTTGCCGCCGACCTGGAAGATCGACTGGGCCAGTCCATGGCGTCCGCCCGATGCCATGCGGGCCACGCGTGCGGATTCCGGATGGAAGATCGACGAACCGGTGCCGACCAGTGCCGCCGCCACCAGAACAACGGGAAAACTCGCCGCCAGCGAGAGCAGCAACAGGCCGGTCAGGGTGCACGCCATACCCAGCGCCAGCGAGTACGGTTTGGGATGCCGGTCGGTAACGATGCCGACGACGGGTTGCAGCAGCGAGGCCGTGCATTGGAAGGTCAGCGTGATCAGCCCGATCTGCGCGAAGTTCAGGCCGAACCCGGTCTTGAACAGCGGGTAGATGGCCAGCATCAGCGACTGTATCGTGTCGTTGAGGAAGTGCGAGAAGCTGATTGCGCCAAGAACCTTGAAGGCGGGTTGGCGAACGGCGGTGTCGGTTCGGGTGGTCATTTCATGTGCGAAGAAGGGGTGCGGTCCGGTCAGAAACCAGCAACTTCTGGAACTGGGCGAGATCCTGTTGCAGCAGCTGCGGGTCGTAGTCGCGCATCGACTGGAAAACCGCTTCGTGTCCCCGCCGGCGCAACTCTTCCTGGAGCGCCTTCATGAAGATCCCGGATTCCTCGGCCAAGCCTTCGGTCTCATGGTGAATGGCACAGCCGGGACTGCGCGGGTTGCCGCCCACGATGGCCAGCAATGCGCATCCTTGCGACAGGTAACTCTCGATGCGCTCGGCCGTCTCCATGGCCAGCACCCGGCACCGACCGCGTCCGTGTTCGCTGTCGAGTGCCTGGCGCAGGCTTTGCCCCTCCGGTCGCTTCCGTTCGAAACCGAGCGCGGCGATTTCCGGGCAGGGCATCTGCAGGATGCCCACATCGTGCCGGTGGCACAGTTGCAACAATTCGAGGTTCATTGACGGAAAACAGGCAGCACCCGCGTCCCGCGCGTTCTGATTGAGCGCGCATTCGATGACGGCTACAAAGCGGCGACCTCTTGCATCTTTGGGTGGCGTACTCATCCCGAGCAGGCTTTTCAATGCGGCAACGGGTTTTCGGAGCATGGTGCGATGTCCCTTATAATCCGCCAACAGTTTGGGGAACACGGATCTTAATTGCATCAGTGTTTTCCCGGCAAAATAAACCGGCGTTTGTGGAAGGGTAGCAGAGATGCAGGTGGCGATTCTGATTCTGATTGGCCTGGGGGCCGGGATGAGTTCCGGGCTGTTCGGCATCGGCGGCGGCGTGCTGATCGTTCCGGCGCTAGTCTATCTGCTTGATTTTCCTATGCATCGGGCCATAGGTACCAGCCTCGCGGTGCTGCTGCCACCGATCGGCGCGGCGGCGGTTTACGCCTATTACAGGGCGGGACACATCGACTGGCAGGCGGCCGTAATCCTCGCCGGGACGGTGTTCATCGGGGCCTGGCTTGGCGCGATGGTGGCCACAAACCTCAATGCGTACTGGCTGCGCACCCTGTTCGGGGTGTTCTTGATTTGCCTGGGCGGCTATACGCTTTTTTTCAGCAAGGCGGCTTGAATCACAGGATCGAATGCCCGCCGGAAAAATTCCCGGCAGCGGAGGCGGCGCGTTCGATCGCCGAAACGATGTGGGGAATCTCCTCGGGGGATAGCGAACCGAAACCGATCCTGAAACGGTCGTTGCCTTCCGGGGCGTTGTGCCAGTAGTCGCTTCCCGGCGAGATCAGCACGCCGCCTTTCGCACATTCGGCCACGAAACGGTTCGGGTCGACATCGCCGCCGATGCGACCGAGCAGGCAGAGGCCCCCGGGCGGGTCCTCGAACGACACCGGTCCATCGAGTTTCGCCAGTGCGGCGCGCAGCGATTCGCGCGTGGCGCGATAGCGTGGGCGCACGCGTTCCAGATGGCGGTGGTAGCTGCCATGGCGGATGAACCGGGCCAGCGCGCGCTGCAGGAAGGCCGAACAGCCCAGATCGTCGGTCACTTTCAGGGAAAGCAGGCGGTTGATGAAGCCGGGATCGCCGGAAACGCCAGCCAGGCGCAATGCGGGAAGCAGGCATTTGGAAAAAGTCCGGATGCGCACGACACGGACTTTCGGGTAATCCGGGACGAGCGCGGCCAACCGTGTCGGCGCCTCGCCGAGATAATCCAGGTCGCCGAGGTAGTCGTCCTCGATGAGCGTGAAACCGCCGGCGCTGGCGGCTTCCATGACCCGCCTCCGCGCCGCTTCCGACCAGCTTCGGCCGGTGGGGTTGCCGTAGGTCGGGCAGCAATAGAAGGCCGTGACCGTGCCGGGCAACGAGATCGCGTGCAGTGATTCTTGATCCGGTCCGTCGTCGGTCATGCGGATCGGAACGAGGCGCGCCCCCGCGCCGGCGAAAGCCATGCGCGCTCCTGGATAGCAGGGGTCCTCGACGGCCACCGCCGTACCAGGGGGTTGCGACCGGGCGATCAGGCTGAGCGCCTGTTGGGCTCCCGACGTGATCAGCAGGCCGTTGGCCGGCTCCGATGCAACCCCGATTTCACGGTCGAGACCCGCGATGGCCTCGCGCAAGCCGAGATGGCCGCGGTATTCCTCATAACCACCGATGGAGCAATCCGACGAAGCCAGCTCAAAAATGAGGCTGGCGAACTCGGCCACCGGATGAATACGCAAGTCCGGTTCGATGCGGTTGAGCTGAAAATCCTTTCGCTCGGTGATCTGGCCGGGCTTGATGCCGACCACCCGGAACCCCGAACGTGGCGATGCGGCGGCCAGCCCGCGTGAACACAGCTCGCGATAGGCGGCCACCACTGTTGCCGGACTGATGCCCAGCCGGCCGGACAGGGCGCGCACCGAAGGCAGCGATGTTCCGGGGGGTAGACGTCCATCGCGAATGGCTTCTGCGTAGGCGCCGGATATCTGGGCGCGAATCGGGATGTTCGCCTCGTGGTCGATCTGTGCCAGTACAGAAATCATACAAATTTCCAGTTATTGCCTTGTCTGTATCATAACACATCACTAGAATTGAGAGCGTCTGTTATACACAAACGGAGCTTGTCGTGACGACCACCTACGCCCGGCGCATGCGCGCCATGAAGCCTTCGACCATTCGGGAAATGCTCAAGCTGGCCGAGCAGCCCGGTGTCATTTCATTCGCCGGCGGCCTGCCGGCGCCGGAGTTGTTTCCGGTCGACGATATCCGTGCGGCCGCCGAGCGCGTGCTGGCGGAATCGGGGGCGCAGGCGTTCCAGTACGGCGCCAGCGAGGGCATCGTCACATTGCGCGCACGGATTGCCGATGAAATGGGAGATCGCGGCATCACCTGCTCTGCGGAGGATGTGCTGATCACCACCGGGTCGCAACAGGGACTGGATCTTCTCGGCAAGGTGTTTCTTGATCCCGGCGACGTGATCCTGACCGAGACGCCGACCTACCTGGCCGCCATCCAGGCGTTCCAGTGCTTTGAAGCGAACTTCCAGCCGGTGGCCACCGACGACGACGGCGTGATCCCCGAGGCGGTGGACGAACTCGCCGCCGCGGGGCGCGTGCGTTTTCTTTACGTCATCCCGAACTTCCAGAATCCGACCGGGCGCACGCTGTCGCTCGCGCGCCGCCGGCAACTCGCGGAAATCGCGGCGCGGCGCAGGCTGCTGATCGTCGAGGACGATCCCTACGCCCGCCTGCGCTACCGTGGCGAGCATCTGCCGCCGATCAAGTCGTTCGATGCCAGCGGACAGGTGATCTACCTGAGCACCTTCTCGAAGACCGTCGCGCCGGG
>CAZCJW010000014.1:0-27404 GCA_964499185.1 uncultured Propionivibrio sp. | reverse complement strand
AGATGCGTCCCGAGTAAGGGCTGCAAAACGGATTTCAAGGCGCCCTGCGGGGCGCTTTTTTTGTCGACGCCATCAGGCAGCACGTTATTTGGATATGAATTCTCAGTCTAATCGGCACATTCTGCAGTGCTAATATGTTCCTCTTGATTCCAACAACAAAGGAGTGCCCATGAAGCTGGAAACCCTCGCCATCCATGGCGGCTATCGCCCCGAACCGACCACCAAGGCCGTGGCAGTTCCGATCTACCAGACAACTTCCTATTCCTTCGACAGCACTCAGCATGGCGCCGATCTGTTCGATCTGAAAGTCGCCGGCAATATCTACACGCGCATCATGAACCCGACACAGGATGTGCTTGAGAAACGTGTGGCGGCCATCGAAGGCGGTATCGGGGCGCTAGCCCTTGCGTCGGGGCAGGCCGCCATCACCTATGCGATCATGACCATCGCAGAAGCCGGAGACAATATTGTCTCGGCGTCGACGCTCTATGGCGGTACGTATAACCTGCTCGCTCACACGCTACCGCAATACGGCATTGAGGGGCGGTTTGCCGACTACCGGGATCCGGCTTCTTTCGAGAAATTGATCGACGATAAGACCAAGGCCATCTACTGCGAATCGGTCGGCAATCCGCTCGGCAACATCACCGATTTCGAACCGCTTGCTGAAATTGCCCATCGCCATGGCGTTCCGCTGATCGTCGACAACACGGTCCCCTCCCCTTACCTGTGCCGTCCTTTCGAGCATGGGGCCGATATCGTCGTGCACTCGCTGACCAAATACATCGGTGGTCATGGCAACTCGATCGGCGGCATCATCGTCGATAGCGGTAAATTTCCTTGGGCTCAACACAAGGACCGCTTCAAGCGGTTGAATGAACCGGATGTGTCGTACCACGGCGTTATATATACGGAAGCACTCGGTGCCGCCGCCTATATCGGTCGCGCGCGTGTTGTACCCCTGCGCAACATGGGTGCGGCCATTTCGCCGTTCAATGTTTTCCTGATCCTGCAAGGTCTGGAAACGTTGCCCCTGCGCATGGATCGCATTTGCGAGAACACCACGAAAGTTGCAGGTTTTCTAAAGTCCCATGCCAAAGTTTCTTGGGTCAATTACGCCGGATTGCCAGATCACAATGATTACCCCTTGGTACAGAAATACATGGGCGGCAGAGCATCAGGAATTCTCACTTTCGGCGTGAAGGGCGGGCTGGAAGCCGGGGGACGCTTCCAGGACGCGCTCCAGTTGTTTACCCGTCTGGTCAACATCGGCGACGCCAAGTCATTGGCTTGCCATCCTGCGTCCACCACGCACCGGCAATTGTCGCCCGCTGAACTTACGAAAGCGGGGGTGTCAGAGGACATGATCCGGCTGTCCGTCGGCATTGAACATATCGACGACTTGATCGAGGATCTGGAACAGGCACTGGCTGCAGCCTGAAGCAAGCGGAGTGCGCTTGAAAGCGCATTCCGCTCGAAAGCCCTTAGCCGCTTCCGGTCGGATAGAATTTTCGGATGGCCAGTTGATAGGCGACGCTGTTGTTTTGGTACTAACACCTGCAGAGATAGACAGAAATGAGCGGAGCTTACTCAACCTTACCGCACTTGCTGGCCGACGACGAAGAAATCGGGCGATACGGCGGCTTGTTGGACAGCCTCGGAATCGGGCTGGAAGTATTTTCGCCGGACGCTTCGATTCGCCTCAGAAATGCAATCGCCAAAGAACTTTGCGGAGACGCGGGCCAATTCTGGCGGGAAACTGATGGGCTGCCTGTGCCTCAAGACAAACACCCGGTAGCCCAGGTCATATCAAGTTCACAACCTGTTCTTGAGCGAATGTTGATGATGATGCAGGCCGGAGGACCGCGCATCATGGTTAAGGCCAATGCCTTGCCCGTATTTTCAGAGCAAGGGGAAGTTCGTCGAATTCTGCTGATACTTGCCAAACAGACAGAAGATTCGTCATTGCAGTTCTCGATCCACGACCCGCTGACCGGTGTATTCAGCCAGAACCATGCGATGTTCCTTCTGGATAACGAGATACACCGGGCACGACGCTACGGAACGCCGTTTACCCTCGCGCTGATCGCAGTCGATCAACAGCAAGGGCTTTCCGAATCGAATGGCAGCACGTTCTCTGGCGAATTGTTGGCCAGGGTCGGAAAGATCATCGGGAAAAGCATGCGCGAAATCGATATTGCCGGACGCATCGGACTCGCCGAATTTCTCGTTATCCTGCCGAATGTTGCGCTCAACGACGCGATGATCGGACTTGAGCGCCTGCGGCTGATCGTCGAGGCTCAAGAATCCCCGAACGAAGCCGTTAATGCAACCATCAGCGGTGGTGTCAGCGAATACACGGGGGAGAATGCCTCGCCGCTGATTGAGCGCTGCAGGTCATTGCTTGAACATGCAAAAGAGAGCGGAGGAAATCGTTTTTGTGTCGATCTTGGGATTATTTGACACAACTTCTGCGCAAATGCACGAGGTTCATTAGATCGTGCTAGCTAACATCCGGTCGATTTTGTATTATCTTCGTCATATGAGTTTAGTAATAGTCGCGGCGTCATCGGTACATACGAAAAATTCTGCCAGGGAGGGCATCTGCTGTTAGATGACTGCATGAGGAGCGTTTGCGATCATCGTTGCGATTGCTACTCGTTATGGTTGCTCGGCGGCTGAGCCGGATACAATGCGCCAAGAAGAATCTGATATTCGTCATCGCTTGCTTGTTGCGCGTCTGCCGGCAATGCCGCAGATACTGCTGAAGCTGATAGAGCAGTGTCAGACCGAAGAAGTAGGCATGTCGGCGTTGGCGGAGTTGGTGTCAAAGGATCCCGGCATGGCCGGGAAAATTCTTTCTATAGCGAACAGTTCTGCTTATCACCGGAGCAACCGGAAATTTGGCCTTGAACACTCGCTGATGACGCTTGGCGTCGAGATGATAAAAACGCTCGTCATCAGTGAATCCGTTTTTCAGGTATTCAACAATTTTTCCCACTCCAGCAGCACCGATCTGCGTGCCTTCTGGAAGCATTCCCTCTCGTCGGCGGTTCTGGCCCGCGAGCTTGCCGAGCTCATGAGTTATCCCCATGTGGAGGAAGCCTATCTGGCTGGCCTGATGCATGACGTAGGACGATTGGCCCTGCTGGCTACCGCACCCAAGGAGTACGGTCCCAACTTTCTGGCAAAGGACGACGACGTCCTGCACGAGATCGAAGAACGAACCTTGCGGATTACTCACCAGGAGGCTGGGGCGTGGCTGATCGAGCGATGGAATCTTGATTCTTTCCTCTCGGACAGCGTTCTTTATCACCACGAATCAGCGACCCGTCTGGGAAACGCCCACCCGCTTATCAGAATCGTTCTTCTGGCCCATTTGTTAAGTGACAATGAATCTGAAGAACCGGCCGTCATGGCGGCTGCGTCTTTGTGCGGTATCGATGCGGACGACCTCAACCGAATAGTGATGGGAGCGAGTTCGCAGGTCCGCAAATCTGCCGAGTTCCTCGGGATCGATCTCTCCGGAGTCGACGAGCTGAAAATCCCCATAGCCACCGACTCTTCGGTGACCGTCGAAAAACCAGTGCACCAGTTGTCGCAAGAAGTCCTAAATCTCGTACTGGCATCGGAAGCCGGACGATCACTTTCTCCGCAACAAGGAGAGGCGGCATTGCTTGAGGCAATAACAAGATCGGCCCGAATCCTGTTCGATTTCGAAGATGCGACGATCCTGTTGATGCACGGCGCCGGAAAAAATCTTGTCGGTGTCCCGATTGGCGAAAACAAGCAGCGTCTCAAAGAGTTCACTGTAAGCCTCACCAGCGGTGGAGTCGTTGCTGAAGCCACCCTGCAGCGTCGCATGGCGTTTGTTGTCAGTGACGGCAACCCGCTGGGCGTGACTGAGGAGCAGTTACTCCGTATCCTGAAATGTGATGCGTTCGTGTGCCTTCCGCTGTCATCGCGAAGTCGCTGTCTTGGCGTGTTGATTGGTGGAGTTGCGACATGGCAGGTTGCAGGGCTTCGAAAACGAGAGAGGTTTCTCAAGTCGTTTGGTGAACAGGCCGCGAACGCCCTTGATACGGCCTTCGGCGAACGGGGAGAAACTTCCCGGCGGGTGGTTGCAGTCGTCGAGGAATACCGCGAAGCTTCACGGAAGATCGCTCACGAGGTCAACAATCCGCTTTCGATAATCAAAAATTATCTGAGTGTCCTCGACAGCAAGCTGGAGCGGCAGGAACCGGTGTTTGGCGAAATCTCTATTCTCAACGAAGAGATTGATCGGGTTGGAGTCATTGTCCAGGGACTTGCCGATCTCAAACCGGCAGCCCGCGAAAACTGCGCGGAAGTCAATCGGGTCATGCGCGATATTGCCCGTTTGTTCCGGGACACCGAGTTTGTCTCCGAAGCGGTGAAAATCGTCGTTCATACTCAGGATCTGCCAACCGAGGTTGAAACCAGTTCGGACGTCCTGAAGCAGGTACTCGTCAATCTGGTCAAGAACGCTATGGAAGCCATGCCCTCAGGCGGCGAGATCCAGATTATCAATAACGGCCATGTCAACAAGGATGGCGAATTGTTCGTGGAATTGTGCGTTATTGACAATGGCCCGGGAATACCGCCCGACATCCTGAAAAGCCTATTCCAGCCTGTGCAAAGCACGAAAGGCGAAGGACACCAAGGACTCGGCCTCAATATCGTCCATGGCCTTATCAAGAAGAATCAGGGCATGATCACTTGCCGAAGCAGTGGCAAGGGAACCCATTTTGAAATGCTGCTGCCTGTTCGCAAACGCTCAAATCAATAGGATTCAGACAGGGGCTAGCGTGAGGAAACCATGAGTGTGATTTCTGCCGACGATTCAGCTGCCTTTGTCTTCGCACTGGGCAACAAGGAACCCCCCAAACCCCTAGTGGTCGGAGCCCATAGCCATCGCTTGCTGCTTGTCGATGACGAACCCCTGTTGCTGAGCAGCTTGTGCGAGTTGCTCAAGGGCCGGGGATATCATTTGGTGACGGCATCCACGGGAACCGAGGCAATCGCCCATCTTGGCAAGATGAAATTTGACTTGGCCCTGCTCGATCTGCGTCTCCCAGACTACAGCGGCCATGAAATCATGGATTTCATCAATTCCTCCGGAATTGATACAAAAGTGATCGTACTGAGCGGAGATACCGGCATCGAAGCAGCGATCGGTGCACTCAAGCGAGGGGCCTACGATTACCTGCGTAAGCCTCACACCCGAGAGGAACTCCTGACAACTGTCGACAACGCCTTGCATCAACGGCGCCTGGAAAACGAGAATCACAACATCGCCTGGCAGCTGGAATGCTCGGAGAAACTCTACCGTTATCTGGTCGACAGTTCGCCGGACATCATCTACACGTTGAACGACGAAGGACGATTCACCTTCGTCAATGATCGTGCTCAACAATTACTTGGCTTTGCTCCGTCTGAACTGATTGGAAAGCACTATTCGGAACTGGTTCATGACGAGGATCTCGAGCGTGCGCGCTACGTATTCAACGAACGTCGCGTCGGACAGCGCGCATCTCGGAATGTCGAACTGCGACTAAAAAGCCAGTCGGGCAACGACCAGGAACTGACGTTCGAAAACACGCTGATGACCATCTCGTTCAATTCGATGGGCATGTATGCCGTTGGCAAAGAGCCGACACAACGCGAGTTCTTCGGGACCTACGGAGTAGCCCGCGATATCACGGATCGCAAACGCGCGGAAGCCATGATTTCCTACCAGGCTTACCACGATATCCTGACGGATTTGCCTAACCGCATGCTTTTCAAGGACCGACTCGGACTCGCTGTGATTCAGGCCAAACGCAATCAAAGCGGCCTGGCGGTCATGTTCATCGACCTCGACCGATTCAAACTGGTCAATGACACACTCGGACATGTAAAAGGCGATGAACTGCTTCAGCAGGTTGCCTCCCGGCTAAAGAATTGCCTGCGCCGTGGCGACACTCTGGCGCGTCTGGGAGGCGACGAGTTCACGGTGGTGCTACCGGAACTGCACGACAAGAAGGATGCTGAAATTATTGCGGAGAAATTCCTCGAATCGTTTCGCAAACCGTTCGTTCTGGAGGACAACGAGTTTCACGTATCCGCAAGCATTGGCATCGCTGTGTACCCCGAGGACGGCGAATCGATTGACGAGTTGCTGCGGCATGCAGACATGGCGATGTATCACGTCAAGGCGCAAGGCAAGAACGGACACTCCTTCTATGAATGCGCAATGTTCGACGCTTCCTACCGCGAAATTACGCTTGAAAAGAGTATTCGCCGGGCACTTGAACGCAATGAACTGACCATGTATTACCAACCGCAGATCGACGTGACGACAGGCAGGATTTCCGGAGCCGAAGCGTTGATTCGCTGGAATCACCCTGATCGTGGGCTGCTTACCCCGGGCGAATTTCTACCGTTTGCGGAAGAAAACGGTCTTATGATTGCGATCAGCGATTGGATGCTTGAGGCCGTTTGCCGCGATATCCGCGAGCGAGCTTTGGCAGGGATAGCCCCGATCCGGGTGTCGATGAATGTTTCACCGCACTATCTCGACCGTGGCGACTTTTCGGAGAAAATGCGCGAGGCACTGGTTCGGCACGAAATTCCACCGGAACAGATCGAAGTCGAGATCACCGAGAATGTGTGCATACGCAACCCCCAGCATGTCAATGAACAGCTTACCGCGCTGTGCGAACTGGGTGTCAGCGTGGCAATCGACGACTTTGGCACAGGGTATTCATCGCTTTCCTATCTGCACCGTTTTCCAATCCACACGGTCAAGATCGATCAATCCTTCGTCAAGGAAATCCAACGCGACAACGGACATTTCCCGGTTGTTCTGGCGATCATTTCGATTGCGCGCGGACTGGGGCTCAATCTGGTTGCTGAGGGAGTCGAAACCGAATTGCAGGCTCGCTATCTTGAACAATCCGGTTGTACGACGATGCAGGGCTATTATTACTACCAGCCGCTTCCCGCAAAAACCCTGTTCGAGGTTCTCGATCATAGACGCGCCATCTGCGTCTGAATGCGCCCCGCCTCCTGCTTGGGCACTTGCCGGGGTGATACGTAGTTCCAGTTTCAGATCATTCGTGGCACGAAGACGAGCCGCAGACAGTGCAACTAGCACGGCAAGGCGCGGTCGAAAAAGCTGAGGATGGTTTGAAAATGGGATGACGGTCCGGAGACGGAATTGTATTCATGACCGTCCGCATTGTGTCGGCGGGTGACGAACAGGTTATCCGGCAGCGAGGAAACGAGGAATGGTTCGAACAATCGTCTTGCGAGTCTTGCTGGCGGCTAGCCTTTGGTACGTTATGGCAGAGGGACGGGGCGATTTTTGGGGGCTAGGCGTGGTCGCAGTGGCGGCGTCTGTATGGGTAAGTCTCGCGCTCTTTCCGCCCTCTTCCCTTCGTTTTAGCCTTTCTGGATTTATCGCGCTGGCAGGATTTTTCATCTGGGAGTCCGTGCGCAGCGCATTTCAGGTGTCGCTGTTCGCGTTTCGCGGCCGGCGATCACTTCATCCCAACCTGGTGTTGCTGAAGCTGGATCTGCCGCCTGGCGGAGCTCGCATTCTGCTGGTAAACGCCGTGAGCTTGATGCCTGGCACCCTCGGGGTGCATCTGGATGACGACAGTTTGCACCTGCATGTTTTGGACGAGCGCCTTCCGATAGAACACGACGTGCGGCGGCTGGAAGGGCGCATTGCCCGGTTGTTCGGGGTGAGTACATGACCGGACTGGAAATGCCCCTCGCCTTCTTCCTGCTAGCCAATCTGATAGTAGCGTTGCTGGCGGCCGCGCGCGGTCCAACAGCGGCCGACCGGATGCTCGTCGCCCTGTTGTTCGGTACAACAGGTGTAGGCATTGTCGTTCTGCTGGCCTTCGCCGAGAAAACTTATGAAGTCATCGACGTTGCGCTGACGCTCGCCCTTCTGGCCGCGATTACCGGAATTGCATTCGCGCGGCGCTCTTGGCGCGAGGGGAGACCTCGCGATGATTGAATTGCTGAGTGTACTTCTTCTCGTTTTGGGCGGCTTCTTCTATTTCGCCGGCACCGTGGGCTTCTTGCGCTTCCCCGACGTGTACTGCCGTCTGCACGCTCTATCCAAAGCGGACAACCTCGGTCTGGGATGCGTGCTGCTGGGAGTGGCGCTGCAGGCCGAAAGCCTGGTGCTTGCCCTGAAGATCCTGCTGATCTGGCCACTGGTCCTGGTGGCCAGTGCCGGCGTCGGATACGCCATCGCCCGTCGTGCAGACGTCCTCGGCATCCAGCCCTGGAAGAGGAAAAAATGATCAGCGTGAGCTTATCGTTCGACCTTCTGCTGGCCGGTGCGCTGCTCTGGAGTGCTTGGAGAACATTGGCGGCGCGGCGGATTGACCTGGCAATCGTCATGTTCATTGTGTTCGGTCTACTGATGACCATCGCCTGGACGAGGCTGCGCGCTCCCGATATTGGCCTGGCTGAGGCGGCCATCGGAGCAGGGTTAACCGGCGCCCTCCTCCTCGACGCGCTCGGCGCAATCCGGCGGAAAAAATCGCCCTCGAAGGACAATGCATGAAGCGGTGGTCCGTCATTCTGGCGGCCATCGCCCTTTCGGTGGCCTTGATTCTGGCAATCCTAGAGCTTGGGCCGGCCGGGATAGACCTGCGACTTCCGGTCGCCGAAAACATGGCTTCATCAGGTGTTACACACCCGGTAACCGCCGTTCTCCTCAATTTTCGTGGCTACGATACGTTGCTTGAGGTCGCGGTGCTTCTGATTGCCTTATTTGGCATTCTCGCAGTCGGCATGGAGCCGCTGCCGTCGTTGGTCAAACCGGCCGATCCGATGTTGCAGAGGCTCGCACGCTTTGCTTGTCCGCTCGTCATTGTGGCCGGGGTGTATCTTCTCTGGGCGGGAGCTTTTCGGCCCGGCGGAGCGTTCCAGGCCGGCGCATTGTTGGCCGCCGCGATCGTTCTGCTTCATCTATCCGGATTGTGGCCCGGCTGGGGGACTCCGTCATGGCGGCAACGCCTGCTGCTCTCGGGCGGTTTTGCGGTTTTTCTCGCAGTTTCAGTGGCGATGATGGGTTTTGGAGCATTGCTCGAATACCCTCAAGCTTATGCAGGCCTCCTGATACTGTTGATCGAATCAGGCCTGACGCTCTCCCTCGCAGCAATTCTCGCTGGACTCTTCCTGTTCTTGTCACGCGATACGGGAGGCAATCCATGATAAACAGCAGTCTAGTATTCACCATTACCGGCATCGTCCTGTTTGCCATGGGTGCAGCCGCAGTGATCATGATGAATAATTTGCTGCGGCGCATTCTTGCCTTCAATCTGATGGGAAGCGGCATCTTCCTCGTACTGGTCGGACTCGCCCAGCGACAGGATGCAGTCGATCCTGTTCCTCAGGCCATGGTCCTCACCGGCATCGTCGTCGCCGTCGCCGCCACGGCGTTGGCGCTAGCTCTCGTGCGCAAGCTCCACGCACTATCCGGAAGACTCGATCTGCCCCGGAGGGACAATGGGTGATCCAGGGAGTCTTGCCGCCTGGCTGATCGTTCTGCCGCTGGTTTGGGGGAGTTCATCCTTCGTTTTTTGCGGAAAACAAGCCGCTTGGACGGCCATTGCCGGCTTGGCCGTTCAGACGGCTCTATCGTTCCATCTTGCCGCAATCCTGATGGAATCGGGCCCGGGAGTTCATCGGGTGGGAGGATGGGGCGCTCCCTTGGGCATCGACCTGGCCGTCGATGGCCTGTCGGCTGCCCTTCTTATTCTCACCCAGACCGTCACACTCACACTGGCGATCTATGCGCGCACCTACTTTTTGCACGACGAGTCGAAATACAGGCATTTCTGGTCACTGACAGGATTTCTCATCGCCGGAATGAATGCGTTGTTCGTATCCGCCGACCTGTTCAACCTCTACGTTACGCTTGAGATCATTGGACTGGCGGCTGTCGGTTTGGTGGCAATGGGCGGAGGAGTGAACCAGATCGCCGCGGCCTTACGCTATCTGTTCGCCACCTTGCTCGGGTCGGGGGCATATCTTCTGGGTGTGGCGCTGATCTACGGTGCGTACGGCACCGTTTCGCTGGAAACGCTCACACCTCTGATTGCGAATCATGTTCCGCGCGTTGTCTGGTTTGCCGCAGGGCTGATGCTTGTCGGGCTGATGCTTAAAACAGCGCTGTTTCCATTCCACTACTGGCTGCCACCCGCCCACAGTGGAGCCGCTGCGCCGGTATCCGCCCTGCTGTCGGCGCTCGTGGTCAAAGCATCGTTTTATCTCATCATGCGACTGTGGATCGAAACGTTCGCTCCACTGAATGTTGGATACGCATGGCTGCCTGCCTCATTGGGCGCAGCTGCGATTCTCTGGGGTTCCTGGAAGGCGATTCGGGCCGACAGGATAAAGATGTTGATCGCCTACTCCACCGTTGCTCAGCTCGGCTATTTGTTCCTGGTTTTTCCGCTGCTTCCCGGCCTGAAGGCGGCGCAGGTCATCGTCATGCAGATATATGCGCATGGACTGGCTAAGGCTGCGATGTTCGCTGCCGCCGGCGTCCTTGTGAAAGCGACTGGCCACGACACCATGAGCGGTCTCGCCGGCACTGCCGGGCGGTTGCCGTTGACGCTCTTCTCGTTTGGACTGGCGGGCACCACGTTGATGGGTTTGCCACCCTCGTCTGGATTCCTCAGCAAGTGGCAGTTGATCGATGCCGCACTGGCTGACGGACAATGGCCGCTTGTCGTCATCGTGCTTGCCGGGGGGCTGCTGGCAGCGGTTTATGTATTCAGAATCCTGAGTTTTGCCTTTCTGCTTCCGCCCACCAACGAGAAAATTGCTCCCATTCCCCGTTCGCTGGAATGGACCGCTTTCGTTCTTGCCGGCGCCAGTGTCGTCTTGGGGCTGCGCGGGGTGGAACTGATAGGCTTGCTGATCCCCTGGGGGGCCGGGTGACAGCGAATCAGATACTTCCTCTGGCGGTTTTTTCATCATCCCTCGTCCCCGGGCTTCTGATCTTTCTGCTCCCAGAATCGGCGAGCCGTGCGCGCACGGTGCTCAACATTCTGGGAGCTGTCGTCAAACTGGGGCTGGTTTATGTTCTGCTTGCAGGAGTCCACGCCGGAGACAGATACGAAGTGCGTTATGCGGTACTGCCCGGTCTGGACCTCGCTTTCAAGGCCGATGCCCTCGGATTACTCTTTATTACTCTCTCAGCCGTCCTCTGGCTGTTTACTACACTTTACGCCATCGGCTACCTCGAAGGCTCACCCTATCGCAGGCGGTTCTTCGGCTTTTTCAGTCTCTGCGTAACGTCGACAATGGGCATCGCCATGGCGGCGAATCTTTTCACTTTTTTCGTTTTCTACGAATTGCTTACGTTGTCCACCTTCCCGCTCGTGGTTCATCGCGGCACCCACCAGGCAATGCGTGGCGGACGGGTGTATCTGGCTTATACCCTGACCGGCGGAACGGTCCTGCTGACAGGGATCGTTCTGGTGCATCATCTTCTGGGGCATTCGGAGTTTGTCCACGGGGGAAGCATGGCGTCGCTCGCCGTCACCCACGCCACGCAACTCAAGACGATTTTTTTGCTGTTGATTGCAGGTGTCGGGGTCAAGGCCGCGATTGTCCCGCTTCACGGCTGGCTCCCGAAAGCCATGGTCGCCCCTGCTCCCGTCTCTGCGTTGCTTCACGCTGTGGCAGTAGTGAAGGCGGGTGCCTTCGGCATCGTAAGAATTGCCTATGAAGTCTACGGCATCGAAGTGGCGCAGGCGCTCGATTTGTTGACGCCCCTGGCCATCGCCGCATCAATCACCATCATCTGGGGAAGCCTGCGCGCACTGTTCCAGGACGATCTCAAAAAGAGGCTGGCATTCTCGACGGTCAGCCAAGTTTCCTACATCGTGCTTGGCGTTGCGCTGTTCGGCCCAGTCGGTACCGTTGGCGGATTGGTTCATCTGGTACATCAGGGAATCATGAAAATCACCCTGTTTTTTTGTGCCGGGAACTACGCTGAAACACTGGGTATTCACAACGTCAGCGAAATGAACGGTGCCGGGAGACGCATGCCGCTCACCACGCTGGCCTTTTCCATCGCTGCCTTGGGCATGATGGGTGTTCCACTTACGGCTGGAGCCGTCAGCAAGGCCTGGCTTTCCGATGGAGCCAGTGCGGCGCAGATGGACTGGGCGATCTGGGTGTTGTGGATTTCCAGTCTGCTCAATGCCGGTTATTTCCTACCCATTCTGTGGCGAGCCTGGCTTCGTCCTGCGCAGATCAAACACGTTGCCCGTCGTAGTTGGAGGGAAACTTCATTGATGCTGCTCCTGCCTCCACTTTTTACTGCTACGGCCACCTTGGCGGCCGGAATCTTTGCAGACGGAGCGATGAGCCCGCTGGCCTGGGCACAGTTGATTGCGGAGCGCGAATACCGTATGGATGTCACACGATGAATATGCGCAAACTCGTGCTGTGGCAACCATCCGTCGCCGCCCGCATCCTCACCATCCTGTTTGCCTCCGCCGTATCAGGACTCGTCGGATATTTGCACATGCAGACGGGATTCGCGTACGAGTTTCACGTCCTTTTCATTCTTCCGGTTCTCATCGTTTCGTGGCTGATCAGCACGCGCTCTGGATATGCGATTGCAATCTTGACGACGACAATATGGTTTGCCGCCGACAAGTTGCTTGAAGGAGAGCAAGGAGAAGGATTCCCCTTGGCATTCAATACCGCGATGCGCCTGACGATCTTTATCTATTGCGCGTGGATGCTCGGCCAGATGCGCCTGGTGCTGGATCGTGAATCGAAGCTCGCGCGTCAGGATGCTTTGACCCAGCTTCCCAACCGCCGTGAGTTTTCCGAACGGGGACGGCAGGCTCTCGCCCAGGCGCAACGTCAGGGTGCGTCGTTTACTGCCGTATTCATCGACCTCGATCGATTCAAGGAAGTCAACGACCGATTGGGGCACGAGACGGGTGACAGTCTCTTGGCAACCGTGGCTGGCGTAATACGTAGTCATGTCCGGGAAAGCGACATCCCAGGTCGCCTCGGAGGCGATGAGTTTGCCTTTCTGTTGCCGAACATGGGCGCTTCACAGGCCGAGACCTATGTCGAGAAACTGAGACAGGAACTCATGTCGGTGATGCATAGTAACAATTGGCCGGTAACCTTCAGCATTGGAGTCGCCAGCCATCAAATCGCTCCGTCCGACTTCGACGCCCTGCTCGCGGAAGCAGATGCTTTGATGTATCAAGCAAAAAACACCGGCCGCAGGCGCAACCACAGTCCGATCAGAAACTAATGATCGGGAAAACGGGGGGCTTGCAGCGCCGGTGTTTTCTTCACTACTCCCACTCAATAGTGGCCGGCGGTTTTCCGGAAATGTCGTAAACCACGCGGTTGATGCCCCGGACTTCGTTGATGATCCGGTTGGACACTCGGCCTAGCAGGCTGTGCGGCAATTCGGCCCAGTGAGCAGTCATGAAATCCTGGGTCTGAACGGCACGCAAGGCGACAACATACTCGTAGGTTCGGCCGTCGCCCATGACACCAACGGATTTGACCGGGAGAAAAACGGCAAAGGCCTGACTCGTCTTCGAGTACCAATCCGCGGCGCGCAGTTCGTCGATAAAGATTGCATCGGCCCGACGCAACAGGTCGGCGAATTCCTTTTTCACTTCACCCAGAATGCGCACACCCAGCCCCGGTCCCGGGAAGGGGTGCCGATACACCATTTCGTGTGGCAGTCCCAACGCCACGCCGAGTTCCCTGACTTCATCCTTGAACAGCTCGCGCAGGGGTTCCAGCAGTTTCAGGTTGAGCGTTTCCGGCAAGCCGCCGACGTTGTGGTGACTCTTGATGGTATGTGCTTTCTTCGTTTTCGACCCTGCGGATTCGATCACATCAGGATAAATGGTGCCTTGCGCTAGCCAACGGGCGTTCGGCAGCTTTTTCGCTTCAGCCTGGAACACCTCAACAAACTCGCGGCCAATGATTTTCCGTTTCTGTTCCGGGTCGGAAACGCCCTGGAGATGCCCCAAAAACTGTTGGGCGGCATCCACATGGATGACTTTCACTCCGAGATTGCGGGCGAAAGTCTTCATCACCTGCTCGGCCTCATTCAGGCGAAGCAGTCCGTTATCCACGAATACGCAGGTCAGCTGGTCGCCGATCGCGCGATGCAGCAAAGCCGCGACCACCGACGAATCGACCCCTCCCGACAAGCCGAGAATGACTTCCTCATCACCGACCTGAGACCGTACCTTTTCAATGGCTTCATTGACGTAGTCGGGCATATTCCAGTCATGGCCACAACCACAGATCTCATGGACAAAACGGTCGAATATCTCTTTGCCCTTGAGGGTGTGGGTGACTTCCGGGTGGAACTGAACGGCATAAAATTTACGCATCTCATCGGCCATCGCAGCGATGGGGCAAGCGTCGTTGCCGGCAATGACGCGGAAGCCGGACGGCATCTCGGTAACCTTGTCGCCGTGGCTCATCCAGACATCGAGATAGCCTTTGCCATTTTCATCCTCCCTGTCCTGGATTCCTTTGAAGAGGTCCGAATCGCCGAGCGGGCATACTTCTGCATAGCCGAACTCGCGCTTGCCGGAACTCTCCACCTTGCCGCCCAGTTGCTGCGCCATTGTCTGCATGCCGTAGCAGATGCCGAGCACCGGTACGCCTAACTCGAAAACGATCTGTGGCGCCCGCCATTCCTCCGCTTCATACACCGAATTAGGTCCGCCGGAAAGGATGATGCCCTGCGGCTTGTAGTCCCGAATGAATTCGTCGCTCACATCGTAGGGGTGAAGCTCGCAATAAACCTGCTGTTCACGAACTCGTCTGGCGATGAGTTGGGTGACTTGGGAACCGAAATCGAGGATGAGAATTTTCTGATGTGCCATCTTCAAGCCCTGAATGAACAAGGGCGGCCACACGAGCCGCCCTCCTGTAATAGGAAACGGTCAGTCGACGTGGTAATTGGGCGCTTCCTTGGTGATCTGTACATCATGAACATGGGATTCGCGTACACCGGCCGATGTGATCTCTACAAATGCGGCCTTCTGATGCATGTCGGGAATCGTCGCGCAGCCAAGATAGCCCATCGAAGAACGCAGGCCGCCCATCAATTGATGAATGACCGCAAGGACAGATCCTTTGTAAGGAACTCGCCCTTCGATGCCTTCTGGAACCAGTTTGTCAACGTTGGCGGAACTGTCTTCCTGGAAGTACCTGTCGGCCGCACCATCGGCCATCGCGCCGATTGATCCCATGCCGCGATAAGACTTGTAGGAACGCCCCTGGAACAACTCGACCTCGCCCGGCGCCTCTTCCGTGCCGGCGAAAAGACCGCCCAGCATGACGCAGTGACCGCCCGCGGCGATCGCCTTGCAGATGTCGCCCGAATAGCGAATACCGCCATCTGCTATCAACGGAACGTCGGTTCCCTTGAGAGCCTCGGAAACCATTTGAATGGCGGTGATCTGCGGTACACCGACGCCGGCGACAATCCGTGTCGTGCAAATTGATCCGGGGCCGATCCCAACCTTCACACCATCTGCACCGTAATCAACCAACGCCTTTGCCGCATCGGTCGTTGCAATGTTTCCACCGACGACTTCGATTGCCGGGAAATTTTTCTTGACCCACAGAACCCGGTCAAGAACTCCTTGGGAATGGCCATGCGCCGTATCGACGACAATGACGTCGACACCGGCCTCGGCCAGCAACTCGGCTCGCTCCTCGGTACCCACGCCCACGCCAATGGCTGCGCCCACGCGCAAACGCCCCAACGAATCCTTGCAGGCTTCCGGATGTTCGGTGGTCTTGATGATGTCCTTGACCGTAATCAGGCCGCGCAACTCAAATGCATCGTTGACAACCAGAACGCGCTCAAGACGGTGTTTGTGGATCAGAGACTTGCCTTCCTCGACAGTGGCTCCTTCCTTCACCGTAACCAGACGTTCGGCGGGAGTCATGATATTACTCACGGGCTGGTCGAGATTGGTTTCAAAGCGTAAATCACGGTTGGTCACGATACCTACGACGCGCGAACCTGCCAGAACGGGAAAGCCGGAAATCTTGTGCAGACGGGCCAGTTCGACGACGTTGCGTACCGACATCGTTGGTGGAACCGTAATCGGATCCTTGAGGATTCCTGATTCGAAACGCTTCACCTTCGCCACTTCGGCAGCCTGCGCCTTGGGAGCCAGGTTCTTGTGCACGATGCCGATGCCACCTTCCTGAGCCAGCGCAATGGCAAGGCGGCCTTCGGTCACCGTATCCATGGCGGCCGAAACGAGAGGCATATTGAGGGAAATATTGCGCGTCAGGCGGGTCTGAAGGCTGACGTCACGGGGCAAAACGGAGGAATGGGCGGGAACGAGCAGAACGTCATCAAAAGTAAGTGCCCTTTGAATTACACGCATGGCCTTTAATCCGATGTCACAAAAACGTATTATACAGTATCGCTGTCTTTCAGGACGACCATGAGACGATTTGCCCTCTTCGTTGCTGTGCTTTTCCTTGCCCCGTCAGCCCTGGCGCAAATCTACCAGTGGAAGGACGAAAACGGGAAAACCGTGCTTTCCGACAAGCCCCCCGTCGGCTACGTGCGCCAGCAGAAAACAATCGATCCTGGCACGCAGGTGCAGAGTGCCCAGAAGCAGAAGTCACTGGCGGACCGCGAGATGGAGTTCCGCAAGCGCCAGAAAGAATCCCAGGAAAGCAGCGACAAGGCCAGGAAAGAAGAAGCCAGTTCTGCTGAAAAGCGGGAGAGTTGCGACAAAGCCCGTCGCCAGTTGCAAGCCCTCGAATCAGGGGAGCGCATCGCCCTTCGCGACGAAAAAGGCGAACGCTACTACATGGATGATGCTCAACGCGAGCAGGAAACGGCGAAAACGCGCAGTTTCATCGATTCAAGCTGTAATTAACCGACAGACAATCATCCGATTCGTTGCCGACGTCCCGGGTCGGCAAATTGCTTAAGCCTGCGCGTTACTTTATTCTTCAGGCTTTGCCCGCTTCCGCCTGCACTCATGAGCATCATTCTGAAAACTCCCGATGAAATCGAGAAAATGCGGGTTGCCTGCCGCCTCGCTTCCGAAGTCCTCGATTACATCACACCGTTTGTCAAACCCGGCGTTACCACAGGGGAACTCGACACGTTGTGCCACGACTACATGGTCAACGTTCAGGGATGCATTCCTGCGCCGCTAAACTATGCCCCTTCGGGTTACAAGCCCTACCCGAAATCCATCTGCACCTCGGTCAATCATCAGATCTGCCACGGCGTCCCAGGCGATCGGCAACTGAAAAACGGGGATATCGTCAACCTCGATATCACGACGATCAAGAATGGCTACCATGGCGATACGAGCCGGATGTTCCTGGTTGGTGATGTGTCCATCCAGGCCCGGCGTCTCTGCGACATCACGTTTGAGTGCCTCTGGAAAGGCATCGCCGAAGTTCGCCCCGGAGCACGTCTGGGCGACATAGGACATGCCGTTCAGCAGCATGCGCAAGGCGCCGGCTTTTCAGTTGTGCGCGAATTCTGCGGTCATGGCATTGGCGCCCGATTTCATGAAGATCCGCAGGTGGTTCATTATGGAGAATCCGGAACCGGAGTCGCCCTGCGACCCAACATGATCTTCACGATCGAGCCGATGATCAACGCAGGAAAGGCCGCTATTCGTACCCTCGCCGACGGCTGGACGGTCGTGACCAAGGACCACAGTCTCTCGGCCCAGTGGGAACATACCGTGCTGGTGACGGACTCAGGCTACGAGGTACTCACCGTTTCCAATGGAATGCGCCCACCACCTGAATGGATCAAGTAAGCCCATGAAACTCGATGCAGCCGCCCGATCAGAGCTTCTTTCCCGGTATAAGTCGAGCATTCAAAAAGGCCAATCCACCCTGCGCGAGCAGTATCTGGCCGATCCCGAACCATCGCGACTTCTCTACGAACGGTCGCACCTGGTGGATGAGGTACTGCGCGACCTATGGACAGAACTCCATCTCCCTGACTCCATGGCCCTTTGCGCGGTCGGTGGTTACGGCCGAGGTGAATTGTGGCCCGCCTCCGACATCGATCTGCTGATCCTGCTCCCGGACGAACCCGACGCGGCGAGAGCGGCACAACTTGAACAGCTGGTCGGACTTTTCTGGGACATTGGACTGGAAATTGGTCACAGCGTCCGTACCGTGGAAGACTGTCTGAAGGAAGCGGAAGGTGATCTGACCGTACAAACGGCTCTGGTCGAAGCTCGCCTGATCATCGGCAACTACGCCCTGTTCAGCCGGATGGTCTCCGAGTTCAAGAATCAACTCGATCCTCAAAACTTCTATCATACCAAGCGCATAGAGCAGGAGGATCGCTATCGGAAATATCACGAAACTCCATATAGCCTGGAACCCAATTGCAAGGACAGCCCGGGAGGATTACGCGACCTGCAGACAATTCTCTGGATCGCCCAGGCGACAGGCTACGGAAATAGCTGGCGCGATCTGAAGCGGCATGGATTCATCACCTATCAGGAAGAGCAAGGCCTCGAGCGCCGGGAGAGCTTCCTTCAGCGCTTGCGGATTCACCTCCACCTTCACGCCGGGCGGCGCGAAGACCGCCTGCTCTTCGATTATCAGACGGCGCTGGCTGAGCAACTCGGGTTCCAGGCGACGTCGACAAGGCGCGCCAGCGAGCACTTGATGCAGGAGTACTATCGCACTGCCAAGACGATCATGCAATTGAACACAATTCTCTTGCAGAACATGGGGTCGGCAATTTTCCCGACGCCTGACCAGGTTCCACAACCGATCAATGAGCGGTTCCAGAACACGCATCAGTTGCTTGACGTAACGCATGAAAAGGTCTTCACCGAAACCCCAGAAGCCATGTTCGAAGCCTTCCTGATCATGGAACAGCACTCGGAACTAAAAGGGTTGACGGCGAGGACGATCCGTTCCTTGTGGCGGGCACGCAAGTTGATCGACGACGATTTTCGTAACAACTCGCTCAACAAGGAACGTTTCATCGAAATATTCAAGCAGCCGCGCGGCGTCCTGCATGAACTGCGGCGAATGAATCAGTTCGACATCCTTGGGCGCTACCTGCCGAAATTCGGCGCGATCGTTGGTCAGATGCAGCATGACCTGTTCCATGTCTATACGGTGGACCAGCACATCATGCAGGTGCTGCGCAACCTGCGCCGTTTTTCGGACACCGCGTTCACTCATGAGTACCCGTTCTGCAGCCAGTTGATCAGCGAATTCGACCGTCCCTGGGTGTTGTACATCGCTGCTCTATTCCACGATATCGCCAAAGGACGGGGCGGCGGCCATTCGGAACTTGGCGCCGTCGACGCGCAGGAGTTTTGCACGGAACACGGCCTTTCGGAAGAAGATTCGGAGTTGATCATCTGGCTCGTTCGCTACCATCTGGTAATGTCAAACGTTGCGCAGAAACAGGATATTTCCGACCCGGATATTGTGGCGGCTTTCGCAAATACCGTTAAGGACGAACGGCACTTGACGGCCCTTTACCTTTTCACTGTTGCAGACATTCGAGGCACAAGTCCAAAAGTATGGAATTCGTGGAAAGGACAGTTGCTTGAAGGACTCTACAACCAGACCCGGCGCCTGTTGCTCTCGGGCGGTCAGGTGCCGGCCCAAGGTATCATCAAGGAACGCAAGGACGAGGCATTGCACCTGATGCTATACCACGGGATCCACGAGTCGGCGCATGAAAAGCTCTGGAACCAGCTAGACACCTCGTATTTCCTGCGCCATTCCGCCGAAGAGATTGCCTGGCACACCCGCGCATTGCATTACCGCATCAACAGCGAGGAACCCATCGTCAAGGCGCGCCTCAACCCGCACGGGGACGGTATCGAGGTCATGGCTTACACGCGCGATCAGCGCGACCTCTTCGCCCGTATGGTGGGCTTTTTCGGCCGGGCCGGTTACAACATCCTCGACGCGCGCATCCATACGACCAAGCACGGATATGCCCTCGACAGCTTCATCATGCTGGATGTAACGGGTCGCGACAGTGATCGGAACATGATCAACTACATCGAGCACGAGTTGAAGGAACGCCTGATAAGCCAAGCGCCGCCCGAAGGCCCTGCTTCCGGGCGCATTTCGCGCCAGGTCAAGCATTTCCCGATCCAGCCACAAGTCAGCATCGAACACGACGAGAAGGGATCGCAATTCGTCCTGTCAGTCAGCGCCGCTGACCGCCCTGGCCTCCTCTACACAGTGGCCCAGGTTCTTGCCGCGCATGGTGCCAACCTGCACACGGCCAAGATCGTGACACTGGGCGAACGCGTCGAGGATACATTCCTGATCACGGGCGGGGATTTGGGCGAAAGTTCGAGCCGCATCAAGCTGGAAACGGAGCTTCTTGACCGGTTGAAGAGCTAGACGACGGTATCAGTCGGTTACTGGAGAGTCTGGGAAAAGCTCGTTGATGAAACCAAACTGACGAAAATCTCGAATCCGCATCGGGTAGAGCACCCCATCCAGATGGTCTGTCTCATGCTGGACGACGCGGGCATGAAAACCTTCGACTGTCCGATCGATCGGACAGCCGAACGCATCGAAACCCGTGTAACGCAAATGCTGCCAGCGCGGCACGATACCGCGCAAACCCGGCACAGAGAGGCAGCCCTCCCATCCTTCCTGTATTTCGTCGGACAGTGGCGTCAGTACCGGGTTGATCAAAACTGTGTAAGGAACGCTTTCGGACTCGGGATAGCGCGGATTGGAGTCGAATCCAAAAATAACGACCCGCAGCCCGACACCGATTTGCGGAGCGGCAAGGCCTGCGCCATCGAGATGGCGCATGGTCTCCTCCATGTCCCGGATCAAGGCATGCAGTTCGGGCGTATCGAAATCCGCAATATCCTGTGACCGCTGCCACAGGCGTGGATCCCCCATCTTAAGGACAGGAAGGATCGCCACAGCTGACCAGGCTCTCGATGATGGAACGAACGCGACCCATGGACTCCTGCAGCACAGCATCTATCGCGTCGAAGCTGATACCGTGGCGACTATCCGCACGCCCGGCTGCATAGTTGGCCACCAGGTTGATGGCGGCATAGGGAACGCCGAGCTCCCTGGCCAAAGCCGCCTCCGGCATCCCGGTCATGCCGACAAGATCGGCGCCGTCGCGTTCCAGGCGGCCTATTTCGGCGGCCGTTTCCAGCCGTGGCCCCTGCGTTGCCGCGTAGACCGCCGAATCACTGACCGGCACCCCGGCGATTCCAGCCGCCTTGATCAGCAGTTCACGCAACGATCGATCATACGGTTCGGTGAAGTCAATATGCACGACCGGGCTGTCCTGGCCCTCGTGATATGTGCTCTTCCTGCCCCAAGTGTAATCGATGATCTGATGCGGGATGACGACATCTCCAGGCTTCAGGTCAGCGCGAATACTGCCGACCGACGCGACGGAAACAATGGCTTTTGCCCCGCGCTTGCTCAACGCCCAGATATTCGCCCGATAATTGACTTCGTGAGGGGGAATGGTGTGTCCATAGCCATGCCGGGCCAAAAAAGCCACCGGTCGGCCGCAAATCTGACCGAACGTGACTGCGCCGGACGGCTCGCCGTAAGGCGTGCGCAACACCTCCCGGTGTGATACGTCGAGATTTGCCAGTTGAGTTAATCCGCTTCCACCAATGACTGCCAGCATCTCACTCTTCCTTCATCGCATAAATCGCCGGGAGGTTGCGCCATTTACCGCGCACATCCATCCCGTAGCCGAAGACGAAACGATCCGGGACCGTCAGCGCCACGAAATCCGCCTTGATCGGCTTCTGTTTACCGTTCAGTTTGTCGGTGGCCACAGCGGTATAACAGGCTGTCGCTCCGAGTTCCTTCATACGCTCGACAATCGCTGCCAGCGTTAGACCTTCGTCAAGAATATCGTCCAGGATCAGCACGGTTCGTCCCTTGACCGGCGTCCAGGGAGCCGAACGCCAGGATAGCGCTCCGCCCGAAATCTCCTGACCGTAGCGCGTGACATGCATGTAGTCGAAATCGAGTGGAAACTGCAACTGCGTCATGAGTTGGCCGGCAAACGGCACGCCGCCGCTCATGACGCACAGCAGCAAGGGATTGCTGTCCCCGAGTTTTGCCGTGATTTCCTCGGCAACCCGACTGACGGCAGTTGCCACCGTTTCTGCCGAATAAACCAGTTCCGCGCCGGCGAGGATAGCCCTCGCTTCCTTGATGTCTGTCATGCCTTGTCCAGATGCTTCAGATAGTTGGTGAAATCGGCGCCCACCTCGGGGTGGCGCCGCCCTAGTTCGACTGTGGCCTGCAGGTAGCCAAGTTTCGAGCCGCAGTCGTAACGTGTTCCCTGATACCGATGGGCCAGCACCTGCTCCTCGCGCAGCAGCGAGGCGATGCCATCGGTCAACTGAATCTCGCCGCCGGAACCCGGCGTAACGCTTTCCAGATGATCGAAAATCCGGGGCGTCAAAATGTACCGCCCGACAACGCCAAGGGTTGATGGAGCGTCCTCGGGTTTCGGTTTTTCAACGATCGCCTCGATCCGCTCGATCCGCTCGGCGACGGGAGATGACTTAACGATGCCGTAGCTGCGGGTGTCGGCGAGCGGCACGTCGAGAACGCCAATGACGGAGCAGCGGTAATAGTCGAACACGTCGGCCATCTGTTTCATTACGGGTGGGTCGCCGTCGAGCAGGTCGTCGGCCAGCAGCACGGCGAAGGGTTCGTCGCCGATCGCCGGCCTCGCGCACAGAATGGCGTGCCCCAACCCGAGCGCCTCCGGTTGGCGGATGTAGATGCAGTTGATGTTCTTCGGCAACAGGTTACGGACGAATTCCAGCATCTCCGTCTTGTTGCGCAGCGCCAGCTCGCTTTCGAGTTCATAGGCCTTGTCGAAGTGGTCCTCGATGGCGCGCTTGGTCCGGCCGGTGACGAATATCATGTCGGTCACGCCGGCCGCCACGGCTTCCTCGACGGCGTATTGGATCAGCGGCTTGTCGACAATCGGCATCATCTCCTTCGGGCTGGCCTTGGTCGCCGGCAGAAAACGGGTGCCGAGGCCCGCGACCGGGAAGACGGCTTTTCTGACTTTCTTCATGAATTCATCCTTTCAGGCTTCGACAAGAAGGCGCAATTGTGCCTCATCAATGACATCGAGATTCAACTCCCTCGCCTTTTCCAGCTTCGACCCCGCTTCCGCCCCTGCCACCACATAATCCGTTCTTCTCGACACCGACCCACTGACCTTGCCGCCGGCCGCTTCGATCAATGCCTTCGCATCTTCCCGGCTCAACGAAGGCAGCGTTCCGGTCAGGACGAAGGTCTTGCCGGTTAGCTTGCCAATAGCCATTGTCTGACCGTCGCCCTCCACCCAGGTCACACCTCGCTCGCGCAACTGGCGGATCACTTCGATATTGTGCGGCTCGCCAAGGAACTGACGCAGGCTCTGCGCCACTACCGGCCCCACGTCGGCCACCTGCATCAGTGCTTCTTCGTCGGCTTGCAACAAGCGCTCCAGATTGCCGAAATGCCGCGCCAAATCCTTGGCCGTTGTTTCGCCGACGTTGCGGATGCCCAGCGCGTATATGAAGCGCGCCAGGGTCGTATTCTTGCTCTTCTCGATCGCGGCCAACAGATTGGTCGCGGATTTCTCGGCCATCCGCTCCAGGTTCACCAGCGCGGACATGCCCAGCGCGTAGATATCGGCCGGGGTGTGTACGATGTCGTGGTCAACGAGCTGCTCGACCATCTTGTCACCGAGCCCTTCGATATCCATCGCCCGGCGCGAAGCGAAATGGATCAGCGCTTGCTTGCGCTGTGCCGGGCAGTACAGCCCGCCGCTGCAGCGCGCAACGGCCTCGTCTTCGCCGCGAACGACATGCGAACCACATACTGGGCACACCGGATACTGTTGAAGCAGATTGAACCGCGGACGTTCAATGACCCGCGGAGAGTCCACAGGCCCAACCACTTCGGGAATCACATCGCCAGCACGACGAACAATTACCCTGTCACCTACGCGCACGTCTTTGCGATCGATTTCGTCCTGATTGTGCAATGTCGCATTGGTCACCGTCACCCCGCCGACGAACACCGGCGCCAGACGCGCCACCGGCGTAAGCGCGCCGGTGCGGCCGACCTGGATGTCGATGCCGAGCACCTCGGTCGCCGCCTCTTCGGCCGGATACTTGTGCGCCACGGCCCAGCGCGGTTCGCGCGAGACGAAGCCGAGTTCCCGCTGCAGTTCCAGCGAATTAACCTTGTACACCACGCCGTCAATATCGAAAGGCAACTGGCTCCGCCGTTCGCCGACGCGCGCGTGAAAATCAGCCAATGCCAGCGGCCCCCTCAGCACGGCGCGCTCCTCGCATACCGGCAGGCCAAACGCCTGCAAGGCGTCGAGCACTCTGCTATGTGTTGCCGGCACCTCCCAGCTCTGAACCTCTCCCAAGCCGTAGGCGAAGAACGACAAGGGACGGCTGGCTGCGATTTTCGAATCGAGTTGCCGGATGCTTCCGGCCGCCGCGTTGCGCGGGTTGACCAGCGTCTTTTCGCCTGCCGCCAAGGCTCGGGCGTTGAAACGTTCGAAATCGGCGCGCTTCATGTAGATCTCGCCGCGCACTTCCAGCACTTCCGGCGGCGTCTGAGTGTGCAAACGCAGGGGAATCTGCCCGACGGTACGCACGTTATCCGTCACGTCCTCGCCCGTCTCGCCGTCGCCGCGCGTCGCCGCGCGCAACAGGACGCCATCCTCGTAACGCAGATTGATGGCCAATCCGTCGAATTTCAGCTCAGCGGCGTACTCGACCGGTGGATCTTTTTCGCCGAGCGAGAGCAGGTTGCGCACGCGGGTGTCGAAGGCGAACGCGCCGGATGCCTCGGTGTCGGTCTCGGTGCGGATCGACAGCATCGGCACGGCATGACGAACCGGCTGGAACATGTCGAGCGCTTTGCCGCCAACGCGTTGCGTCGGGGAATCAAATGCCAGCAGTTCGGGATGTGCCGATTCGATCGCTTGCAATTCCCGGAACAGGGCGTCGTACTCGGCATCGGAAACCAGCGGGGCGTCGAGGACGTAATAGCGATGGTTGTGCTGCTCGATTTCGGTCCGGAGCACCCGAGCCCGTTCTTCGACGCTCATGCTGCCCACATCCCTGTTCAGGAAAACAGCCGCTGCGTCAGCGGGCTTCCGGCAGGCAGGTGTTGGGCCGCCATTTGGGCCTGATACATGCCAATCTGTTTGCGGATTGGCTCCAGGGCGTTTTCTGACAGCGGCCGGCGATTATCGTCGACCAATGCACCATGCAGCACGTCCGCAAAACGCCGCGCCAGATCGACCATCTGGTTGAACACCCTTTCGCCGTGCGCCACGCACGGCACGTCGAGCAGGAAGGTCAGGCCGTGCGTACTCATCGTCTTCATCATCTCGGCGGAAAAGCCGGAGGCTTCCTGGTTGAGCATTACATAAAGCACGTTACCGTCTTCATCGCGACGAACGAAACGCTTCGCCGCATCGATCGTCATCCCGGCAGCCTCGGCCAAGGCGCGCAGCTTGGTTCCGGTAAAGACCTGCCCCTGGCTGATGACGTTGATGCCGATTTGGATATCAACACTGGCGCAAAACTCGTCGAGCCTGACGGCCTCATCCAGCGCCGGCTGGCGCGGAGGCATGTCGACAATACCCATGAGCCGGTCGGCCAGATCCTGCATTGCGATGGAAAAAACCGCCAGGTCGCTATCACTGGCTGGTCCTTGCCGATTGACGAGCTGCAACCCGGCCCGGATATGGCGGTATTCTTGTTCAGCCTGCCCCAAAAGTGGCTCCCATTCGCCGGTTTGCTCGTTGTAGCCGATCCAGCGTACCGGCTTGCGCACGCGCGTCAGCGCCTCGCGCTGCGCGTCGAGAATGCGCGCTGCGGGAACCGGCTCGACGGCGTCGATGGACGCGATGAAATCGATACGCGGCGTGAGCAGGTGCAGGTCGTCAGAGACTTCGACTTCTTGTGGGGCTTGCACTCCAGCTGCCGCACGAGCCTCCCGGGGCTCGACGACCTGCGATGCCGACGGCTCGGCGGTGGCGCGGGCAGCCGCAAGGGGCTCAGCTACCGGCTCGGGTGGGACAATCTCTTCGGGCTCCGGGTCCAGAACAAGCACGGGTTCCCTTCGTTCTCCCAACGGAACCGGCTCCCTGATCGATAGCGGTTCCTGCTCCGGCAACATGGCTGGTGAAACCATGTGCTCTTCGACCTCGGAGACAGGTTCTGCCTTCAAGTCCGCGGGTTCGGCACCCGATACTTCGCCAAGGAGGATATCCGGATGGTTCGCTTGCAGCATCTGCTCGGCTTGCTTGCGCTGGCGAATTTCCTGCCACTTGTTGTAGGCCACCACGCCAACCACGGCGAACGCTCCCAACCCAATCAATCCCATCTGCAGTTCGGTCATCTTGTGTCCTAAACGATCTGTTCGCGCATGCGCAGCGCTTCTTCCATATCCACTTCGACGATACGCGATACGCCCGACTCCTGCATCGTCACGCCCACCAACTGCTGCGCCATTTCCATGGCGATCTTGTTGTGACTGATGAACAGGAACTGCGTGTTCGCCGACATGCGCCGCACCATCGCGCAAAAACGTTCGGTGTTGGTATCGTCCAGCGGCGCATCCACTTCGTCAAGCAGGCAAAATGGCGCCGGATTGAGCTGGAACATCGAAAACACCAGGGCAATCGCGGTCAGCGCCTTTTCGCCGCCGGAAAGCAGGTGAATCGTCGAATTCTTCTTGCCGGGCGGTTGCGCCATCACCTGCACCCCCGCATCGAGAATTTCCTCTCCGGTCATGATCAGCTTGGCCTCACCACCTCCGAAAAGAATCGGGAACAACTCGCCAAAGCTCTTGTTGACCGCGTCGTAGGTCGATTGCAGCAGATCGCGGGTTTCGCGGTCGATGCGCCGAATGGCGTTCTCCAGCGTTTCCATGGCCTGCGTCAGATCTTCCGACTGTGAATCCAGGAACCCCTTGCGTTCGCGCGCGGATTCGAGTTCTTCGAGCGCGGCGAGATTGACTGCGCCCAAGGATTCGATGGAGCGCTGCAACCCAGAGATCGCGCTTTGCAACGGCCCGGGGCGCGCCCCCTCCAGTTCGGCGGCCAGGCTTTGTTCGTCGGCTTTCACTTCCATCAACTGCGAGCTCAGTTGTTCGACGTTGAGCGCCGCGGCCTGTTCCTTGAGCCTGAGTTCGCCGGTCCGCTCCCGCAAGGGTTCGAGGCTTTGCTCGACCTTCATGCGCTGTTCTTCGAGCCTGCGCAACGTCGAGGCCGCATTTTCCAGCGCATCGCGCGCTGCCGCAAGCGCCTGCTCGCG
>CAZCJW010000013.1:25806-27559 GCA_964499185.1 uncultured Propionivibrio sp. | reverse complement strand
TCAGAAGCTGTACCGCACTTCCGAATACACCCGGTCCTGACTGTCGTAACGCCCGAAAAGCCCCAAGGGCGGGCCCTTGAAAATATCAGCCCCAACCGCCAGCCGCCAGTTCCGTTCGAAGTTCCACATCACGCGCGGCCGGAACAGCCAATCCGTACGGTTGGTACTGGTGATCCACAGTGCCTGCGCCTCGAGGTTGTCACCAAATTTCCGGTTCAGCAGCAGGCTGAGGCCGTTTTCGCGCTCGTCAGCGATCAGGTCGGAATCGTAGGAAAAATACTGTCTCTGGAAAATCTGGGCGTTGAAGCGGATATCCGCCGGCAAGCTGAAGTCGAGTCCCACGGCCCAATCCAGGGTGTTTTGCGGAACGACGCCATTGCTGTCCGTGGCGCGAAGCACCGTAAATTGGCGACCGCGGGTATAGACCATCTCGCCCTTCAGCACGACATCGCCGAAATCCTTAGCCAAGGTCCCGCCGTACTGGTGGATGCGGTCATGCTTGGCCTTGTAGATGTAGGTGCCCGGAATACTGACGGCGTCGCGATAGAACGTCGGCGCGATATCCATGCTGCTGTAGGCAAATCCGGAGATATCCCAACCGTTCTTCAGCGTCGACAAGCGTAGGCCGTAATTGGAATTCCCCAGGTTGCGCGCCGGAGTGTCCTCGTTGCGATAGATCACATTCCCGCTTGGCGGCGGAATCTGATAGGGATAGAACTCCGCGCCCGGCTTGCCAATCTCGTCGTAGCTGGCGACGGGGATCCACACGAGTTCGGCATGAAAATCGTCGTTGAAATATTCCGCGCGCGCCGCCCACTGCGGAATTCGCATCATGTCGAATTCCGGCAGGATGAATTCGCGCATATCCCGTGCCGAAACAACGTCGGCAAAGAAAAGCCCGACCATTTCGCCCCACACGACATGCTGCTTGCCGAGACGGAAATCCCAGTCGCCGGAAGCGATATCGAGGTAGTTTTCGCGCAGGTAGATGTTGAACCGCTGGTCGCTGGCCACATCACCGGGGTAATCGTTGTAGAGACTGTACACGGCATCATAGTCAACACGTGCGCCGAGTTTCCACTTGATGCCGTTGCCCAGATTGCCCTGGCCGGAAAAATCGGCCCGCGTCACCATCTTCGACCACTGAACCGGAGACTCGGTCCTGCGCGCCATTTCGAACTGGACAAAGCCTCGGAGTCCGCTCCCCGAATCCTGCTTCTCCGCCTTCGGACTGTCCTTCAACGGGTCGTCATCGTCGTCGAAGAGCGCATCGCGGCTGCCGCTCTTGGTTTCAGCTGTATTGGCGGCGAGGAAATAGGGAAGCTCAGCCGTCTGCGCCCAGGCAACAGAGGTTAACGGCAACCCAAAGCAGACAGCCAGTTGAACAATGAGCGGCTTCTTTGTTTGTCTCTTCAATTGCATTGTTTGACCCTCAATTAGCGGGTTATTCGTTGTTTTCGACGTGACTATCATTTCGGCCGGATAAAGTAGAACCTCCCCGTCATGCCGGCGAAGGCCGGCATCCAGTGTCGGAGGGCAATCGCCGACTGGACCCCGGCCTTCGCCGGGGTGACGGCGCCCGAACATCATCACGCCGCATCAATCACTACTCAGCTCTTGCCGCGGCATCTGCGGCCTGACGATGGCGGGCCAACATCCATTTTCTTTCTTCCGAGCGAACGCCGAGCATGCTGATTTCCCCGTCCTCGACGCGCACGAGCCGGTCGGCCTTGGATATTACACGTTTATCATG
>CAZCJW010000013.1:23691-25706 GCA_964499185.1 uncultured Propionivibrio sp. | reverse complement strand
CCCCGTCCTCGACGCGCACGAGCCGGTCGGCCTTGGATATTACACGTTTATCATGGGTGGAGAAAATGAAGGTGGTATTGAATGCGCGGTTGATCTGCTTCATCAGGTTCAGGATTTCTTCGCCTGTCTTGTGGTCGAGATTGGCCGTCGGTTCGTCCGCCAACACGATCGAAGGCAAAATCGCCAGGGCGCGGGCGATCGCCACCCGTTGCCGCTGCCCGCCGCTCAGTTGGTTGGGGCGATGCTCGGCGAATTTCGCCAGTCCAACGATGTCCAGAAAGTAGTCGACACGTTTCTTCCGCTCTTCAGGCGACACGTCCTTGCGTTGCAGCAACGGGTATTCGACGTTTTCCGCCGCCGAAAGCACCGGCAGCAGGTTGAATGTCTGAAAAATGAACCCGATCGTCCTGTTCCTTAGATCGGCGAGTTGATCCGGCGTCTTGCCGCTGACATCCGTATCGTTGATATAAATCTTGCCGCTGGTCGGCGTGTCGATGCAGCCGATGAGGTTGAGCAGCGTCGTTTTTCCGCTCCCGGAGGGGCCGGCAATGGCAAGGAAGACTCCGGGTTCAAACGACAGCGTGATGTCTTTGAGGGCTTGGACTTTCTGATCACCGAGCAGATAATCCTTGTATACGTGTTCAATGCGGACAACGCTCATCAGCAGGCTCTCTGCCGACGCTGATTGGGCAGTCGGCGCAAAGGGGAAAGACCATGGAAATCATGACTATCCGGCATCAATGTGTCAAGGCTGTAGTGACAATTGCATCCTGCTTTGGCCTTATGGCGTTTACCCCCGGCAACGCGCAGGAGGCAACGCCTCCCGCGACGGATGATCCGGTTGCCCGTGGAATCGTCGAAAAGGCTGATCTGGTACGTTTTCCTGCAGAGGGATTCCAGGTCAACGTGAATATCACAACGAGCAAGCCCGACCAGGAACCGGAACTGCGCAAGTACCGAGTCTTGTCAAAAGGCAACAGCAACACCGTGGTCATGGTCACCGAGCCTGCTTCGGAACGCGGGCAGATCATCCTGATGAAAGGCCGCGACCTCTGGGTGTTCATGCCGGAGGTATCACAGCCGATACGGATTGCCCTTTCGCAACGGTTGACCGGCCAAGTGGCCAACGGCGATCTGGCTCGCGCCAATTTCGCCGGAGACTACAACGCCAAGCTGCTGCGGGTGGAAACCATAGGCTCCGAGGCCTATCACGTTCTCGAATTGAATGCGGTGGATCGCGGCGTGACCTACCAGAAAGTCATCTACTGGGTAAGCCAGAAAGACAACTGGCCGTTCAAGGCCGAGTTCTACTCGCTTTCAAACCGTCTGCTCAAGACGTGCAAATACGAGAAATATCAGATGATGGAAGGCCGGCAGCGACCGACGCGACTGGTGATGGAAGATGCGATGCGCAGCGGCGAGCAATCCGTGCTTGAGTACGGCGGTATGAAGTTGCGCGATCTTCCCGACAAGGTGTTCACCAAGGATTACCTGAAGAAGCTCGATTGACGGTTTCTTCGTTTCTCCCGTACTCCTTAGCGGCCATTTTGGGAGAGGCCAACAACGGCCTCTATCAGGCCCTTGCCGGCAAGTTCGCATAGATCAAGCACCCTTTCGAACCCTTCCGGCCCTCCGTAATAGGGGTCAGGAATTTCGTCGTCGGGCACTGCTTCTGCAAAATCGAGAAACAGCCCGAGTTTCGAATGAAATTCCGGCGGGCAAATGCGACGCATGAATGCCAGGTTTTGACGATCCATGGCCAGGATGCGATCAAAGCGCGTGAAATCCGCCTCGGTCAGGCGCCGGGCACGCAATCCGCCAAGACTGTAGGAGCGTCGCGCGGCGGCCTTTCGGACCCGCGGATCGGGCGCTTCCCCTTCGTGGTAAGCGTGCGTCCCTGCCGAGTCCACTTCAAGAAACGACGATAATCCGGCTTCGTCGGCCAGTGCCCTGACGACGACCTCGGCGGCCGGAGAACGACAGATGTTGCCCATGCAGACCAGCAAAACGCGATA
>CAZCJW010000013.1:18920-23591 GCA_964499185.1 uncultured Propionivibrio sp. | reverse complement strand
AAAATAAAAACACGGCGAGTCCGTTGGAACTCGCCGTGCGTTTCTGGTTCGGTTCAACCTAAACTTTGTACGCCTTCAGTGCCGTCTCGATTTCCAGGCTCATCTCGGTCAGGTGATGGACTGCCGCGGCTGTGCTATCCGCGGCAGCGGTGTTACGCTCGGTCATCTGGGCAATCTGTTCGATGCGCTGAGATATCGACGTGCTTGCCGCGCTTTGCTCGCGCACCGCTTCGGATATTTCTTCCACCGCGCCGACCACGGTGCTCGAGCCTTCCTTGATGTCGTTGATGGAGCGACCTGCTTCCTGCGCGTTCTCGACACCCGTATCGACTTCGCGCACCGCGGCTGCCATGGAATCCACCGCCTGCTTGGCACTACCCTGCATCTGGGCGAGCAGTGTCGATATCTCCTGGGTCGATTTCGACGTGCGCTCCGCAAGTTTGCGCACTTCGTCCGCAACCACGGCGAAACCGCGTCCTTGTTCGCCCGCCCGGGCGGCTTCAATTGCCGCATTGAGTGCCAGGAGGTTGGTCTGATCGGCAATTTCCTTGATGATATTGGCGACTGACGAAATACTCTCGCTGTCTTGACGCAGGGCATCGATGCGCGAAGATGCCTCGCGTACTGAATCGGAGATGGTCTGGATGCCGCTGACCGTACTGAGAATGACTTCCGCCCCCTGATCGGCCTTTACCCGTGACTCCTGCGTGTGAACGCTGGCATCCTGGGCCTGCGTGGCAACCATTGAGATGCTGACGGTCAGTTCCTCGATCGCCGCGGCCATGCCGGACGACGCGTCACTTTGCTGCTGCGAATTCTCTGCGATTTCTTTCGATGTCTTGTCCACCTCGGTCGTGATCGAGGCCATGCGAGCAGCCACCGCCTGGATCTCGGCAAAGCTGCTGCGCAGTTTTGCCAGGAGCTCGTTGTAGGCCTGCAACGTGGCGCCCACCTCGTCGTTGGATTCGACCTTGATCGTATCGGTAAAGTCGAGTTCATTCGCCGTGCGGGTGATGGCGCGTTGCATCAAGCCCAGCGGCCGGGTTATCGAGCGCCCAAGCAGGAATCCCAGGATGCCGATTACGGCCACCCCGATCACAGCCGCCGAGATGGTGATTGCCAACGTCCGGGCAAACGCGGAAGCCGCCGCCTCGGCCGCTCCGTTGACCTTACCGGTGTTTATCTTCACCAAAGCGTCAAACGAATTTGACAGGCGCTGATGCAACGGCCCGATATCGCGCTGAATCATTTCCAGCGCCATTTGCGCTTCACCCAGACCAGCCAGGGTATTGATCTGCTTGAGACGGGTGACAAACGAAATCAGGCTCATCTTTGTTTCATCGAGCGCCTGCTTTTCCTCTTCAATCGTAACTTTTTCCCCATAGGCGTTGATCTGTACGATCAGGTCATTGTTGCCCTCGTCAAGGGCCTTCTCAAGGGCTTTCCCTTTTTCCGCATCGGCCGTCGTCGCCCGGTTATACAGTTGTGGAATCAACGCCAGGTACGCGGTTCGCATGTCGCTGACTCTAAGCAGCGCCGGAACCGATTTATCGGCAATTTCGACCATGTTCGAATTGACACTCTTCAGCCCATAGAGCCCCAAGCTGGAAACCGCGGCCGATGTAACCATTGCGATCCCCACCAGCAACCAGATCTTTCTGCTTATCAACATGTTTTTTATCCCTCTCTGAAAACGAACTTCCGACCCGAGTCAAGCTAGCGCGACGGAGCGACAAAACAGATAAACGGGGACAATCGTGAAGGCGTTTTTGAATCGAGTCAACTTTTACCGGGCCGAAAAGGCCCTGGCACGGCATCACAAATTACGCAAATTCACTATAGACAACGAACATCATCAAGGGCTTATCCGGCATTTTTTGACTCTGTCGATTTGTTCGCTGCAATGAGTTGTTTCTCACCACTGAACCATCATCCGCCGCGTCGTGATTGGTCCGCGCAACGATGCCAAAAACATAAACTCCGCTTTGATCGGCAATTACGGCGGTCCGTCGATGCGCAAGACATGGCGTGAAGAATTCGCCAAACGCATAATCACATCAGCGATGACGAGAGAGGCTCCTGGCAGAGTAAGGCTGGAGCGCTCCACTAGGAACTGCGTCGCCCATCGGGTAAAACAGTCGCTTACCGGACCTCGTCAATCCAGGCTTGCTGGATAGCTTCCAGGATTTTCTCGCCACAATGCTTGGCGTCGTCGTCAAAACCCGGGAGTTCCATGACCCAGTGCATCAGGTCGACAAAATTCACTTTCGCCGGATCAACATCGGGGCGCGAGTCCGCCAGTTCGATGGCAATATCGTTGATATCAACCCACTTCATCGCTTGCCCTCCTTGGCCATATTGATTGAATAGCGAGGAATCTCAATGACCAGCGGCGCCTTGTTTACCATGGCTTGACAGGACAGCCGGGAATTCGGCTCCAGTCCCCAGGCCTTGTCGAGCAGATCGTCCTCCACCTCTTCCGACGGTTCCAGATCCTCGAACCCTTCACGGACGATGACGTGGCACGTCGTACAGGCACAGGACATCTCGCACGCATGCTCCACAGGGATTCCGTTATCGAGAAGATTCTGGCAAATAGATACGCCTTCCGTTGCTTCGATGACCGCCCCATCGGGACATAGCTCGATGTGAGGCAAGACGATGAGTTGTGTCATGCACGCTCCCCGGTTGTTGCGGAACCCGTTTCGTCTCCGGTGAGTTCCTCGATGCGTCGCCCCGCCATCGCCTTGCGGATCGTCTTGTCCATGCGCTGCGCGGCAAAGGTGCGGGTTTCTGCCTCAAGGTCGTTCATCGCCTGCGAAATCTGGCGCCTGTCTTCGCCGAGCGCAGCGCTCTGCAACCGCGCCACAGCGTTCTCGATCACCGTATGTTGCTCATTGGTCAGCAAATCACTGTCATTCTTGAGCGCCGACTGGACGGCTTCGATGAGCCGTTGCGCTTCGACCTGTGCCTCCTTGAGTGCGCGTCGCACCGCGTCATCTTTCGAATGCGCCATCGAATCCTTGAGCATGCTGGCGATTTCGTCGTCGGACAGGCCATACGATGGCTTGACCGTTATGCTCGACTCGACGCCAGCGGTAAGTTCGCGCGCAGTAACGGACAGAAGCCCATCCGCATCAACCTGAAACGTCACGCGTATGCGAGCGGCTCCAGCCACCATCGGAGGAATGCCGCGCAGTTCGAAACGAGCCAGCGAGCGGCAATCCGTTACGAGTTCGCGCTCGCCTTGCACCACATGCAAGGCCATGGCCGTCTGTCCGTCGCGGAACGTCGTGAATTCCTGGGCACGGGCGACTGGAATCGTTGAATTGCGGGGAATCAGTTTTTCCACCAGCCCCCCCATCGTCTCCAGGCCAAGTGAAAGCGGAATCACATCAAGCAGCAGCCAGTCGTCCCCTGCCGTACGGTTACCGGCCAGCAGATTGGCCTGGGTCGCCGCTCCGAGAGCGACCACCTTGTCCGGGTCGAGATTGTTCAACGGTTCCTGTTGGAAGAACTCGCCTACTGCGCGCTGAATCTGGGGCATGCGCGTCGCCCCTCCGACCATGACCACTCCCTTCACGTCGGAGACCGAAAGACCTGCATCACGGAGCGCCTTGCGCACCGGTTGGATGGTCTTGGTCACCAGCGTTTGGGTAATCTCCGTAAATACCTCGGTCGTCAGTTTGAGGTCGACGCGCTCCCCGCTATTGAGCCGTGCATTGATCGGGGCAACACCGTGGTTGGTCAGGTACTCCTTGGCCTCGCGCGCGCTGGTCAATAGCAAGCGCGCGTCTTCTGCTGAAAGCGGATTCAGCCGCGCTGCTTCAAGGATCCAGCAAAAGATGCGTTGATCGAAGTCATCGCCTCCCAATGCGGAGTCCCCGCCGGTGGACATCACTTCGAAAACACCGCGTGAAAGCCGGAGGATGGAAATGTCGAAGGTGCCACCACCGAGGTCATAAACCGCGTAGATTCCCTCGGCGCCATTGTCGAGTCCGTAAGCAATCGCCGCCGCGGTCGGCTCGTTGAGGAGACGCAAGACCGAAAGACCGGCCAGCTTGGCCGCATCCTTGGTTGCCTGACGCTGGGCGTCGTCAAAATACGCCGGCACGGTAATGACGGCACCGACCAGTTCCCCTCCCAATGAATGCTCGGCACGCAGGCGTAATGTACGAAGGATTTCGGCGGACACCTCGACCGGACTCTTCACTCCCGCCACCGTGCGCAGACGGAGCATGCCCGGCACATCGTCGAACTGGTAAGGGAGCGATTCGCGATGGGCGATATCCTTGATGCCCCGGCCCATGAAACGCTTTACCGAAACGATCGTGTTGAGCGGATCGCGCGACTGCTCGGCTTGCGCTTCGTAACCGACATCGATACGGCCATCCTCATGGTAACGAACGACGGACGGCAACAGTGGCCTCCCCAGATCGTCGCTGAGAACGACAGACAGTCCGCTCCGGACTGTTGCCACAAGCGAATTCGTCGTTCCCAGATCGATGCCGACCGCGAGTTTGTGTTGATGAGGTGCGGCCGATTCGCCGGGTTCGGCAATGTGCAAGAGAGCCATGAAATTCCTGTTGTTATAAAAACCTACGCTTCAAGCGCAGCCATGCCATCGTCAATTTCCACCAAGAGCTTTTCGAGAAACATCAGACGCCGGAC
>CAZCJW010000013.1:15882-18820 GCA_964499185.1 uncultured Propionivibrio sp. | reverse complement strand
AACTCCAGTTTGTAGGCCACTCCCGAGCATCCGCTCGTGCGCACGCCCAGTCGAAGACCGATGCCCTTCCCACGCTTCTGCATGTACTTTGACACATGTTTTGCCGCGTTTTCGGAAAGCGTAACCGCCATTTCAAAATCTCCTTCGTAATGCTTCACTATCGCAGTTTATTCGCTCTGCTTCTTCTTGTAATCTGCTACCGCCGCCTTGATCGCATCCTCGGCAAGGATCGAACAATGGATCTTGACTGGTGGCAAGGCCAACTCCTCGGCAATCTGGGTGTTTTTGATTTCCAGTGCCTGATCCAGCGTCTTGCCCTTGACCCATTCGGTCACCAGTGAGGAAGAAGCGATCGCCGAACCGCAGCCGTAAGTCTTGAATTTGGCATCTTCGATAACGCCATCCTTGCCGACCTTGATCTGCAGTTTCATTACGTCACCGCAGGCCGGGGCACCAACCATGCCGGTAGCCACGCCGTCTTCTTCCTTGCCGAACGAGCCCACGTTGCGCGGGTTTTCGTAGTGATCCAGTACTTTTTCGCTATATGCCATGATGTCACTCCTGTATTCACAGGCGGATCAGGTGCTTCCCGACCCGCCGATTGATTCACTCAATGTGCCGCCCATTGAACCGTGTTCAGATCGACACCTTCCTGCACCATTTCCCACAGTGGCGACAGCTCGCGCAATTTGCCGATTTTTTCGTGCAAGAGCTTGATCGCAAAATCGATCTCCTCTTCCGTATTGAATCGCCCGATCGTAAAGCGGATCGAACTGTGCGCCAGTTCATCGTCGCGGCCGAGGGCCCGCAGTACATACGACGGCTCAAGCGATGCCGAGGTACACGCCGACCCGGAAGAAACGGCAAGATCCTTGATAGCCATCAGCATCGATTCACCCTCGACGTAGGCGAAGCTGACGTTCAGGTTGTGCGGCACGCGATGCTCGAGGTCGCCGTTCACATAAACGTGTTCGATATCCGAAACTCCCTTAAGCAGCCTGTCGCGCAACGCACCAATACGTTTGTTTTCTTCAGCCATTTCCTCGCGGGCAATGCGGAAGGCTTCGCCCATGCCGACGATCTGGTGCGTCGGCAGCGTACCGGAGCGGAATCCGCGCTCATGGCCGCCGCCGTGCATCTGCGCCTCAAGGCGAACCCGTGGCTTGCGTCGGATGTACAAGGCACCAATCCCTTTCGGCCCATAGGTCTTGTGCGCGGAAAAACTCATCAGATCGACCTTCAGGGTATTCAGGTCGATGGCCACCTTGCCGGTCGCCTGAGCTGCATCAACATGGAAGATGATACCTTTGTCGCGGCAAATCTCGCCGATCTCAGCGATCGGTTGAATGACCCCGACCTCGTTGTTAACAAACATCACCGAAACCAGGATGGTATCGGGCCGCAGCGCGGCCTTGAAAACATCGAGATCGAGGAGGCCGTTGTCCTTTACATCCAGGTAGGTTACTTCGAACCCCTGGCGCTCAAGTTCGCGGCAGGTGTCAAGCACGGCCTTGTGCTCGGTCTTGACGGTGATCAGGTGCTTACCCTTGCCCGAATAGAAATGCGCCGCGCCCTTGATGGCCAGATTGTTGGATTCAGTCGCGCCGGAGGTCCAGACGATCTCTTTGGGATCAGCATTAACCAAACGCGCGACTTCCTCGCGTGCTTCCTCGACCGCCGCCTCGGCGACCCAACCAAATGAGTGGGATCGAGACGCCGGGTTGCCGAACTTCTCAACCAGATAAGGGATCATTTTTTCCGCCACGCGCGGATCGACCGGCGTGGTCGCCGAATAATCGAGATAAATCGGCAGTTTCAACATTTCTTCGCTCCGTTTCCAGGGTTCATTTTTAAACTGCAATGGCTGTCAAGCGCTGTAATTTCAATACGGTGTCACGCAAAGACACCAGGAATTCTTCAATCTGGGCCATGGTATTTCCCGCACCGACGCTGACACGCACCGCACCGCGTGCGTGCTCCTCAGGAACACCCATCGCGCGCAAAACATGCGAGGGTTCAGGATTGGCGCTGGAACACGCTGCACCGCTGGCCACTGCAAAACCGGTGCGATCCAGATACGCAACCAGCGTCTCACCGTCCAGGTTCGGCAGCGAGAAGTACGTCGTATTCGGCAAGCGCTTTGCTGCTGCGCCAAATATCCGCGCTCCGAGACTGACCAGTCCTTGCTCCAAACGGTTCCTCAGTTCGGCAAAATTGTGGGCGGACTCGGCGAGACGTTGCGCAGCCAGTTGGCTTGCGACGCCGAATCCGACGATTGCCGCCACATTTTCGGTTCCGGAACGTAATCCGCGCTCGTGCCCTCCTCCAGCAATCAGCGCCTCGATTTCGACGCTCTTGTCCAGCACCAGCGCTCCGGCCCCCTTGGGCCCGCCGATCTTGTGCGCAGACAGCGAAAGCGCATGCACACCGCTCGCATTCAGCGAACGGAAATCGACGGGGATCTTGCCGAACGCCTGCACACCATCCGTGTGAAATAGCGTGCCCGAGGCCTGTGCCATCGTTGCCAGTTCCGGAACATCTTGCAGAACGCCGGTCTCGTTATTGGCCAGCATCACCGAGATCAGTTTCGTGCCAAGAGACAAGACACCTCGAAAACCGTGAGCATCGACCCGTCCTTCGGCATCGACGGGCAACTTGTGCAATTGCCAACCGCGCCGGACCAGTTGCTCGGCTGGTTTGATCACGCACGGATGTTCGATCGCACCGACCGCAAGCGAACCTGGCTTGAGGAAGGCCGTTGCGCCTTTGATGAACAGGTTGTTCGCTTCCGAACCGCCACTGGTAAAGACGATCTCCGTCGCATGTGCACCCACGGCTGCGGCAACCCTGTCACGCGCCTCGTCAATAGCCTTTCGCGCCGCCCGACCGTACTCGTGCCGGCTGGACGCATTCCCGGACTGCCCTGACAACCATGGCA
>CAZCJW010000013.1:11767-15782 GCA_964499185.1 uncultured Propionivibrio sp. | reverse complement strand
AGCGTCATCCAGAGGTCGTGGGTCATGCAACGCTCTTCGTTCTTGCAATTCTCCCGGCCGCCGCACTGCGTTGCGTCCAGAGCCTCATCCACGGCACGGACCACATCGGCCACCGAAATACGCGCCATTGGACGGGCGAGACAATAACCACCCCCCGGGCCACGCACACTCTCAACGAGATTGTGCCGGCGGAGCTTTCCGAACAACTGTTCAAGATACGAGAGCGAAATCTTCTGCCGATCGCTGATCCCTGCCAGTGTCACCGGACCTTCACCGCCGTGCAGAGCCAGATCGATCATCGCCGTCACGGCAAAACGTCCTTTGGTTGTCAATCGCATGATGCCTCCTCAAATACCTGATTAGTTTTGTCAACTATGAGGGAAGTTCCCGATATTAGTCAACAATTTTGCTCAGGTATTTTGGATCGAACTTGTCAGCCGTCGCCAATTCGTCCTCCAGACTGACACCACTCGCCTCCAGCTTCTTGAGCAGAACGTCTATGCGACGGTCGGTTTCCACCGCATGGTCGAGAAGTCCGTGAATGGCCTTGGCCAGAGGATCGTCCTGATTGGTGGACAGGGCATACGCGGAAAACCCCATCTGCCCGGCCTTTTCTTCACGTTTCTGCGCCTGCTCGCTGTCAATGATGCGCGCGGGATTGCCCACGGCGGTTGTCCCTGGCGGGACATTCTTCACCACGACAGCGTTCGAACCAACCTTGGAATTGGCGCCAATGGTTATCGGACCCAGCACTTTCGCCCCAGCACCAATGACCACGCCGTCTTCAAGCGTCGGGTGGCGGCGCCCCTTGTTCCATGAGGTTCCCCCGAGCGTCACGCCGTGATACAGGGTGACATCATCACCGATTACCGCGGTCTCACCGATCACCACCCCCATCCCGTGATCGATGAAGAAACGGCGCCCAATCGTCGCTCCCGGATGGATTTCGATACCCGTCAGGAATCGCGCGATGTGCGAGACGAAACGCCCCAACCAGTGAAATTGCCGAGTCCAGAACCAGTGCGCCAAGCGATGCATCATCGCCGCATGGATACCGGGATAACAGGTCAGCACCTCCCACGACGTCCGGGCGGCAGGATCGCGCGCAAATACGGAGCGGATGTCTTCTCGCAGGCGGCTGAACATAAACGGGGTTCTCCATAAAGGGTGAAGGGTGATTCTAAAATACCCGACTGTTTTAATCAAGATTTTCGGGGGATGTTCTTCTCGACAGCGTCGAGTATGCCGCGCAGGATATTGATCTCGTCTCGCTCCAGCGCCACCCTTCCGAACAACCTTCTCAGTTTGGACATCAAGCGCTTGGGCTGGTTCGGATCGAGAAATCCGGTGTTGACCATGATCCGTTGCAGATGCACGTAAAATCGTTCGATGTCGTCGTTGGTCGCAGCGGGTGAGGCAAACGGAACAGTCCTGCTCACTTCCGCCGGCCTGCCATCGTGGGCCGCCAGTCGGAGTTCGTAGCACAGCACCTGGACCGCCGCCCCCAGATTGAGGGAGGAAAACTCCGGATCGGCCGGAATGAAGACGGTTCTCTGGCAGCGCTGTACGTCGGCATTCGAAAGGCCTGCCGTCTCGTTGCCAAATACCAGGGCCACTTCCCCTTCCCTGGTCTTATCCAGTAGAAGCGGGGCAGTTTCGCGCGCCTGCGAACGTTCCGGCCCAAGATTGCGGTGCCGCGCAGACAACGCCACGGAAAATACCGTACCTTCGAGTGCTTCATCGAGCGTCGCGCAGATGACGGCCTTGTCCAGCACATCATCCGCCCCGGCCGCCCGGGCAAGCGCTTCGTCATCCGGGAATTTTTTCGGGTTGATCAGAAATAATCGCGACAAACCCATGGTTTTCATGGCCCGGGCCGCCGCCCCGATATTCCCGGGATGGCTGGTATTGGAGAGGACAATGCGCACCCGTCCCAGCCGATTGCGCGGTTCGGCTGGAGAATCCGAGGAAGACGAAGAAGGCTGGTTCATATTAAAATACGCGATTCCACAAACGAAACGGGCGACCCGGAATTCTCCGTCCGCCCGTCGGACTCTTTAAAAGACACGCCATGCATCCAGCTCTGAACATCATGGTCAAGGCCGCGCGTCGCGCCAGCCAGATCATCAACCGTGCCGCGCAGGACATCGAGCACCTCAAGATCACGCCCAAGAAGTACAACAACGATTTCGTCACCGAAGTCGACAAGGCCGCCGAGGCCGCCATCATCGAGATTCTGCGTGATGCCTATCCTGACTACGGAATTTTAGCAGAAGAGTCCGGCGTTTCCGGCGCCAGCGAAAGCGGCAAGGACTACCAGTGGATCATCGACCCCCTCGACGGAACCACCAATTTCATCCACGGTTATCCGCAATACGCGGTGTCGATCGCCCTGACATACAAGGGTCAACCGAACCAGGCCGTGGTCTACGACGTCGTACGCAACGAGATGTTCACTGCCAGCAAGGGCGGCGGCGCCTACCTTAACGAGCGGCGCATCCGTGTCACCAAGTGCGACAGGATGGAACAAGCCCTGCTCGGCACCGGCTTTCCGTTCCGCAATTTCGAGCACGCCCGGGCTTACCTCGGCGTGTTCAAGGATTTCGCCGAACGAACATCGGGAATCCGCCGCGGTGGATCAGCGGCGCTGGATCTGGCCTACGTGGCCTGCGGGCGTTTCGACGGTTTCTGGGAATTCGGCGTGCTGCCCTGGGACATTGCCGCGGGCTGCCTGCTGATCACGGAAGCCGGCGGACTGGTCAGCGATCTCTCCGGCGGTGAGAATCACTTGAAGACCGGCAATATCGTTGCCGGAACACCAAAGATTTTCTCGCAAATGCTGCAGGTCATCGACAGCCATCGTACCCCCGCATTGCAGGCGTGATGCTCCGCCCGTCAGGGCAAGGCGTTCGGCTGCAGCAACTCGATCCTGAACTCGCTCTCATACGGGGGCACGTTGCACTCGATAATGTCCCGCGGGGCAATATCGAGCCGCACGCCGACGACGTCGGTGCGCACCGGCAAACGGGTCACACCCCGGTCGACAAGGGTGACAACGCGAATCTCCGCCGGCTGCTTGCGTGCCAGGTATTCCACCACTGTAAGCAGCGAGTGCCCGGTATAGAGCACGTCATCCACCACCAGCAGCGTGTAACCGGCCAGATCGAGCGCGGCATCGCGCTCATCCACCAACAGGCGGGTTTCGGGATGAAGCAACGTCAGGTCGTCGGCGTAGCGTTTGACCGACAGGTCGAGGCGGACGGGCGGCACCACACCATACCGGCATACCATAATTTCAGACAACCGGTCGGCCAGCGGCGCTCCGCGGCGAAGTACCCCGACCACTGCAATTTTCTGGCGCCCCGTCAGCAAACCGGCAGCATCACAGGCCATGTCGTCGAGGACGACTTCCAACTGCCCGGCCTCGTAAAGACAGGTTCGTTTCCCGGTTGGCCGGTCCATGAAGTTTCTCTCCGGAACAATGTCGGTGCGAAAGGTCTGCTCTCTTTCCATCATAGACAACCGCTGGCGGGCTTCACTACCGGGCCGCATGAGTGGAACTATAATCACCGCACCATTCATTCACCCCGAAGGGCTTGACCATGACCACTCAACCGCAACCGGGCGACGCACTCCTGATTGTCGATGTGCAGAACGATTTCCTGCCCGGCGGTCGCCTCGCGGTTCCGGAAGGCGATCAGGTCATTGCACCGCTCAACGACTGGATCTCCCGTTTTGCTGCCGCCGGGCTTCCCGTGTTCGCCACCCGCGACTGGCATCCGGCCGATCATTGCTCCTTCCAGCCGCAAGGGGGGCCGTGGCCGCCGCACTGTGTCGCCGGAACGGAGGGCGCCGCATTTGCCGATAGTTTGAAACTCCCCGCCAACCCCACCATCGTCAGCAAGGCGACCCACAAGGAGTCCGACGCCTATTCCGGTTTCGCCGGCACCGACCTGCCGCAACTCTTGGAAAAAAGCGGCGTGCGGCGGCTTTTCATCGGAGGACTGGCTACCGA
>CAZCJW010000013.1:0-11667 GCA_964499185.1 uncultured Propionivibrio sp. | reverse complement strand
GGCATGGACGACACGGCGGTCTTCGAATTTTTTGTGCGCAAGCTGCCGGAGAACCGCAATTTCCTCCTCGCTGCCGGACTCGAGCAAGTCCTGGACTACCTGGAAACCCTGCATTTCACGCCCGAGGAACTCGAGTGGCTTGCCGGCAGCGGACGCTTCCACCGGCGCTTCGTCGATTCGCTGGCTGATCTGCGCTTCACCGGCGAGGTGTGGGCCATGCCCGAAGGCACCCCGTTCTTCGCCAACGAACCAATCCTGCGGGTGGTAGCTCCGCTACGGGAGGCACAATTGGTCGAAACGCGCATCATCAACCTGTTGCAGTTCCAGACACTGATCGCCACGAAAGCCTCCCGCGTGCGCTTGGTCGCTCCCGACAGCCTGCTCGTCGACTTCGGGCTGCGCCGCGCCCATGGGGCGGAAGCCGGATTACTCTCGGCACGTACAAGCTACCTGGCCGGCTTCGACGGCACGTCGAACGTGCAGGCCGGCATGCGCTGGAATATCCCGCTATTTGGCACCATGGCACACTCGTTCATCCAGGCGCACGAAGACGAACTCGCGGCCTTCGAGGATTTCTCGCACTCCCATCCCAAAGCCACCACGCTGCTCATCGACACCTACGACACGGAGGCCGCCGCCCGCGCCATCGTGCCGCTGGCGCGCAAGCTTTCCGGCGAAGGCATCGACATCAATGCGGTACGCATCGACAGCGGCGATCTTGGCCGTCATGCCGCCCGTGTCCGGACCATCCTCGACGAAGGCGGCCAGCCGAATATCCGCATTTTCGCGAGCGGCAATCTCGATGAATACGCCGTGCAGGGGCTATTGGCCGCCAAGGCGCCGATTGACGGCTTCGGCGTCGGCACGCGCATGAATACCTCCGACGACTGCCCGTATCTCGAATGCGCCTACAAGCTCCAGGAATACGCCGGCGCCGCGCGGCGCAAGCGTTCGGAGGGCAAGGCCAGCTGGCCGGGACGCAAGCAAGTGTTCCGGCGCTTTGATGCCGAAGGAAAAATGACCGGGGATACGCTCACGCTGGAAAGCGACGAAGCCGCCGGCACGCCGCTTCTCGATTGCGTAATGCGTGGTGGAAACCGTACCGCCGCTTCGCCGACACTGGCGCACACACGCGGCTACGCACGCGCGCAACTGGAGCAGATCGCCCCGCCCTGGCGAGGGCTTGATACCGCCGCGCCCTATCCTGTGGAGATTTCTCCGACACTTCACACGCTGGCGCAGCAAATCGACCAGAAGCGCGACTGAAGGAATCAGGCGTCCTTCTGGCTCCCGGAATTCTGCCTCTCCCCGGCGTGGTGATGCTCTGCTCCAAACGCCTGGCGTGCGGCAGACAGTTCGGTCAGCTGAGCCGCCACTTGGGAATCAATGGTTTCCACAGGCAAGCCGGTCAGCCGCGCGATGGCTTCGTCGACGTTGTGCGCGGCATAGACGTGGAACAAGCCCTCGGCGCAGGCACTGACAACCTCGTGCCGCAGCATCAGGTGCTTGACGTTGGACGCGGGAATCACGACGCCCTGCTCGCCCGTCAGTCCGCGCGCCTTGCAGATGTCGAAAAACCCCTCGATCTTTTCATTGACGGCACCAATGGCCTGCATGTCGCCGAACTGGTTGACCGATCCGGTAATCGCCAGCGATTGCCGGATCGGCGCATCAGCCAGGACGGACAGCAAGGCGCAGAGCTCGGCCATGGAAGCACTGTCGCCTTCGACCGGACCATACGACTGTTCGAAGACCAGGCTCGCCGCCAGGGACAGCGGAACAGTGCGCGAGTAGCGTGCCCCGATGAACGAGGAGAGAATCATCACTCCCTTGGAATGAACCGGCCCACCGAGTTCGGCCTCGCGCTCGATGTCAATCACATCGCCTTCACCGACACGCGCGGTCGCGGTAATGCGCACCGGGTGGGCGAACATGAAATCGTCGAGCGCCAGCACGGCCAGTCCGTTGACCTGCCCGACTCGCGTGTCGGTCACCGAGATCAGCAGCGTGTCGCGCAGGATTTCCTCCTGATACTTGCAGCGTATCCGGTCGACACGGCGTATGCGCGCCATCAGGGCCGTTTCCACGTCCTCGCACTGCACTGATTTTCGCCCGGCCTTGCCGGCCCAGTGGTCGGCTTCCTGCAACAGGTCCATCATCTGCCGCCGGTTGGCCGTCAGGCGCTCTGCATCCTCGCACAGACGGGCCGCATGTTCGACGACGCGCGCGATGGCTTCCCGGTCGAACGGGCGCAGGCGGGCTCCGCGGATCAGCGTGGCCAGGTATTCGGCGTACTGTCGCGAGGTGTCGTCGTCACGTGGCAGTTCGTTCTCAAAATCGGCCGGGACCTTGAACAGTTCGGCAAAATCCGGATCAAGCGCCTTGAGCAGATAGTAGATGCGTCGCTCTCCGATCAGCACCACCTTGACTTTCAATGGCATCGGCTCGGGTTCCAGCGAGATCGTGCTGACCAGGCCCCAGGCTTGCCCCAGCGATTCGATGCGCACCTGGTTGGCCTGCAGCGCTCGCTTGAGCCCCTCCCAGGCATACGGCTGCATCAGCACTTTGAGCGCATCGAGAACGATATAGCCGCCATTGGCCCGATGCAGCGCTCCGGGCTTGATCAGGGTGAAATTGGTCAGCAGGGTTCCCATCTGCGCGATGTGATCGACGCGCCCGACCAGATTGGGATAGATCGGGTTGTCCTCATACACTACCGGCGCAGCGCAAGCCCCGGCATTGTCCACCAGCAGATTGACCTGGTAACGGAGCGTCGACAGGCTCCCGCTGATGACACTGCCCGACACTTCTCCATCCGATTTCGGCTGCTCGCGCAACTGCTCCCCTTCCTCGATGACGTCATTCGTGACATCGTCGAGAAAGGTCAGCACCTCCGGCAAATCGGAATAGTTGTCGCGCAGTTCGTCGATCAGGTGCCCCACCGCCAGGCTCAGGAATTCGCGGCTGGCATCCTTGATCTGGGTCTGCGTATCGCGGCGCCAGCGCGGCAACTGGAGCATCAGTTGCCTCAACCGTTCGCTATGGTCCTCGATTAACTTCCCGATACGGGCTTTTTCCTCTTCCGGAAGTTTGTCGAATTCCTCATGCGACATCGCTTCCTCACCGGACACTGGCGCAAAGACAAAACCATGAGGTGTACGCAACAACACCATGCCGTCCTCGGAGGCCGCCTTGCCCAGTTCCTGCAAGGCTCTTTCTTCCTTTTCCTTGAAGGCGTTGTTGATGGCCTCGAGGCGCAGACGGTATTCGTCGCTCTCGAATGCCGACTGGATGGCGGTCGACAGTTCGGCGACGAACTGCTGCATGTCGCGCTTGAGCTGGCCGCCCCGTCCGGCCGGAACACGCAACAGCCGCGGCTTGTTGGGTTCGGTGAAATTATTGATGTAGCACCAGTCGCTGGGCACGGCCTCCTGGGCGGCGTTGGCCTCCAGGATTCGGCGCACGACCGAGTGACGGCCGCTACCCGAGTCGCCGAGGACGAACAGGTTGTAACCAGGACGCTGGATGTCGATACCGAACTCGATGGCATCCACGGCGCGTTCCTGGCCGATGATCGCTGTGGTCGCCGCCAATTCCTCCGTTGTGCGGAAGGCGAAGAGTTCCGGATCACAACGCCGATACAGTTGCCCGGGATCCAGCGCGTTGGTGATTGGCATGGGGAGTCCTTTCTTTCCGGTTCCGGGCGCTCAAGACAAACGCCGTAAAACTGCGATCATGCTTGAATACTAGTCCCTGCCCACAGCGGCGCCAAACCGCGTGCTCGCCGGAAGGCGTCAGCGGCAGCGACAACCAGTTGACGCTGCCGCCGGTTCCCGCGCTCAAGCATCAGCGCATGACACCACGCCGCCAGCACTGCGTCGGGAGACACCACCGTCTGCAACGCCTCAGGACGCCACGAGGCGACGTAAACGCGAACCTTCGAGCGCGTTCCCGCCTTCCGTACCAGGCTCACCGCCGGATGGCCAAACGCCTCGGCGACGATACGTCCGTGCAGGCTCGACCCCACAAACCCGCGGCTTCGAGCCAACAAGGCGCAGATATCCCAGATATCGAGCGATTCAAAGATGCAAGCATCGAGATCCGACATCTCTTGCAGAAGCCGGCAATAGACGTCCAGGCAGTCATGCCACGGTGCCGCGCCGGTGCGGAAAAACACGATGCCGAGTCCGTGTTCCCGCTGAACCTGCCGTAGTTGCCGCCCGATGATCGCGAGCGTCGCGTCATCGCCGAAATCGGCGCTGAACTGTGCAGCCAAGTAGCCCGCGGGGAAACGTTCCCAAAGCACTCCCTGTCGGTCGGCCAGCACGCGTTCCTCGATGATGGAGCCGAACAGGTTGGGTGTCAGTTCAGCGTGATCGGGCGCCAACTGTGCCTGTATTCCCGCCATCGTCAGTTGCCGATGTGTTTCGCGGTCGCGCACCCAGACATGATCCGCTTCACCGAGACGTGAAAACACTTCTTCGCGCACCTCGTCCGGCTGCAAATCCAGATCCATTCCGCCCACGCCAAGATAGCCGAAAAAGCCTGAACGGCGGAATAGCCGGCGGGAAATTTGGTAGGCAATCGCTTGATCCAGACCCAGGTTAAGGGCGGCCCAGAGGTGCCCGCCCTCCGGATCGGAGTCATGGCGGGCCATGACGCGCTGCGCGCTCTCATCCGGTTGCAGCATGACCGCCGCCTCGTACAGCGTACAGGTCAGCAACTCGCCGCCGACATGCAGGACCTCCGCCGGAGAATCGCCCCACTCTTTCGCCAGAGCGGTAATCGCCCGAACGCTCTCGCCGCCATATTTTGAAAGATCACGATCAGCCAGGCCGGCGAACACGACGGGGTCGGGACTTGCCAGAACCCGGGCAATCTGGCCAAGCAGCAAGTCGCCGAAATTGTGCCGATCAAAAGCGCCAAAAAGGATCAGCGGCCTGCCGGCACGGATCCTCTCGCCGGAATCATCGGGCGAAGTCATTGCCAATCGCCCGTGCGACGCCGTCGACGGCGTCGCGCATGCGCCTCCAGTGCGAACCGCGCCAGAACACCCCGCTACAGCATCCGCAACGCCAGAATTCATCGAAGCCGGCAAGCGTCCCGGGGAGCAAGCGCGCGGCGACCTCCTGCTTGGGCACGGGGTCAAGGCGTTCGTTGCATTCGAGGCACCGCGCCGGATGTCTTCCGCCAAGATCAAGCGCATAGCGCGCCGCAACATCCGCCAATTGTGCCAAGGGCGCCGTATCGCGCAGGTAGCAGCCCTGGGGCAATGCCCGGTGCATCAGCAAGGCGCGATCGCGGGTCAAGACGACGCGATCTTCGCTGGCGGCAACAGCAACCAGATCGGCATCGTCCCAGCCGTTGTCCCAGAGGGTATCGAAACCGGAAAAACGCAGGTAGCGCGCCAAGCGCCCGAGATGCGCATCGGCGGCAAAATGCGGGGCAACTCCGCGCAGCGTCGCCAGGCGACGCAGTGCCGGAAAAACCGTCACCCGGTCGTTCGCCTGCAGCCGCCGGTCCATCCCCGCCGTCTCGCCGTTGACCAGCAACACGTCGACTTCCGTATGCGGTACGCCCAGCGCCTCGATGATGTGCTTGATGCTTTCATGCATTGCCACGGCATGCGCAAAACTACGGCCGCGCAAAGCGCGCGGCAGGAAATCGGCAAGTTCGGCATAAAAACGCAACTCGACCAGTATCCGGACGACGGCCATCCCTGACCCTCCCTCCGAGAGCTGACAGAGCCCTGCTCAGAGCCCCTTCTGATAGGTGCCGATCAACTGCGCTTCAGCAACGACGTGTCCGAGCATGGCCTGTTCGAGCCGCTTCTTGTCAGGCATATTCAAGTCTAGAAGAACAACGTCGAGCGCAAAGAGTTTGTGGAAATAACGGTGCCTTCCGATGGGCGGACACGGACCGCCATAACCCGCGCGTTTCCAGTCGTTCAGTCCTTCCAAACATCCCTCCGGCAACACCTGTACCGCTTCGGACAACGCAGTGCAATCAACCGGGAGGTTGTACAGCAGCCAGTGCACCCACGTCATGCGCGGTGCGGCCGGGTCCGGCGCATCGGGATCATCGACGATCAGGACCAGGCTTTTCGCCCCGGCCGGAACATCTCCCCACGCCAGGGAAGGAGAAATATTGCGCCCTTCGCAGGTATGTATCTTTGGTATCGATTCTCCGGGCAGGAAGGCGCTCGATGAGATGAACATATGGACTCCTTTCTTCGACTGATGACGGAAAAACACGGTTTCGAAAATCATCTTAGATCATCGATCGCGCCCTTTTCGTTCGACTTATCGGCCGTCCAGACGATTGCATCTGAAAACGGAACACCCGCAGTGAAGGCCAATACGGTTGCACCGATGGAACGGGTGCATTCCCCTTGTGCTTCAGGCGTCCCCCTTCTTCCGCGCACAATCGGATAAGATTCGCACTTCTGGCTTCCCTGAAACAACGAGCCATCACGAGAACAGAATGAATTGCTGCCATCATCCAGATCAACCGCGGAGACGCAACCCCGACGCGCCACATTCAGCACGGCTGGCAATCGTTCTGACGATAACCGTTTTTGCCCTTGCCCTTGGCGGATGCGAGAAGAAGAGTGAAAAACCTACCGCCGAACCATTGGTCGTTAACGGCAACTTCCCCATTGCGGAACCCGCCCTGTCCAACGCCGTCATTCGGGGCGATATCCAAGAAATCCGCAAGATCATCGAGTCGGGATCAGACATCAACACCAAGGACGCGCTTGACCGGACACCGCTCCATATCGCAGCCTTCTACGGAAAGGTGAAGATCATCGAACAACTCATCGCAAGCGGTGCGGACATAAATGCCAAAGACCATATCGGAATGACACCACTGCACGCTGCCGTCATTTCTGGCGGACGACAGAGTGTTCAATTGCTCCTGGACAAACAGGCTGACATCGGCGCAAGAACGGAATCCGGACAAACAGCGCTGCACCTTTCAGCGGCAACCGGGCAACCCAAGCTGACCCGGTTTTTGATTGAACGCGGAGCAGATCCGCATAAAACCGATTTTGACGGCAGGACACCGCTGTATTACGCGAAAAAGAACTTCCACCCGCAAACTACCGCCGTGCTCGAGCAGGCCACCGCCAAGAAGCCTGCATCGGCACCAGCCCCAAAATAGTTACATCGCTTCGCCGCCGCGGATCAACCCAACGGCAATCCCTTCGATTTCCAGCGGCTGCCTGCGCGTATCAACGATAATCGGCGAAAAATCCGGATTTTCAGCGATAAGCTCGACAACATTGCCGTGCCGACGGTAACGTTTCACGGTGACATCATCGTCCAGGCGCGCCACGACGATCTGCCCGTTACGCGCTTCGCTGCTCCGATGCACCGCCAGCAGATCGCCATCGAGGATGCCGGCATTGATCATCGACAAGCCCCGCACACGCAGGAGAAAATCGGCGCGCGGCTTGAACAAGCTGGCATCAAGGGCATAACGCGCCTGCACGTTTTCCACGGCCAGGATCGGACTGCCCGCCGCGACACTGCCAATCAGCGGCAACCCCAATTGCTCGACCAGCCGGATCCCCCGGGCGGAACCCGGCTCCAGGACAATGACTCCTTTCTTGGCCAACGCCCTGAGGTGCTCCTCGGCGGCGTTGTGAGAGGCAAACCCGAAGGCGTTGGCGATCTCTGCTCGCGTCGGCGGCGCACCAAGAACCTCCAGCGAATTGCGGATGAAATCGAGTATTTCCTGCTGGCGTGGCGTAAGTTTCACCATGGAGGGTTCCTCCGGAAGGGAGACTGTATTTTTATACAGCACGCGTAAAAAAGCAAGTTGCACGCATTACCGCGGGGTCTGATTACCGGATCCAGCCACTCGCAAAATCCTCGATGGTTCGAGACAATTTGTGCGGATCATGACGGATGTAATCGGTTTCGCTCGTAAAATCGCGCTCCACGATCCTGATGCCTCTCTGTACCAACGAGTGCCGGTCACGCAGCCGAACCGGTATCTTCCCCTCTTCCTCGTACTTCTTTACCAGATTGCTGCGCAGTTCCCCGTTGTTGACCAGCAGATAATCGATAGTCCCTTCGCCAAGATACTGTTCAAGCACCCGCACGAAATCCTCGACGGCAAAACCATCGGTTTCGCCGTGCTTGGTCATGATGTTGCACACGTAGATGATCTTGGCAGCGGCGTTCCGCAGCGTCTCTACCATTCCCTTGCACAACAGGTTCGGGACAATGCTGGTGTACAAATCCCCAGGGCCAATGATCACGTAGTCCGAATTTTCGATAGCTTCCTTGGCACGCGGATTCAGGCACCCACCCCCCATAAGGAAAGCATCGCGAATGGGGATACTGGCGTCATGCTTGGGCACATCGATATCCGTTTCGCCGAGAATCCGCTCTCCATTTTCGAGAGTGACCCCCAGGCTGACATTGTCGAGTGTCACCGGAATGACCTTTCCGTGAACGTTGAACATCTCGGAAAGCTCCTCGATGCCCCGCTCGAAGTCTCCCATGATGTCGGTCAAAGCCGTCAGCAGCAGGTTGCCGACGGTATGGCCGGCGATGCGGCGCCCCTCCTTGAAGCGGTATTCGAACAACCGGCGAACGACTTCGGTGTCCTCGGCCAGCGCGACGATGGCCCGGCGGGCGTCACCGGGCGGAAGGATGCCAAATTCGTCCCGCAACTCGCCGGTCGAACCGCCCGAATCGGCAACCGTGACGATGGCCGCCAGATTCAGGCGCCGGTTCTTCCCGAGGCCGGACAGGACGTTGAACGTCCCCGTTCCGCCGCCAATGGTGGTGATGTTGCATTTCACTTCCGAGTGCTGTTTGCGCATGATGTCTACAATCCATGGTTGAGGCGCGAGACGCTTACCCGCGCCCGACAAAGGGCATGGCCGTCGGCATGATGGTCATGTACGGAACATTCACACCGAGCGGCAAGCCGGCGACGTACAGCACCGCGTCTACGACATGGCGCAAATCCAGCAACGGTTCGACAGCAACCGATCCGTTGGCCTGCATGATTCCTTTGGCCATCAGAGCCGCCATTTCCGTGGCCGCATTCCCGATATCGATCTGGCTGCAGGCGATATCATGGCTCCTGCCATCCAGCGCGGTGGCCTTGGTTATTCCGAGCACCCCATGTTTGGTTGACGTGTAGGGCGTACTGAACGGACGCGGCGCATGAGCGGAAATCGATCCATTGTTGATGATCCGCCCACCACCCGGTCGCTGCCTCTTCATCAGCGCAACTGCCGCCTGCGTGCAAAGAAACACGCCCGTCAGGTTGGTATCGACGACCGTCTTCCATTGCTGATAGGAAAGCTGCTCCACCGGAACCGGCGGCGCGCTCACCCCGGCGTTATTGAACAGAACATCGAGCCGCCCGAATTCTTCGTTAATCATCGCAAACAGCCGGTTGACGCTTTCCGGATCGGTGACATCGCACTGGACCGCCAGCGCTTTTCGCCCCCGCTGTCTCGCCGCCACGACGATTTCTTCCAGCTTTTCCAAGGTCCGCGCAGCGACCACGACGCGGTAATTCCTGTCAACAAACCCCTCGGCAACCGCCTTGCCGATTCCGCGCGACGCACCGGTGACAAGAACTACCTTTTCCAAATTTTCCATACCCCAGATTTCTCCCCAAAACACACGCGGCAGAACCACGGACGACGATTGCCCCGGTGCCTTCATTGCTACTCTTCTATGTGCAATCCAAAGCCTTATGCACGCGCCGGCCACCAAACCGGCTCAGCCATTTGCGTGATGCTTCCTTTATAATCGGATTCCCATCACCGTTCCATGCCAAGACAGTGAACCCCAACCTCAGCAAGCTGCAAACCTACCCTTTCGAAAAACTACGCCAGTTGATGGCCGGCGTAACTCCAAACCCCGATCTGAGCGAAGTCAAACTCTATATCGGCGAACCGCAGCACGAAACACCCGGATTCATCAAGGAAGCGCTGATCGCCGGACTGGGCGGCCTGTCGAGTTATCCTACCACGCTCGGACAACCGGCATTGAGACAAGCCATTGCCGCATGGATGAACAATCGCTACGGGCTGGATGGCATCAATCCGGAGACCGAGATCATTCCGGTCAATGGCTCGCGCGAAGCGCTGTTTTCCTTCATCCAGACGGCAATCGACCCGACACGGGGCTACGTGCCACTGGTCGTCAGCCCCAACCCGTTCTACCAGATCTATGAAGGCGGAGCCTATCTCGCCGGTGCTGATGTCCGCTTCCTCAACTCGGTGCAGGAAAACAATTTCGCCTTCGACTATGCCAGCCTTTCGGAAGAGGAATGGCGCCGAGTGCAGTTGCTGATCGTCTGTTCGCCGGCCAACCCCACCGGCAAGGTACTGAACCTGGATGACTGGAGAGAACTCTTCGCGCTATCCGACAAGTACGGTTTCATCATCGCCTCGGACGAGTGCTATTCGGAAATTTACTTTGACGAAGCCAATCCGCCGCTGGGCGGCATGCAGGCGGCAAAACAGCTCGGGCGCAGCTTCGACCGCCTGGTGATGCTTTCCAGCCTGTCCAAGCGGTCCAATGTCCCCGGCATGCGCTCCGGCTTCGTCGCCGGCGACGCCGCGATCCTCAAGCAATACCTGCTTTATCGCACCTATCACGGCAGCGCCATGAGCCCGGCCATACAGACCGCCAGCATCGCCGCCTGGAACGACGAAGCCCACGTCGTCGCCAACCGCGAACAATACCGCCAAAAATTCGCCACCGTGACGCCGCTGCTCAGCCAAGTGCTGGGCACGCGGATGCCCGACGCCAGTTTCTACCTGTGGGCAAAAACCCCGATTGCGGATACCGATTTCGCCCGCCGACTGGCCGCTGACTATAATGTCCATGTTCTTCCGGGCAGTTTCCTCGCGCGACCGGCGCATGGCACCAACCCCGGCGCCGGATACGTGCGCATCGCCCTGGTCGCACCGCTGGCCGATTGCCTCGACGCCGCCAACCGCATTCAACAGTTCGTTTCACATCTCTAGGAAATATCAAATGCAGCAATTCCAACAGATCATCGAAGAAGCCTGGGAAAATCGCACCTCCCTGCAACCGGGAACCGCTCCCGCCAAGGTTGGCGAGGCTGTCGCCAAGGTTCTTGCCGCACTCGACGCAGGCACGCTGCGGGTAGCCGAAAAGATCGGCAGTGAATGGGTCACCCATCAATGGATCAAGAAAGCCGTGCTGCTTTCCTTCCGCCTCGAAGACAATGTCGTGCTGGATAACGGACCGATGCGCTACTTCGACAAGGTCCCGACGAAGTTCGCGGATTACGACACCGAGCAGTTCAGGCGCGGCGGTTTCCGCGTCGTGCCGCCGGCCACCGCGCGCCGCGGCAGCTTCATCGGCAAGAACGTGGTGCTGATGCCCTCCTACGTCAATATCGGCGCCTATGTGGATGAGGGCACGATGGTCGACACCTGGGCCACCGTCGGCTCCTGTGCGCAGATCGGCAAGAACGTGCATCTTTCCGGCGGCGTGGGTATCGGCGGTGTGCTGGAGCCGCTGCAGGCCAACCCGACGATCATCGAGGACAACTGCTTTATCGGCGCGCGTTCGGAAATCGTCGAGGGCGTCATCGTCGGGGAAGGCTCGGTGATCTCGATGGGCGTCTATATCGGCCAGTCGACCAAGATCTTCG
>CAZCJW010000012.1:0-29854 GCA_964499185.1 uncultured Propionivibrio sp. | reverse complement strand
AGGTAAATGGCGATCATCACGGCGCGCGAGCCGTACATCCAGAACAGCACGTATTTGCTGCGGTGACGGGCCACGCAGGCGCCGGCAAAGAGACTGCCGAAAATGTTGGCCAGGCCGATGATGGCCAGCGACCAGCTGGCCACTGAGGGCGGCAGGCCGCAAAGGCTGACTTCGCCGGGCAGGTGCGTGACGAGAAAGGCGATGTGGAAACCGCAGGTGAAGAACCCGGCATGCAGCAGCAGGTAGCTGCGATCCTTCATCGCTTCCTTGACGCTTTGCCACAGCCCCTGCTCATTGATGTGTTCGGTCTTGTGACCATGGTCATGCGGCTTTGCCACGTTGCGCACCAGGGGCAACGCCGCGAGGACGACGACGGCGAGCGACCACATGGCGCCCATCCAGCCGATCGCCTGGATCAGTTTTTGCAGGATCGGGGCGAAGATGAACTGGCCGAACGAACCCCCGGCGTTAATGACTCCAGAGGCCGCGCCGCGCGCTTCCAGCGGCAGGCGGTTGGTGGCGGCGCCGAAAAGAACGGAGAAACTGCCGGCGCCGGAGCCGATGGCGGAAAGCAGTCCGAGGGAGATGATCAGTCCCCAGGTGCTGTTCATGAGCGGCGTCAGCGCGCTGCCCAGGGCCAGCAGGACAAGGCCGCCGAGCAGCACCCGCCCCGGGCCGAAACGGTCGGCCAGCGCTCCGGCGAGCGGTTGCGCGGCCCCCCAGATGAACTGGCCGATGGCCATGGCCAGACTGATCGAGGCGACTCCCAGGCCGGTGCTGGTGTTGAGCGGGGCAAGAAAGAGGCCGAGCGACTGACGAGCTCCCATGGTGACCATGAGAATGCCGGCGGCCGACAGCGTCACAATCCAGAGGTGCGGCGTGTTCAGGGCGCGAAACATGGCGGGGCTATCCTGCGAAAAGGTTGTTTGAGGGGCCGGCAAGCGCCGGGTTCAGAATTGTTCGTTGAATCCGCGAATCTGCCGCCGTGCCTTCTTGGTCGGTCGGCCACGCAGGTCGCTGCCGGGAACGGGGGCCAGACGGAGATTTTCCTTGACGGTTTCGCGCCGGGACTTGCTCTCGGCGCTTTCTTCAAAGAGTAGCTGGGCTTCGCTCGCCGGCCGTCGCTGCTCGTTGATCCCTCGCACTTCGACAGTCCAGCGCACGCTGCCGATGGTGATCTCAAGCGTATCGCCCGGACGCACGTCGCGGGCCGGCTTGACGGCACTGCCGTTGAGGCGGATGTGTCCGGCATGGATGGCTTCCGTGGCCAACCCGCGGGTCTTGAAGAAACGCGCGGCCCACAGCCATTTGTCGATGCGCTGGCGGAGCGGGAGTTCGTTGTCGGCGGCGGACATGCGATCGCGGCGCGGTCAGGTCGACTCGGTGGCGACGTGCGCGGCCTGTTCCTGCTGGGTCAGCCGGTCGAGGTAGAGATAGACGACCGGCGTCAGGTATAGCGTCAGGAACTGCGACACGATCAGTCCGCCGACGACGGCGACCCCCAGCGGCTGCCTGACCTCGGCGCCGGCGCCGATGCCCAGCGCGATGGGGAGGGTGCCGACGAGCGCCGCCATGGTGGTCATCATGATCGGGCGGAAACGGATCAGGCAGGCCTTGAAGATGGCGTCAAAAGCCGGGACCTTTTCGTTGCGCTGCCGGTCGAGGGCGAAGTCGATCATCATGATCGCATTCTTCTTGACGATGCCGATCAGCATGATTACCCCGACGAAGGCGTAGAGATTGAGGTCGATGCCGAAGAGCATCAACGTGATCAGTGCGCCGAGCGCCGCCGACGGCAGGCCGGAGAGAATGGTCAGCGGATGTATGAAGCTCTCGTAGAGGATGCCGAGCACGATATAGACGACCACGATGGCGATCAGCAGCAGGATGCCGAGTCCCTGCAGCGAGGACTGGAAGGCCTGCGCGGTGCCCTGCAGGCTGGTGTTGAGCGATGCCGGCAGGCGCATCTCCTGTTCGAGCGATTTGATGCTGTTAACCGCGTCGCCCAGGGAAACGCCAGGCAACAGGTTGAACGACAGGGTGACCGAGGGCAGTTGCCCCTGGTGGTTGATGGTCAGCGCCTGAGTCTTGCGCGTGACCTGCGCCACCGTGTCGAGCGGCACCAGCTTGCCGCTGGAGGCCCTCACGTAGAGTCGGGAGAGTTTGGACGGGTCGAGCCGGTATTCGGGAGCAACTTCGAGAATCACTTGGTACTGGCTGGTAGAGCCGTAGATGGTGGAGATCTGGCGGGAACTGAATGCGCTCTGCAGCGCGTCTTCGACCTGCCCAAAAGTGAGGCCGAGCGCGGCGATCTTGTCGCGATCGACATCCAGGGTTACGACCGGACTGCGGTTGTTGAGGTTGCTGGTGACATCGATGAAACCAGGGAGCTGCCGGATGCGGCCGAGCAGGGTGTCGGTCCACTGGTAGAGTTCGTCGAGGTCGGTGCTCTGCAGGGTGTACTGGTATTGCGCCGCCGTCACCTGGCCGCCGATGCGGATGGCCGGAGGATTCTGCATGTAGACCCGGATCCCGGGGACTGCTGCAAGTTTCGGCCGCAGTTGCTGGATGATTTCGTCGGCCGACAACTCACGTTCATGGCGTGGCTTGAGAATCAGGTTGAGCGAACCCGTATTCAGGGTCGGGCGGGAGTTGGTGGCGCCGACCGAGGACATGAAGGAACGGATGTTCGGATCCTGCGCGACGATGGCGGCCACGGCGCGCTGTTTTTCCACCATGCCGGCGAAGGAAATGTCCTGTGCTCCTTCTGTGGTGGCCGTGATCTGGCCGCTGTCGCCGCTGGGCAGGAACCCCTTCGGGATTTGTGTGAAGAGCAGGCCGCTGAAGACCACGGAAAGCACGAACCCGAAGAGGACGACGCGCGGGTGGGACATGGCCAGGCGCAGGCTTTTTTCGTATCCGGCCAGGAGCAATTCGAAGAAGCGCTCGAACGCGCGGAAAACGCGACCGTGTTCCTCGCTCTCGGTGTGCTTCAGGTAGCGGCTGCACAGCATCGGAGTCAGGGTCAGCGAGACGATGCCCGAGACGAGGATCGATGCACAGATGGTGACGGCGAACTCGTGCAGCAATCGTCCGACGATGCCTCTCATGAACATCACCGGGATGAACACGGCGATGAGCGAGACAGTCATCGAGACGATGGTGAAGCCGATTTCCCGCGATCCCTTGATCGCTGCCTGTAGCGGCGTTTCCCCCAGTTCTATGTGCCGGACGATGTTTTCCAGCATGACGATGGCGTCGTCGACGACGAAGCCGACGGCGAGCGTCAGGGCCAGCAGCGACAGGTTGTCGAGGCTGTAGCCGAGGATATGCATGACGGCGAAAGTGCCGATGACCGAGATCGGCAGGGCCAGCGCCGGAATGACCGTGGCCGAGAGGTTGCGCAGGAACAGCAGGATGACCAGAACGACCAGGAATCCGGCGAGCAGCAGCGTAAACTGGACATCGGCGATCGACTCGCTGATCGAAATGCTGCGATCGTACAGCGTGGTCATGTTGATCGACGCTGGCAGGCTGGCCTGGAAGCTCGGCAACATGCGTTTGACCGAGTCCACGGTTTCAATGGTGTTGGCGCCCGGCTGGCGCTGGATGGCCAGGACGATGGAGCGCTTGTCGACGTTCCAGGCGGCGATACGCGCGTTCTCGACGCTGTCGATCGGCGTGGCGATCTCCTCGAGCCGTACCGGGGCTCCGTTGCGCCATGCCACGATCAGCGGTCGGTAGGCCGCAGCGGTGGTGAGCTGGCCATTGTCCTTGATGGCGAACGCCTGCTGGCTACCGTCGAACTGACCGAGCGGCTGATTGACATTGGCTTGTGAAATCGCCTGCCGCAGTTCGTCGATACCCATTCCCCGCGCCGCCAGCTGATCGGGGTTGGCCTGGATGCGAACGGCGTACTTCTGCGATCCGAAGACCAGTACCTGGGCTACGCCGGTGACAGTCGACAGACGCTGTGCCAGCTGGGTCTCGGCGTATTCGTTAACCACGGGTAACGGCAGCGTCGGGGAGGTCAGGGCGATGAAGAAGATGGGCGAATCAGCCGGATTGACCTTGCGGAAGGATGGCGGCGTCGGCATGTTCGGCGGCAGCTTGCGCTGCGCCGTGGCGATGGCCGACTGCACATCCTGTGCCGCCGCGTCGATATTTCGGTCGAGGGAGAACTGCAGCGTGATCGAGGTGGACCCCTGGGCGCTGGTCGAACTCAGCGATTCCAGGCCGGCGATGGTCGAGAACTGTCCTTCGAGCGGGGTGGCCACGGCGGCAGCCATCGTTTCCGGCGAGGCGCCGGGCAGGCTCGCGGTGACGGAAATGGTCGGAAAGTCGACGTTCGGCAGTTCCGACACCGGCAGGGCGCGGTAGGCGATGAGGCCGAAGATGATGAACGCCGCCATCAGCAGCGTGGTCATCACCGGGCGGCGGATGCAGAGTTCGGGCAGATGCATGGCGTGGCTGACTAAGCGGCGGGGACGCCGCGACCGGGCTCTTGCCTCTTGTCGGCAGAGGGCGGTTTGCCGACGGGAGTCTCTTCCTTGATTCTGACCTTGGCACCCGGCGTCAGGCGCAGATGTCCGTCCGTGACGATCGTCTCGCCGACCTGCACCGCTCCACGAACCGCCGTAAATCCTTCCTCCGAGGCGAGCGTGTCGATGCGCCGCATTTCAACGCTGGCGTCGTCCTTGACCGCGTACACATAGTTGCCGTCGGCGCCTTGCTGGACGGCGTTGTCCGGGACGGCCACGGCTTGCCGGAGAGTGTCGAGCAGCAGCGAGACATTGAGGAACTGCCCGGGGGTCAGTTTTTCGTCATGGTTGGGCAGTTCGGCTTTCAGCAGGATGGTCCCCGTGCCGGCGTCGACAGCGTTATCGATGAACCGGACCGTGCCTTCAAAATGCTGTGACGTGTCGCCGGGCTGGGTAATGTCCACCTTCAGCGTGCCGGCCTGACGTGCCGCTCGCAGTTGCGGCAGGTGCTTTTCGGGCACGGCGAAGCTGACCAGTAGCGGACGGACACGATTGACGATGGCGACGGTGACGTCATTGGCTTTGACCGCCGAGCCCGGAAAAACCAGCCGTGCACCGACGATTCCGGTGATCGGCGCGCGAATCGTGGCGTAGGAGAGTTGCAAGCGGGCGACCTCTGCGGCCGCCTTGCTGGCGCGCAGGTTGGCTGTCGCTGCTGCCTCGTTGGTACGGATGTCGTTGACCTTTTCCTCCGAGACGAAGTTACGTTCCTTGAGCGCGGTATATCGCGCCGTGTCGGCGCGCATCTTGGCAATCAGAGCTTCATCACGGGCGGCTGTAGCCTCGGCCTGCTGCAAGCGGGCGGCGAAGTCGGTGGGGTCGAGGCGGATCAGTACATCGCCCTGATTCACGTGCTGTCCCTCGGTGAACAGGACGGCCGCAACCTGGCCATCAACGCGGGATTTCATGGCGACACTCTCGAAAGCCTCGGCTCGGCCGACGACCTCCAAGCGGACCGAAACGTCACGCGCGACTGCCTTGGCCGCAGTGACGGGGACCGGCGGCGGTTCGGTCTTCTTCTTGGCGCCGTTTTCAGAGCACCCGGCCACTGCCAGGCCGATAGCCAGGGCGAGCGCAATTGGCTTCACGGTAACAGGCTTTCCAGCGCGTAAAGCTCTTCAACCTTTTCGCGGCGGCGGACCAGGAAGGCCTGATCTCCGTCGACCATGACCTCGGCGGCGCGCGGGCGCGTGTTGTAATTGGAACTCATGGCCATCCCGTAAGCACCGGCAGACATGATCGCCAGCAGGTCGCCTGGCTGGACGGCAAGCGGCCGGCTGTGGCCGAGGAAATCTCCGGATTCGCAGATGGGGCCAACGACTTCCCAGTTGCGCCGTTCGGCATCGCGCGGGCATACCGGGACGATATCGTGCCAGGCGTCGTACAGCGCCGGGCGGGCCAGATCGTTCATGGCGGCGTCAACGATGGCGAAGTTCTTGATCTCGCCAGGCTTGAGGTATTCGACACGCGTGAGCAACAGTCCCGTGTTGCCGACCAGGCGGCGACCGGGTTCGAACAGGATTTTCAGCGGCCGTCCCTTGAGCTTCTGCAGCAGCGGCTGCAGATAGCTCTTGACCGTGGGAGCTTCGTCGTTCTGATAGCGGATACCCAACCCCCCGCCCAGATCGATATGGTGCAGGGAGATCCCGCTGGCGGCGAGTTGGTCTACGAGCAGCAGGAGCTTATCGAGTGCTTCGGCGAAGGGCGCGGGGTCGAGCAGTTGCGAGCCGATGTGGCAGTCGATGCCGGTGACCTCAATATGCGGCAGGGCGGCGGCACGCTGGTAGATCGTCAATGCATCTTCGTAGGCGACGCCGAACTTGTTTTCCTTGAGTCCGGTGGAAATGTAGGGGTGGGTCTTTGCATCGACGTTGGGGTTGACCCGCAGGCTGATGGGAGCGCGGAGGCCGAGCAAACCGGCCACGTCATTCAGACGTTCGAGTTCGGGCGCCGATTCGACGTTGAAGCAGAGGATGCCGGTCTTGAGGGCGAAGGCCATTTCCTCGCGTGATTTTCCGACACCGGAAAAGACGATTTTTCGCGGGTCAGCCCCCGCGGCCAAGGCGCGCTTGAGTTCGCCGGCGGAGACGATATCGAACCCGGCGCCGCAGCGTGCGAAGACGTTAAGCACCGCCAGGTTGGAATTGGCTTTGACCGCATAGCAAACTTGAGCGTCGACGCCATGCAGCTCGGATAGGAATTCATTCAGAGCCGCTTCAAGTGCTGCGCGTGAATAGATGTAGCACGGGGTGCCGAAACGCTCGGCAATCTCTGCCAAGGGAACCGATTCGGCGCAGAGTTGACCGTTGTTTACGCTGAAATGCGACGTAATGGAGTTCATGGTTTGGGTGTCTTGACCGTGCTAAGATCAGGTTGGGTCGGGGAACTGGTCGCCGGGGGTGGTGTCGTTTTCTGCGGAGGCAGATAAAGAGACCCGCGTGTCCCGCAGGCGTTCAACGCCATCATAATCAGCAGCAACGAGAGCGTAATGTATCTGCGCATGGTGTAAGGAAATCAAAGGCAAAAATGGTAGCACAGTATGAACGATAGCGAATTTATTGCACTTGCGGATCAGGCGCTGAAAAAGATCGAATTAGCGCTCGAAACGAGCGATACCGACCTCGATTGCTCAATGACGAGCAGCGGAGTCCTAGAGATCGAATTTGACGATGGTGGAAAGATCATCGTCAACCGCCATGCCGTGGCCAAGGAAATGTGGGTGGCCGCCCGTTCGGGCGGCTTTCATTTCCGCTGGGACGGACAATCTTGGCGAGACACGCGAAGTGGACGCGAATTGATGACCGTCCTGTCGGAACTGGTTTCTGCGCAGGTCGGAATGAGTGTCGACCTGCGCGAGGGTTAATTCACTGGTATTGCGTTCTGATCCTGTGGCGGCTCAAGCTCTTCGGTCGCCGGTACGTTTTCCTTGTAGAAAAACTCCTTGGCGGGGCCCTTGCCTGATCCAACTATTTCAAGCGAAACCAGTCCATCCGGTTGCGGCATCAATGACTCGGGAACATCCTTGAGCACCTTGCTCATGTAGCCGATCCAAGCCGGCAGCGCGGCCGACCCGCCGGTTTCGCCGTTGCCGAGGTTCTTCGGTTGGTCAAACCCGATCCAGGAGCATCCGACCACCGTCCTCTGGTAACCACAAAACCAGGCATCGACGTGCTCATTTGTGGTGCCGGTCTTGCCCGCGAGGTCACGACGTTTGAGCGTCGCCGAGGCTCGCGCCGCCGTGCCGTAGAGCGTGACATCGCGAAGCATGCTGTCCATCAGGTAAGCATTTCGTGGATCGATGGCGCGCAGGCTCTCGTCGCCGGCAACAACGGGTTGTGCTTCGGCGATCACCTGATCCTTGTCGTCGCGAATCTGGCTGACGATGTAGGGCTGGATCTTGTAGCCGCCGTTGGCAAATACGGAGTACGCCGTGACCATTTGCCAGGGCGTCACTGAACCCGCGCCAAGGGCCATGGTCAAGTAGGGCGGGTGTTTCTCCGCTTCGAAGCCGAAACGTGTTGCATAGTCCTGGATAAAATGCACTCCGCTGGCTTCGAGCAAGCGAATCGAAACCATATTTTTCGATTTTGCCAGTGCCGTGCGCATGCGCATCGGGCCTTCGTATTTACCGTCGTAGTTCTTCGGCTCCCATGCCTGGCTGCCGGTGACGGAGGCGGGAAAACTGATGGGATCGTCGTGGATGATGGAGGCGGGTGTAAACCCTTTTTCCAGTGCCCCGGAATAGATGAACGGCTTGAAACTGGAACCGGGCTGACGCCACGCCTGCGTCACATGGTTGAACTTGTTGCGGCCAAAATCGAATCCGCCGACCAGCGCGCGAATTGCGCCCGTTTGTGGTTCGGCGGATAGGAATGCCGCTTCAACTTCCGGCATCTGCATGATGCGCCAGTTGTTTTTGTCATCCTGTTGTACGCGGACGATGGCGCCACGGCGCAGGCGCTTGTTTGGCGGCGCTTTTTCGTCGAGCATGCGTGCCGCAAACTTTAGTCCTTCCCCAGTGATCGTGACAATCTCTCCGCCACGACGGTATGCGCGGACCTGCTTCTTTTCGGCCTGCAAAACCACCGCCGGGTGCAGATCTTCATTGTTGTGGTAATCCTGCAACAGCACATCCAGTGCTTCATCTTGTTCTGACTTGATCTCGGATAAGTCAGCATAGGCTTCCGCGCCTCGGTAGCCGTGGCGGCGGTCGTAGTCAAAAACATTGCGCCGCAGACTGGTGTAGGCAGCATCCTGATCCGCCTTGGTTATTGTTGTTATGACCCGCAGACCCCTCGAATAAACATCGTCGGGAAATCGATCGGCCGCCATCTGTCGGGCCATTTCGGCAACGTATTCCGCGTGAACGGCATAGTCGTTTGTTTCGCGCTTGACGACCAGCGGTTGTTTCAGTGCGGCCTCATGCTGTTTCGGGTCAATGAAGTCCAGTTCTCTCATGCGGCGCAGCACGTATTGCTGCCGCAGGCTAGCCCGCTTGGGATTGACGACAGGATTGAATGCGGAGGGGGCTTTGGGGAGGCCCGCCAGCATCGCCGCTTCCGCAACGTTGATCTCCTTCAATGGCTTGCCGAAATATATCTGTGATGCCGCACCGAAACCATAGGCACGTTGGCCCAGGTAGATTTGGTTGATATACAACTCGAAAATCTGGTCCTTGGTAAGGTTGTGCTCGATCTTGAAAGCCAGCAGCGCCTCGTAAAGCTTGCGCGAGTAGGTTTTTTCAGACGAGAGGAAGAAATTCTTTGCCACCTGTTGTGTGATTGTTGAAGCCCCCTGCCGCTTGCCGCCGCCAAGGATATTGCTTATGGCTGCCCGGACGATGCCCAGCGCATCGACGCCTCCGTGCTGGTAGAAACGTTCGTCCTCCGCTGCCAGAATGGCCTGCTTCATAATTGCCGGCACATCGTCGAAGCGAACAACGGCACGGCGCTCTTCGCCGAACTCCCCTATCATGTGACCGTCCGCGGTATAGACCCTCAGGGGGATTTTGGGCCGATAGTCCGTGAGAATCTCTAGCGATGGAAGGTTCGGGTATGCTAGGACCACTACGACGGCAATCATGGCGAGAGCCATCACCATGGTGCCCAAGACGACGATTATGGGATAGAGAACCCAGCGGGAAACAGTAGGCAAGGGAGTGTCCGCCAAAAAAGCAATTTTCAATTATAAACATACGCTCGGCACTCCCATAGCGACAGAAATGAACACGGGTCGCTTGAAAAAGTCTCCTGAAACAATGACGTAAAAATAGCTTTACTTGCCGAATACTTGTTGCTAGCATCTAAAGTAGATTATCTATAAGTTCGCTAACTACTAATTATTCAAGGGTTTTTTGTAAGGGGTGGCGATTTGCAATTCGATTTTTCGATCTTCAATCCCAAGGCACGCTCCCTGATTGGACTCGACATCAGTTCATCGGCGGTCAAGATGGTTGAGTTGGCGAATGACGGAAAGGGTGGGTGTCGGGTCGAGCGCTATTCGGTTGAAATCTTGCCAAGGGATGTGGTCGCCGATGGCAATATTGTCAATCTGGAAGTGGCGGCAGAGACAGTCAGGCGCGCTTGGAAAAAGCTGGCGACCTCGACGAAGCTTGTCGCCGCAGCACTCCCGGCGTCCCATGTGATCACCAAGAAAATCATTGTTGCTGCGGGCCAGAGAGAGGAAGAACTGGAACTTCTGGTTGAGTCGGAGGCTAACCAGTACATTCCTTTTGCGCTTGATGAGGTCAATCTGGATTTTCAGGTGGTTGGTCCGGCACCGTCCTCACCCGAGGAAATCGAGGTTCTGATCGCCGCCTCGCGAAAAGAGAAGGTTGAGGATCGTGTGGCGGTGGTGGAATCCGCTGGATTGAAGCCTGTGGTCATGGATGTTGAGTCCTACGCTGTATTGTCTTCGCTTGAATTGATTCAGAAGCAATTGCCGGATCAAGGCAAAGGGCAGATTCTTGCTCTGGTTGATGTTGGTGCCAACGTCATGAATTTGACCGTGTTGCGCGACGGTCAGCAGCTTTATGCGCGAGAGCAAGCGTTTGGCGGGAACCAATTGACGCAGGATATTGCGCGCTTATACGGAATGACTTTCGAGGAAGCCGAAGCCGAGAAGCGCCGGAATGGTCTGCCGGACAATTATGAGGTGGAACTTCTGCAACCGTTCGTAGAAAGCATGGCGCTCGAAGTGTCGCGGGCGCTCCAGTTTTTCTTCACCTCGACGCAGTTCAACAAGGTCGATCACGTCGTCCTGTCTGGTGGATGTGCTGTTCTTCCGGGGGTCGATGAGGTGGTTGCTTCGCGAACGCAGATCAATACCATCGTGGCCAATCCATTTGCCGATATGGTTCTTTCGGACCGGGTTCGGGCGAAAAGCTTGCTGGCGGATTCGTCGTCGCTGATGGTTGCATGCGGTCTCGCCCTGCGGAGGTTTGACGAATGATGCGAATCAATCTTCTCCCTCACCGGGAAGAGAAACGCAAAGCCAAGCGGCAGCAGTTTTATGGCCTGTTCGGTCTGGTTTCGGTGCTTGCATTTCTGATCGTATTCCTGGTTATTACTGTCATCGATGGGTATATATCGGCTCAGGAAGCCAAGAACGATTTCCTGAAAAAGGAAATCGTCGTACTGGATAAGCAAATCGATCAGATCAAGCGGCTTAAGGAGCAAACCCAGGCATTACTGGCGCGCAAACAGGTTATCGAGTCTTTGCAGCGCGATCGTGCTGAAGCTGTACGCTTGTTAAGCGAAATGGTGAAGCAGATGCCCGAGGGCGTCTATATCCGATCGATGAAACAGACCGGCGATAAAATTGTTTTGGTTGGATATGCGCAGTCGAATGCCCGTGTGTCGACCCTGATGAGGAATATTGAGGCATCTCCATGGCTGGAAAAGCCGCAACTTGTCGAAATCAAGGCCGTTACAGTGGAGAAGCGACGCCTTAGTGAGTTTAATCTGAACGCAGCTGTGAAGCGGAGCGCAAATCAGGAGGCCGGTAAAAAATGAAATCGACCTCTGTTTCCAAGATGGATATAAATGCATTTCTGGACGATTTCCGGAACCTAAATCCCAAGGACGTGGGGGTTTGGCCGCTTGCTCCTCGTGTCGCCTTATTGATGGGGTTGTTTGCGCTGATACTTCTCGCAGGATGGTGGTTCTGGTGGAGCGAACAACTCGAAACGCTGGCGCAGCGGCAACAGAATGAGGTGAAGCTGAAGGAGGAGTTTGTCGCTAAGAAGACACAGGCTGTCAATCTTGATTTATATGTCCAGCAACTGAACGAGATTGATCGCTCTTTCGGCGCACTGTTGAAGCAATTGCCCAACAAATCCGAAGTGGAATCACTGCTGGTCGAGGTCAATCAGTCGGGGATGGGGCGTGGCCTTCAGTTTGAGCTTTTCAAGCCTGGGCCCGAAGTCGTCAAGGATTTCTACGCAGAATTGCCGATTAATGTTCGCTTGACCGGCAGCTATCACGATTTCGGGGCGTTCGCCGGAGATATCGGCAGGCTATCCAGAATCGTGACATTGAACAATATTTCGATCACGCCGAATCCTCAGGCGAAAGACGGCACCTTGGTTATGGATGCTGTGACGAAAACGTTCCGATATCTGGATGACGAAGAACTGGCCGCCAAGAGAAAAGCGGCACAGGCTGCCAAGGGTGGGAAGAAATGAGACGATTTCTTATCTTGGCCTGCATCATGCTGGCGTCCTGTTCCGACGGAGGCGATCATGAGGATCTGCGCCTATGGATGAACGAAGCGGCCAAGGACGTTAAGGGGAAAATCCCGCCGCTTCCTCAGGTAAAACCGTACGAGCCTGTTGCCTACGATGCCGGGAATCTCATAGATCCTTTTAAACCGGCCAAAATAGCGCCGGAAAAAAAGAACAGTGGCGGTGGGGCTCAGCCGGATTTCGATCGGCCGAGAGAACCACTGGAAGCCTATCCGCTTGAGTCACTGAAGTATGTCGGGGTAATGACAAGAAAAGGCGCGTCCTATGCCATCGTCCACGTCGATGGATCTTTGTATCAGGTTAGAGCCGGCAATTATCTCGGGCAGAATTTCGGAGTGATTACCAAGATTACCGAATCAGAAGTTGTCCTGAAGGAGCTGGTTCAGGATGCCGCAGGTGACTGGATTGAAAGAGTGAGTTCCCTGATTTTGCAGGGACAGGAGGGAACGAAGTGAAACGGATCGCAAACTACATACTGGGCATCACTGCGTTGATCATGTTGCCATGGGCTGCCGCAGAAGCGCAGGACGCCAAGCCGAACACGATTGACTCGATGAAAGTTGCCCAGCAGGGCGGCATTATCAACCTTAAATTATCGTTCCGGGAACCGCTCACTGCGCCTCCGTCAGGTTTCAGCGTGGCCAGTCCTGCACGGATTGCTCTTGATTTTGCGAATACGACGAACGGGCTGGGTAAGAGCAGCCAATCGTTCAACGAGGGGGACCTTCGCAGCGCCAACATCGTTCAGTCAGACGACCGCACGCGGATTGTGCTCAATCTCAACAGGGCGATGACCTACGAGACGACAATCGATGGTAATTCATTGCTACTGGCACTTACGCCCAGTACGGGCAAGACCTGGCAAGAGGGTGGAGTTGACCGGCCTGTCGAACACTTTTCTCAGGCGTATTCGACTCAGGCGGCCAATAGCATTCAGGACATCGCGTTCCGCAGAGGCAAAGATGGGGAAGCCCGTATTTCGGTTGATATGAGCGATCCCAGTGCCGGGATCGACATTCGCCAGCAAGGACAATCACTAGTTGTCGACTTCATCAAGGTGAGTGTTCCTGAAGCGCTACGCAAGAAACTGGACGTTACGGATTTTGCGACCCCGGTTGTCTCGGTGAGTACCGTTCAGCAAGGAGCAAATGCCCGGATGACCATCACGCCGAAGGGTCTCTGGGAGCACAACGCCTATCAGACGGATAATCAGTTCGTTATTGAAGTCAAGCCGATTATCGAAAACCCGAACAAACTGGTACAGGGAACACGAGGAGGTTATCAGGGCGAGAAGTTGTCGCTGAATTTCCAGAATGTCGAAGTCCGACGATTGCTTCAGGTGATCGGCGAATTTACCGGAATGAACATTGTTGTCAGTGACTCGGTTGGCGGATCGATAACCCTGATTCTGAAGGATGTCCCGTGGGACCAGGCGCTGGATATCATCCTGCAGCAAAAGGGGCTTGATATGCGGAAGAACGGCAACGTCATTCTGATTGCGCCGCGTGAAGAAATTGCGACCAAAGAAAAGCTGGAGTTCGAGTCGAAGGTCCAGATTGGCGACCTCGAGCCCTTGCGTACCGAGAGTTTTCAGATGAATTACATCAAGGGGTCCGATGTGAAAAAACTCCTTTCGGATTCCAAGCAGACTCTCTTGTCCAAGCGTGGCAGTGCCCTGCTTGATGACCGCTCAAACATTCTTTTTGTCCAGGACACCCCGAGTCGCCTAGAAGATGTGCGGGCGATGATTGCCAAGGTGGATGTTCCGGTAAGGCAAGTGATGATCGAGGCGCGGATTGTCGAGGCCGGCGACAGTTTTGCCAAGAATCTCGGCATCAGGCTCGGCTACCGGAATACGGCCCCTACTGGTTATGCTACTGCCGGAGGAAGTTTGGCTTCGACTGGGTACTACACCGGGCAATCCAGCACGGTGCCCACTTGGCCAACGGATTCGAGTTCGGTCAACCTTCCGGCGACACCTCGCGCGGGGACTGCCGGGGTGTTTTCCATGATCCTCTACAATTCCGCAAATACCAAATTTCTGAACGCGGAAATAACCGCGCTAGAAGCAGACGGAAAGGGGAAAGTAATTTCCAGTCCGCGTGTGATGACGGCAAACCAGATCGAAGCGCTTATCGAGCAGGGGGTTGAAATCCCCTACCAGCAGGCAACCAGTTCGGGGGCGACAAGCGTGTCCTTCCGCAAGGCCAATCTCTCGTTGAAGGTTAAGCCGCAGATTACGCCTGATGGAAAAATCACGATGACTTTGGATGTCAACAAGGATACCCCGAACACTTCGCTCTCTACCGGTTCCGGTGTGGCGATCGATACTAAGCATGTCAAGACGGAAGTGCTGGTTGAAAATGGAGGCACTGTCGTGATCGGGGGGATTTATACGCAGAAGACAACGGAAAACACTTACCGGATACCGTTCTTCGGTGACTTGCCTTATATCGGTTGGTTGTTCAAGAACCGTGAATGGATCGACGACAAAACCGAATTGCTCGTGTTCATAACCCCGAAGATTGTCAACGAGGGGCTTGCGTTGAGGTGAGGTTTCTATGTTCACAAAAAAACCGGCGCGCAGCCGGTTTTTTTGTGCCTCAGTATTCGGCAACCCGCTGAAGTAAAATAGCGAAGTGAAAAATATAGCTGAAAACATATACCTGGTTGGCCTGATGGGGGCTGGCAAGACAACGATTGGTCGTTCTCTGGCTAAACGTCTGGGACTGGGCTTTGTAGATACTGACAAGGAAATCGAAGCGCGTACCGGGGTCAGTATCCCCACGATATTCGAAATTGAAGGAGAAGATGGTTTCCGCAAGCGCGAATCGCAGGTAATTGCAGAGATGGCTGCGAAGAGCGGTCTGGTTGTTGCAACAGGAGGAGGGGGCGTGCTTCGCCCGGAAAATCGGCAAAACATGCGGGCCAGCGGACTCGTCGTGTATCTTAATGTGCCGCCGCAAACGCTATGGGAAAGAACGCGGCATGACCGGAATCGGCCGTTGTTGCAGGTCGCAGATCCCTTGCTCAAACTCAACCAACTGTTCGCCATTCGTGATCCGCTGTATCGTGAAGTGGCGAACCTTATTGTTGATGGCAGCCGGACGAACGCGCAAGGTGTTCTTCAATTCTTGCTAAAGGAAATCTCCGAAAGATGGAAACTCTGAATGTCGCGCTAGGCGATCGTTCCTATCCGATTCATATTGGTTGTGGGGTCGTCGGCCGAGTTGAGTTGTTGTTGCCGCATCTCGCCCAGCCGAAGGTGGCTGTAATCACGAACAACGTAGTGGCTCCCATTCTGCTCCAAGGATTTGCGCAACGTTTGCGCGATGCTGACGTCAAGGTTATCGAGATTGTCCTCCCCGATGGAGAAAAGCACAAAGAATGGAGTACCTTGAACACGATTTTCGACGCACTCATCGCGAATTCCTGTGAACGTGCTACAACTCTCATCGCTTTGGGCGGTGGTGTGGTAGGGGATATGACCGGTTTTGCCGCTGCTTGCTATCAGCGTGGTTCCCCTTTTATTCAGGTTCCGACAACGCTTCTTGCGCAAGTGGATTCTTCTGTTGGCGGGAAAACGGCGATCAATCATCCCCTTGGCAAGAACATGATTGGTGCCTTTTATCAACCGAAATTGGTCCTTGCGGACCCGGACGTGCTTTCGTCGTTACCGGATCGTGAACTGCGATCCGGGTTGGCCGAAGTGATCAAATACGGGCTGATTCGCGATCCGTCATTTCTGGAATGGCTGGAGAACCATATTGAGGAATTGCTGAGTAAAGACTTGAGTGCTCTCGAAGAAGCCATATTCCAAGCGTGCAGAAACAAGGCGGAAGTTGTGGCTTCTGACGAACGCGAGCATGGCGAAAGGGCTTTTCTTAATCTGGGCCACACCTTCGGGCATGCAATTGAAGCGGGTCTGGGCTACGGGCGATGGCTGCATGGCGAAGCAATATCTGCCGGGACAATGATGGCGATCGAACTGTCCCGCTTGCTCGGATGGCTCTCGGTGAGCGACGTGGATCGCGCAAGAGCTTTGTTCAGGCGCGCTGGCTTGCCTGTAGTTGGCCCTGTCATGCCTGCTCAGCGATATATGGAATTGATGCAACACGACAAAAAAGTGCAAAACGGGAAACTCCGACTTGTCTTGCTCAAGAAGATCGGACAGGCAGTGGTAAGCGATAGTGCCACTCTCAAGGATATCCGGTGGGCTATAGAGACGTGCACCAGGCATGAATGAGCTGATGATGCCCTACGCCGTGTCTGCCGCGAATTCACGTGGGCGACGCTTTGCCGATGATCTTCCGGCTTACCGCGGAGAATTTCAGCGGGATCGTGACCGAATCGTCCATTCGACGGCGTTTCGGCGGCTGGAGTACAAAACACAGGTATTTGTGAATCACGAAGGGGATCTCTTTCGCACTCGCCTGACCCATAGCCTTGAGGTTGCCCAGATTGCGCGCGGCGTCGCCCGCGCGCTGCAGCTGAATGAAGATCTGGCCGAAGCCATAGCGTTGGCGCATGATCTCGGCCACACTCCGTTCGGTCATGCTGGGCAGGATGCCCTGAACGAATGCATGCGTGAACACGGGGGGTTTGAGCATAACCTGCAGAGCCTGAGAATTGTCGACAAGCTTGAGCAACGTTATGCCGGCTTCGATGGCTTGAACCTCTGTTTCGAAACGCGTGAAGGGATCCTAAAACATTGCTCGCGAGACGAGGCCCTCAAATTGGGAGAGCTTGGTGCAAGGTTCTTGAACCGGACTCAGCCTTCGCTAGAAGCACAAATCTGTAACCTGGCAGATGAGATTGCCTATAACAATCATGATATTGACGATGGTTTGAGGTCGGGGCTGATTTCAATCGAGCAGTTGGGGGAAGTCTCTTTGTTCAGGGAAAATCTGAACCGCGTAAAAGAAGCGCACAAAAACCTATCGGGCCGCCGTTTGATCCATGAAACAGTACGACACATGATCAATGCGTTGGTCTGCGATCTGATTGAAACCACGAGCGACAATATTGCCCGTTGCAAACCGGAAACGCTCGAAGATGCGAGGAATGCAGGTGTTCTGGTGAGCTTCTCGGAGCACATGCACGAGACACAGCAGGAAATGAAGCGTTTTCTGAGAAAAAACCTCTACCAGCACTATCAAGTGCTACGGATGACTCGTAAAGCCGAGCGAATCATAAGTGACCTGTTTTCGGCGTTCTTGAATGATTCGCGGTTGTTGCCCGAATCGTATCGAGTCGATGATGACCAGGCGCGGCGCGTAGCAGACTATGTCGCAGGAATGACGGATCGCTATGCCGTGAAGGAGCATGGCAGGCTGTTTGCCGTGGGTGATGTCTGAGTCACCATCGTCAAAAAAGACGGGGGCGTCAATGCCCCCGTATCGTTGAAGCCCTAAAAAACGCGATACCGTTCTATTTCTACAAAAAGACCTTAACTTAATGGCATTGCCCTTGTGGTGGTGGGTTTGTCAGCGGTCGGAGGCCCGCGCAAGCGGGCGCTTTAACGTTGATTAGCCAGTTTGACTACGTTGCATTCATCAGCGAGACGAGGACTTCGTCAAGCATCTTCTTGGCATCACCAAAGAGCATACGGTTGTTTTCCTTGTAAAACAGCGGGTTGTCGACGCCTGCATAACCCGAAGCCATGCTCCGTTTCATAACGATCGACGTTTTCGCTTTCCAGACTTCCAGTACAGGCATTCCGGCGATAGGACTGGTTGGATCTTCCTGGGCAGCAGGGTTGACGATGTCGTTGGCGCCGATCACCATTGCCACATCGGTGTCTGGGAAGTCTTCGTTAAGTTCGTCCATTTCGAACACGATGTCGTAGGGAACTTTTGCCTCGGCGAGCAGGACGTTCATGTGCCCGGGCATGCGGCCCGCTACCGGGTGAATGCCGAAGCGTACGTTGATGCCTTTTTCTCTAAGGATCGAGGTGATCTCGCAGACGGCGTGCTGCGCCTGTGCTACCGCCATGCCATAGCCGGGAACGATGATGACGTTCTTCGCCTCGCGCAACAGTTCAGCGGTCTCCTGTGCCGACACCGCAGTAACCTCTCCTGCGGGTTCGCCGCCACCGCCGCCCGCGGGTTTCGCCGGAGCGCCGCCGTCGGAACCGAAGCCGCCGGCGATCACGCTGATGAAGTTGCGGTTCATGGCGGCGCACATGATGTAGGACAGAATCGCGCCGCTGGAGCCAACCAGTGCGCCAGTCACAATCAATAGGTCGTTGGACAGCATGAACCCGGTGGCCGCCGCCGCCCATCCGGAGTAGCTGTTGAGCATCGAGACCACGACCGGCATGTCGGCACCTCCAATGGCCATGACCATGTGGATGCCGAACAGCAGCGAGATCACAGTCATCACGATCAGTGGCGTCATTCCCTGAGCAAGAGTTTCTGCGTGCAGAAATTCACGACCAAAGTAGATGACAACCAGCAGACCAGCCAGATTGATGAAGTGCCGGCCCGGCAGCAAGAGGGGTTTGCCGCCGATCTTGCCCGAGAGCTTGCCGAACGCGATCACAGATCCCGAGAAGGTCACCGCGCCGATCAGGATGCCGACGTAGATCTCGACTTCATGGATGATCTTTTCGGCGCCAGTGAGGGGGACGGAGGTGTCGATGTAGCTAGCAAAGCCGACGAGGCAGGCAGCCAGACCGACCATGCTGTGCATGAACGCGACCAGTTCCGGCATCTGCGTCATTTGCACGACGCGCGCCAGATAAAGACCAATGGCTGCACCCACTACCATGGCGCCGATGATCCACGGCAGGCCGGCAGCCGTAACGCTCGGGCCGAAGACAGTGGCCATCACTGCGATGGTCATGCCGATCATGCCATAGAGGTTTCCTCGCCGGGATGTCTCCTGGTTGGAAAGCCCGCCAAGACAGAGAATGAAAAGGATGGTTGCTCCGAGGTAGGAGACCGTAGCCAGACTCGCAGACATGTTTTAGTCTCCTTATTTGCGGAACATAGCCAGCATGCGCTGGGTGACGGCGAATCCGCCGAACATATTGATCGTGGCGAGAACGATGCCGCCGATTGCCAGCCAGCGGATCACCTCGTCAGGCCTCGAAATGCCAGCCGACAGTGGCGGAGCAATCTGCACCAGCGCGCCGATGGCGATGATGCTGCTGACCGCGTTGGTAACGCTCATCAGTGGTGTGTGCAGCGCTGGCTTCACGTTCCATACCACCATGTAGCCAACGAAACAGGCCAGGACAAAGACGGTGAAGTGGCCGAGGAAAGCGGTCGGGGCATTGGCGCCAATCAGCCAGAACAAGGCTGCAGCGATGCCGAACATGATCGCCATCTTCTGTGCAGGCATCGGCTCGCCGCTGCCCCCGTGGCCATGTCCAGATGCTTTCTTTGCGACAGGGGCAGCGGCCGCAGCCTTGGCAGTTGCAGGCGCAGCGGGGAGTTTGGGCGGCGGCGCCGGCCACGTGATCGTGCCATCCTTGATGACCGTCAGGCCCCGGATGGCGTCGTCTTCCATGTTGACGTTGATCTGGCCATCTTTGGTCTTGCACAACTCTTCCGTCAAACGCAACAGGTTGTTTGCATACAGGGTCGAGGACTGCTTGGCAAGTCGGCTGGGCAGGTCGGTGTAGCCGATGATGGTGACACCGTGTTTGACCACGGCCGTGCCGGGCTCGGTCAATTCGCAGTTGCCGCCTTGCTCCCCCGCCATGTCGACGATGACGCTCCCCGGCTTCATGCTCTGCACCATTTCGGCGGTGATGAGCTTGGGGGCGGGTTTGCCAGGTATCAGGGCCGTGGTGATGATGATATCGACTTCCCTGGCTTGCTTTGCATACATTTCGCGTTGGGCTTGCTGGAAACCCTCGCTCATGACTTTTGCGTAACCGCCGCCGCCAGAACCCTCTTCGTCGTAATCAACCTTTACAAATTCTCCGCCCAGCGATTTGACCTGGTCGGCTACTTCGGCGCGGGTGTCATTGGCGCGAACGATGGCGCCCAGGTTGGCGGCGGTGCCAATCGCCGCCAAGCCGGCAACCCCAGCTCCGGCGATAAAAACCTTGGCCGGCGGAACCTTGCCGGCGGCGGTAATTTGGCCGTTGAAGAATCGGCCGAAGGCGTTGGCTGCTTCAATGACAGCGCGGTAGCCGCTAATGCCGGCCATCGAGGTCAGTGCGTCCATCTTCTGAGCACGACTCAGTTGGCGAGGCAATGCATCGATGGCGAGGATAGTGGCCTTCTTGGCGGCCAGTTGTTGCATCAGTTCGGGATTCTGGGCAGGCCAGATGAAGGAGATCAATGTGCCGCCTTCGCGTAGCAGGCTCACCTCTTCGCTGCTTGGGCCGCGAACCTTGAAGACGATATCGGAGGACGACCAAAGCGCCGCTGCTCCGTCGACGATTTCTGCGCCGGCCGCGCGGTAGGTATCGTCGCTGCAGTTGGCGTGATCACCTGCTCCCGATTCAACAAGGACCTTGAATCCGAGCTTTATCAGCTTTTCGACGGTTTCGGGAACAGTTGCAACACGCTTCTCCCCTGGGAATATCTCACGTGGTACTCCGATGCTCTGTGACATTCAGATCTCCATGTCTCGATTCGAAAAAAGAGAAAAGCCACAAACGATGTAGCCCTTCTCGTGGGTTGCGAATCCAATAAATATAATACGCAGGTGCGACTCAGCCAGACACATACACCCGGGTCTTTTACGTCTGATGACACGCTTGTTCGGGTTGATGACGCTGGGCTATTCGATAATTATGGTAATTGATTACTGTTCATCGAATTAAGGTTTACTTTAACATGCCTTCGGCGCAGAAAAAAGTCCAATTCTTTCAGAAAAGCTCAACTGGCACAGTTGCTTATGCGACTTTTATTTTACAGTTTTTCCCAGATACGCCAAGTTTGTGCGGCGCTGGAATATGGTTGTGCGTACCGCGAATTTTGTTGGAACAGCCCCTTTTTCGCGTTATACTCGAAAACCGTCCTTAAGCACCACATCAGAGCTGGCCTGTGCCGGCTTTTTTGACGTTTAGGATGTCCTGCTTCTGTGCTGTCTTACCGATTTATGAGGACTCAAGCGTGATGGATTCGGCTTTACCTGAGCGGCAAGGGCTATACGACCCAGCCAACGAGCACGACGCCTGCGGTGTCGGTTTTGTAGCGCATATCAAGGGCCAGAAAAGCCACTCGATTATCCAGCAGGGTTTGCTGATCCTGAAAAACCTGGATCACCGTGGTGCTGTTGGCGCCGACCCGTTGATGGGGGATGGTGCTGGCATACTGATTCAGATTCCGGATCAGTTTCTGCGCGAGGAGATGGCAAAGCAGGGCGTAATCCTTCCGCGTGCTGGCGACTACGGCATCGGTATGGTCTTCCTGCCCAAGGAGTCTGCGTCACGACTGGCTTGCCAGGAGGCGATCGAACGTGCGACGCGTGCGGAAGGTCAGGTAGTGCTCGGATGGCGCGATGTTCCCGTCGACCGTTCGATGCCGATGTCGCCAGCGGTGCAAGCGCTCGAACCGGTCATCCGCCAGGTGTTTATTGGGCGTGGGCCGGACGTTATGGTCACTGACGCCCTGGAACGCAAGCTCTATGTTATTCGTCGACGAGCCGCCAACGCTATCCGTGCGCTGGGGCTCGAACACAGCAAGGAGTTCTATCAGCCGTCGATGTCAGCGCGCACGATCGTCTACAAAGGCTTGTTGCTCGCCGACCAAGTCGGTCAGTACTATCTGGATCTGCAGGATCCAAGATGCATCTCGGCGCTGGCTCTTGTGCACCAGCGCTTCTCGACCAACACCTTCCCGACCTGGCCGCTCGCGCACCCCTTCCGTATGATCGCGCACAATGGCGAGATCAACACGCTACGCGGCAACTACAACTGGATGCGTGCTCGAGAGAAGGGTACCTCGTCGCCGCTGCTTGGCCCCGACCTCGAAAAGATTTGGCCGTTGATCTACCCGAACCAGTCGGATACGGCGTCCTTCGATAACGCCCTGGAACTGTTGGTGATGGGCGGGTATACGCTCGCCCATGCCATGATGATGCTGATTCCCGAAGCATGGGAAGCGCACACCCTGATGGACGAGAAGCGCCGGGCTTTCTACGAATACCATGCGGCGATGATGGAGCCATGGGATGGTCCTGCGGCCGTGGCTTTCACGGACGGGCGCCAGATCGGTGCTACGCTCGATCGTAACGGATTGCGGCCGGCGCGCTATCTCGTGACAGATGATGACTTTGTCGTGATGTCCTCGGAAGCTGGAGTTCTGCCGATTCCAGATGAAAAGATCATCAAGAAGTGGCGTCTGCAGCCTGGGAAGATGTTCCTGATCGACATGGACCAGGGGCGTATCATTGATGATGTCGAACTCAAGGAAACCTTATCGCGGCAGAAGCCGTATCAGGATTGGGTTTCGCGCATCAACATCAAGCTGGATGGGCTTGAGGCGCCATCCGAATCCGGAGCTCCGAAATGCGAGTCTTCCCTGCTTGATCGCCAACAGGCTTTCGGTTACACCCAGGAAGACATCAAATTCATCCTTGACCCGATGTCGAAAACCGGTGAGGAAGCCGTCGGTTCGATGGGTAACGACTCGCCTCTGGCCGTTCTTTCTAGCAAGAACAAGTCGCTATACAACTATTTTCGGCAACTTTTCGCGCAGGTGACGAATCCGCCGATCGACCCGATCCGCGAGCAGCTCGTCATGTCGCTGGTCTCGTTCATCGGCCCGAAACCGAACCTGTTGGGTATCAACGAAATCAACCCGCCCTATCGTCTCGAAGTGTCGCAGCCGGTGCTGACCTACGCCGATATGGCCAAGCTGCGCATGATTTCAGCGTACACGGACGACAAGGTCCATTCGGCCGAACTCGACATTTGTTACCCTCTTTCCTGGGGTAAGGAAGGCGTCGAAGCGCGCCTCGCTTCGCTCTGTGCGGAGGCGCAGGACGCGGTTTTGAGCGGTTGTGGCCTGCTCATCGTGTCGGACCGCAAGCTCGACCAGGACAATGTGGCGATTCCGGCCCTGCTCGCTCTCTCGGCGGTGCACCAGCACCTCGTGACACAAGGCTTGCGCACGCGCGTTGGGCTGGTCGTCGAAACCGGGTCGGCGCGGGAAACGCATCACTTTGCGCTATTGGCCGGCTATGGCGCCGAGGCTGTGCATCCCTACCTGGCGCTTGAAACCATCGAACAGATGGCCGGAAATGACAAAAAGGAACGGGAGAAGGCCGTCAAGCACTTCGTAAAAGGAGTCGGCAAGGGGTTGCTCAAGGTGATGTCCAAAATGGGCATATCGACCTACATGTCCTACACGGGTGCGCAGATTTTCGAATCCATCGGTTTGCAGAAAAAAATGGTGGATAAATATTTCACCGGCACGTCGTCCCAGGTTGAAGGCATCGGCGTCTTCGAGGTGATGGAAGAAGCGATCCGTCTGCACCGACAGGCTTTTGGCAACGAAAAAGTGATAGAAAACGCGCTTGATGCCGGGGGTGATTACGCTTTCCGCATACGTGGCGACGAGCACATGTGGACGCCCGATGCCATTGCCAAGCTGCAACATTCGACGCGGTCGGGCAAGTACGACAACTACAAGGAGTACGCGCGCATCATCAACGACCAGACGCAGCGGCACATGACGCTGCGCGGCCTGTTCGAGATCAAGCCGGCTGGCCCCGCCGTGCCGTTGGATGAAGTCGAGCCGGCCAAGGAGATTGTCAAGCGCTTCGCGACGGGAGCCATGTCGCTCGGTTCTATTTCCACCGAGGCGCATACCACGCTGGCCATCGCCATGAATCGTATCGGCGGGCGCTCGAACACGGGCGAAGGCGGCGAGGATCCGGCGCGCTTCAAGCCGGTCAAGGCGGGCCAGATGGTGTCCGATATCGTCGGCAAGGGGCGCGTCGAGCGTGATTACCAGCTTAAGAAGGGCGACAGTCTGCGCTCGTCCATCAAACAGGTGGCCTCCGGGCGCTTCGGGGTGACCGGTGAATACCTGGTCAATGCCGATCAGATCCAGATCAAGATGGCGCAGGGCGCGAAGCCGGGCGAGGGTGGCCAACTGCCTGGGCACAAGGTGTCCGAGTACATTGGCTTCCTGCGCCATTCCGTGCCGGGTGTCGGCCTGATTTCGCCGCCGCCACATCACGATATCTACTCCATCGAGGATTTGGCGCAACTGATTCACGACTTGAAGAACGCCAATTCCAATGCCTCGATCAGTGTCAAGCTGGTCTCCGAAGTGGGCGTCGGAACCGTTGCCGCCGGGGTGACCAAGGCCAAGGCCGATCATCTGGTGATCTCAGGGCATGACGGCGGAACGGGGGCGAGTCCGTTGTCGTCGATCAAGCATGCCGGTTCGCCGTGGGAGCTTGGCTTGGCCGAAACCCAGCAAACCCTGGTGTTGAACCGCCTGCGCGGACGTGTCCGCGTGCAGGTGGACGGACAGATGAAGACGGGACGTGACGTGTTGATTGGTGCGCTGCTTGGTGCCGACGAATTCGGTTTTGCGACGGCGCCGCTCGTCGTCGAAGGCTGCATCATGATGCGCAAGTGCCACCTGAACACCTGCCCGGTGGGCGTGGCGACTCAGGATCCCGAGTTGCGTCGCCGTTTTACCGGCCAGCCGGAGCATGTGGTCAATTTCTTCTTCTTTATTGCCGAAGAACTGCGCGAATTGATGGCGCAGATTGGTATCCGCAAGGTGGATGATCTGATCGGTCGCTGCGATCTGCTCGATATGCGCAAGGGGGTCGATCACTGGAAAGCCAAGGGCCTCGACTACAGTCGCGTGTTCAAAATTCCAGTGAGGAACCCCGAGGAGCCTGTCCGCCATAGTGAGAAGCAGGATCATGGTCTGAACAAGGCACTTGACAACCAGTTGATCGAATTGGCCAAGCCAGCCCTCGAAAAAGGGAAGGTGGTGCGCATCGAACTACCGATACGCAATGCCAACCGCACTGTCGGCGCCATGCTTTCCAGCCGTGTCGTGGAAAAATACGGACACGCGGGGTTGCCTGACGACACCATACAGATCACCCTCCAGGGTACGGCCGGGCAAAGTTTCGGGGCCTTCCTGGCGCATGGGGTTTCCTTGGACTTGGTCGGAGAAGGGAACGATTACGTCGGCAAAGGACTCTCCGGTGGCCGGATCGTTGTGCGTCCCAATCCGTCTTTCCCGGGTGAGTCGAGCAAGAATATCATCGTCGGGAACACCGTGCTCTATGGTGCCATCGAGGGCGAAGCCTATTTTTCGGGCGTTGCCGGCGAGCGCTTTGCCGTGCGTAATTCCGGCGCGACCGTCGTGGTCGAAGGCGTGGGTGATCACGGATGCGAGTACATGACAGGCGGAACCGTCGTCGTTCTGGGCATGACCGGGCGTAATTTCGCCGCCGGCATGTCGGGCGGTGTCGCGTATGTTCTTGATGAAGAAGGGACATTCGAGTCACGCTGCAACATGGCACAGGTTGCTTTGGAACCCGTCGAAGAAGAATTTCTTGCCCGCAAGGGAAGTGAGTCCGGTGACGACCTGGAAAGCCATGGCAAGGTCGCCGTCCGCCACTTGGGAATGGCCGATGAGGTTCTGCTCAAGGGCTTGGTGGAGAAGCACGCCAGATACACCGGAAGTCAGCAGGCGCGCAAGATTCTCGAAGACTGGCCGGGATACCGCGCCCGTTTTGTCAAGGTCATGCCGCATGAGTATCGTCGCGCACTTGCCGAGTTGGCTGCGCAAAAGCAATTGGAGGCTGCGTAAATGGGAAAGCCAACTGGTTTCTTGGAGCGTCAGCGCCTCTCGGAGGCTTATGAGCCGGCCGAGGCGCGCCTGAAGCATTATCGTGAATTCGTTGCCACGCTGAACGACGAGCAGACCCGTGTGCAGGGATCTCGCTGCATGGATTGCGGCATTCCCTTTTGCAACAACGCCTGCCCCGTGAACAACATAATCCCTGACTGGAATGATCTGGTTTATCGCGGTGACTGGGAGCAGGCGCTGAAGGTTCTGCATTCGACCAACAACTTCCCCGAGTTTACCGGGCGGATTTGTCCGGCACCCTGCGAAGAAGCCTGTACGCTTAACGTTAACGACGAGCCCGTGGGGATCAAATCGATCGAGCACGCGATCGCGGACAAAGGTTGGCAGATGGGCTGGATCGTTCCGCAACCTGCCAAGCAGAAGACGGGCAAGAAAGTTGCGATCATCGGGTCGGGGCCGGCCGGCCTGGCGGCCGCCCAGCAGTTGGCGCGTGCGGGGCATGACGTGACAGTTTTCGAGAAGAACAGCCGTCCCGGGGGGCTCCTCGGGTACGGAATTCCGGATTTCAAACTTGACAAGTCGTTGATTGAGCGGCGGGTGAAGCAGATGGAGGCGGAAGGAGTGGTCTTCCGGACGAAGGTCATCGTCGGTAGCAAGGATGTTCCAGCTGGTATTGTCAACGACGCCAGCGAGCATGTTTCAGCCGAGAAAATCAGCAAGGAATTCGATGCGGTGATTCTCGCCGCTGGCTCGGAGGTGCCCCGGAATCTCTCCATCCCGGGACGGGAACTGAAAGGGGTCTATGCGGCGCTCGAGTTCCTGATCCCGCAGAACAAACAGGTCAGTGGCGGCAGAGCTAATCCGATCAACGCCAGAGACAAGCATGTGGTCGTGATTGGAGGAGGCGACACCGGATCCGACTGTGTCGGTACCAGTTATCGCCATCGTGCCGCGTCGGTGACCCAGTTTGAATTGCTGCCGCAGCCTCCGGAGAAAGAAAACAAGTCGTTGACCTGGCCGTATTGGCCGCTCAAGCTACGAACATCTTCGTCCCATCTGGAGGGCGAGACCCAGCGTGTTTTTTCCATTGCCACCAAGGAGTTCATCGGCGAGAAAGGCGTACTCAAAGCCCTGAAAACCATCGATCTGGAATGGAAGGACGGCAAAATGAGCGAAATCGCCGGTAGTGAAAGAACCTTCCCGGCCGATCTGGTCTTCCTGGCCATGGGGTTCGTCAGTCCGGTACCCAGCCTCCTCGAAGCGTTCGGTGTCGAAAAGGATGCACGCGGCAATGTGCGGGCGACAACCGACGGACCGGGGTGCTATGCGACGAACGTGGCCAACGTGTTTGCCGCAGGCGACGTGCGTCGGGGGCAGTCCCTGGTTGTCTGGGCCATTCGCGAGGGGCGCCAATGCGCGCGTGAAGTCGATGCCTTCCTGATGGGCTCAAGCATCCTGCCTCGTTGATTGTTGCAGATTGCTTGTGCCGTACCCGGCACGACGTACCTGCCAGTGCTCATCGAAACCTCATTACTGCTTTGCAGTAATGAGGTTTTCTTTGGCTAAAGCCACGGCTATGGCATAGTAACGTCTGCTTTTTAGGGGGAGGGCCGATGAATCCTGAACTACAAAAATCCCTGCAGGTGAGCGCATTGTCCAATTCGCTGGACAGCTACATGTTGATCATCCTGTTCATCATGATCGTGGCCGGAGTGCTGGGCGGGATCGCCAATTTCTTCCTGAGCGATCGGGTCGGCGATTCGGGGCGTCGGGAGTGGAGCAAGTACGTCATCCTTGGCGTCATTTCCGCGCTGACGGTGCCGTTGTTCCTGAATATGTTGTCCAGCAATCTGCTTGAAGCCGCACGCACAAGGCCGGTCGATTTCTTTGTCTTCGCTGGTTTTTGCCTGATTTACGTCGTGGCTTCGCGGCGCGTCGTCGAGAACGTGGCCAACAGACTGCTTGGCCAGATGGATCAGATGAAGCGCGACATGAGCCAGCTCCGTCAATCAAACCAAGCGGCCGCCGTGGCCTCTATCCGTGAAGAACCCGTGGCTCCGCACGAGGCGTCGCAACACGCGGCGAAGCCGGAAGCGGCTCGGGAGTCGCTGTCGTATAACGACGTCGAAATTCTGCGCGCCCTGTCCGAGGAAAGCTATGTCTATGGCAACCTGGCCGGGATTACCGACAAGACCGGGTTGGCACGTGATCTGGTCAGTGCGCGGCTGACGGTGCTGAAAGGCTTGGGGCTGATCGAGACGCGCATCAACGACAAGAATGTGCTGCATTGGTATGTCGCCCCGAAAGGTAAGCAGATGCTCGGCGAGATTCTGGCCGGGCAGGAAGATCGCTAGTTTCCAAAAAGGTTTTTCATGAATATCGTTATCCTCGCTGCCGGGCAGGGCAAGCGCATGCATTCCAATTTGCCCAAGGTGCTGCATCCCCTGGCGGGCAAGGCGCTGGTTTCGCACGTCATCGACACGGCGCGCAGCCTGTCACCGCGCAACCTCTGCCTGGTTTACGGCCACGGTGGAGATATCGTGCGCTCGACGCTGGATGCGCCTGATTTGTCATGGGCGCTGCAAGATCCTCAACTCGGGACCGGTCATGCCGTCCAGCAGGCGCTTCCGTTTCTTGAAGAGGCCGGAACGACGCTGGTCCTCTATGGCGATGTGCCGCTGATCCAGGCGGAGACGCTGAAGCGCTTGGTGCAGGCGGCGGAGGGTGGCCTGGCCATCCTGACTGTCGAACTGGCTGATCCGCACGGCTATGGGCGCATCGTGCGCAATTCGTCAGGGCAGGTCGTCCGCATCGTTGAACAAAAGGACGCCACTGCCGCGGAACGACACATCCGCGAGATCAATACCGGAATCATGGCCATCCCGACCTCGCGCCTGGGCGAATGGCTGAGCTGCTTGTCGAGCAACAACGCCCAGAACGAGTACTACCTGACGGATATCGTGGGCATGGCCGTAGACGCGGGTCTGCCCGTCCGCACGGCCAATCCGGCGCACGAATGGGAGGTGCTTGGCGTCAACAGCAAGGTGCAACTGGCCGAGTTGGAGCGTGTGGCCCAGCGCAGCATGGCGGAGGCGCTGATGGAACAGGGGGTGCGCCTCGCCGATCCGGCGCGTATCGACGTGCGCGGCACCTTGCAGTGCGGCCGCGACGTGTTCATTGACGTCAACTGTGTATTTGAAGGGAACGTCGTGCTCGACGAGGCGGTGGAAGTCGGTCCCAACTGTGTGTTGAAGAATGCGCGCATCGGCGCGGGGACGCGGCTGGCGGCGTTTACCCATATCGAGGATGCCGTGGTCGGTGCAGACGGCATGATCGGCCCGTTTGCCCGTTTGCGTCCAGGGACCGAGCTGGCCGAAGACGTGCATGTCGGGAACTTTGTCGAGATCAAGAAAAGCCGGATTGCCGCTCACTCCAAGGCCAACCATCTGGCTTACATCGGCGATGCCACGATCGGCAGCCGCGTGAATGTTGGCGCCGGGACGATCACGTGCAACTACGACGGCGCCAACAAATACCAGACGGTCATCGAGGACGATGCGTTCATTGGCTCGGATACCCAGCTGGTCGCGCCGGTGACCGTCGGGCGAGGGGCTACCCTCGGGGCGGGGACGACGCTGACCAAGGATGCGCCCCCCGATACCCTGACGATCTCGCGGGCCCGGCAGACGTCCATTCCGGGCTGGAAAAGGCCGGTGAAACAGTCCGGGGGAAAGAGCAAGGAGTGAGTAGTAGAATCCCCTTGTTCATCTCTCCTTATTCCTTACAGGATCAATCATGTGTGGCATCGTTGC
>CAZCJW010000011.1:0-31054 GCA_964499185.1 uncultured Propionivibrio sp. | reverse complement strand
TGCCCGACGTGATGCGCGGCGAAGAAATCCAGATCGCCGGCGCCCTGCTGATGAATCCGGAATGGGCGGTCCGCTCCTGCATGCTGTTGCCGGGCACCCATTCGAAGTGGGCACAGATCGAAAACGGCAAGATCGTTCGCTACTCAACCTACCTTACCGGAGAGCTGTTCGCCGTCCTCAGCAAGCATTCCATCCTCGGTCGCTTGATGCCCGCCGAAAACGAGGGAAGCAAGGGCGTCGACGTGGCCGCTTTCGAACTTGGTCTGACCACGGCGCGCCACAGCGCCCCGGGAGATTTCACGCACCAGATTTTCGGTACCCGCACGCTCGGCCTGACGGGCCGGGTGTCGCCGGCCGGACTGGCCGACTACCTCTCCGGACTGCTGATCGGCCATGAACTGGTTTCAGGGCTGGCCGGTGCCGGCGAACTCGTCTCCGTGCCGCTGGTGATGATTGGCGCGCCCGCGCTGTGCGAGCGTTACACCCAGTCGCTCAAGGTATTCGGCAAGACCGCCGATGCCGTGCTCGACAACACCGCGCCGGTGGGACTCTGGAATCTGGCCCTGGCCGCCGGCCTGGTCGGCGCGAACTGAGCGAAGGAGATAACCGCATGACGCAATTTACCGTCGAACAACGTTTCGCCGCCGCCAACGCTCAACTGCCATTGGTGGCCATCCTGCGCGGGGTCACCCCCGACGAATCGGTCGAGATCGGTCGCCGCCTGTACGATGCTGGCTTTCGCCTGATCGAGGTACCGCTCAATTCCCCCGATCCGTTCAAAAGCATCGCCGCGATCCGCCGTGTGCTGCCGCAAGACGCGCTGGTCGGCGCCGGCACCGTATTGACGGTCGACCAGGTTCGTGAGCTGAAGGACAGTGGTGGCGAGCTGGCCGTCATGCCGCACGCCGACACGGCGGTGATCCGCGCCGCCAAGGCGGCCGGGATGGCATGCACCCCCGGTGTGGCGACGCCGACCGAAGCGTTTGCCGCGTTGGCTGCCGGCGCCGACGCGCTCAAGATCTTCCCGGCCGAACTGGTCACGCCAGCCATCCTCAAGGCGATCCGTGTCGTGCTGCCCAAGGGTACGCGCCTGCTCCCGGTCGGCGGAATCACGCCGGACAATATGCAGCCGTATGTGGATGCCGGGGCTACCGGCTTCGGCCTGGGCTCTGCGCTCTACAAGCCGGGCATGACGGCGGACGAAGTTGCCGCCATTGCGCGCCGGTTCGTCGCATCCTGGAAGGCGCTGGCCGAGCGCTAAGACAGTATCGCGCTGCTTTCGCGCATTCCAGAAGCGACCGTCGTCTTGCGGCCAATGGCGCGATGCACGACGGTGTCGCCCTTGCCCTTGAGGTAGATCGTCTGCGGCGGCTGGAAATCGAAGCTGTGCCGCAGCTTGCGGTAGGTGGTTTCGTCGACCTGCACGATGCCGGGAACACCCTCGCTGGTGATGCGGCTGGCCAGATTGACGGTGTCGCCCCATAGGTCGTAGATGAACTTCTTCTTGCCGACCACGCCGGCGACGACCGGCCCGGTGCCGATCCCGATGCGCACTTCCAGATGCATTTCGTTGACCTGGAAGTCGCGCTGTAGGAGGTCACGCATTTCCAGCGCCAGGTCGGCCAGCGCTTCCGTGAAATCCTCCCGCTGGTCGTTCAACCCGCCAGCCACCATGTAGGCATCACCGATCGTCTTGATCTTCTCCAGCCCGTATTTCTCGGCCAGTTCGTCGAACGAGGAGAATACCCGGTTGAGCATCGAAAACACCTGTTGCGGACTCAGCCCTTCGGCGATGCGGGTGAAATTGACGATATCAACGAACATCACGGAAACATCGGCGAATCCGTCGGCGATGGTCTGGTTGCTGTTCTTCAGCCGTTCGGCGATGGGGCCGGGCAGGATGTTGAGGAGCAGCCGTTCGGAACGTTCCTGTTCCAGTTGCAGCAAATGATGCGCATCTTCCAGGCGTAACTGCGCCTTTTGTTTTTCGATCGCCGAATAGCGCAACAGCACGAAGACGATGGTCGAGACCGCGGCGAAATTCAGTGCGAAGAAGAAGACCGTCGTGCTGATGGGAATCGTCACCGGGGGCGGCAGCATCGTGTCGGCCAGGTAATAGTCGAAGCTGCCGGAGAGCGCCGTCAGAAAGATATAGGCAAAAAACCACGCCAGCGCTTCACGCGCGCCGATCACCAACACCGCGCCGATCGGCGCGAGCAGGGCCCACAGACTGACGCCGCTGGCAGTGACGAAATTGCCCATGCTCCACTGCGCGACGAAGGGCATGAACAGGAACAGGGCCAACTGAGTCTGCCGGAAAAAATCGAAATTCAGCGTCTTGAGATAGAACGCCAGATTGGCGATCAGCAGCAACTGGAAGACGAACGGGATCGTCGAGGAAATCTGTGGGCCGAGTTGCCAGTAGATGAACAGCCAGAACATCGAGGCGAAACTGATCAGGCCGGTGGCGAAAATCAGCAGGCTTTTCTGCAGCCGCAGTTCTTCGGAATCCGTCGGCTGGATTCCTGCATGGCGAAGCCTTTCGGCAAGACTTCCTGGCGAGTTCATGAAGAGGTTCAATCTGGAGGAGTGCGTTGATTTGAACCCAAACAACAGGCAGGGTCAACCGGAATGGGTATCCGGAGCGACTATCAGGGGAGTTTCCCCGCGGCGATCATGCGATTGAAAAGAACGTAGGGCGGAATCCACTGGACGATATCGTCGAATTCGCCGCCATTCGGGACATTCGATTGGTCGCGTGAGAAAAAGACAGTTGTCGCTGCAGCGTTGGTGTCCTCGTCGGCATTGGTCGCTGATCCGTCCGCGATTGCAGTCCCGTCACCAGTGATTCCCCAGTTGTTCTTGCCGAGGGAGTGGATGACAGCCGGCGCGCAGGGCGAGGTGTTACAGGACCCCGCTGCGCCGATCAGGTAACTGACGTTGCCCGCGCTGTCGCGGGTTTGCACTTTCTTGCTAGCGTTGTCCGTAAGCTTGAAGGGCATGCCGTTTCTCGCATACGCGGGAGTGACGCTGTAGCGGATCATCTTGTTCCAGGCATCCGTTTTCTTGACGCCCAGCGTAGCCCATGGGATGTAACCGGTGCAATCGGTGTCGGTCGCGCAGTCTGCCGGATTCTCCGCGCCGTCTGCGATCGACGTGGCTGGTCGTGGCAGGCGACCGTTTGCGACGGAAAAGCCGATCAGTGCTTCCCGCACTTCGTTGAGTTGCTGCTGGGTTTCGTTGTAATGTCGCTGGTCAATCTGGGCCGACAACGGCGGGATCAGGCTGGTTATGAGCAATCCCAGGATGATAAGGACAATCGTCAGTTCGACGAGCGTGAACCCCAGGGCGTGAGTGGCGCGACGGGCGCCGGTCAGGGGAGGAGGCATCATGGGCACGGAGAGCTCGGACAAGGAGAAATGTTCATTGCACTGGTGCCGATGGCTATGGTCGCTGCGTTTGCACTGATGCGCTGATAGGTGATCAATGGCAGCCAGGCGTTGGCATTGAGCCAAGCAGATACGGTGGGATGGAGATTGAGGTCGTTGAATGGCAAATTGCCCGAGTTGGCGCCAGGGTTGCCGGAACCGTCATTGTCGGTGTCGGCCCACGGGAAGGTTCCATTGTCCTCGTGATACCGGCGCAATCCGTGATTGGGTGCCCCAGGCGCGTTGTCGTCAGGGCCGCGGATCTCTCCCAGAACGCGTTGGTTAGTCGTGCGAAAGACATCGTCACGAGTAATGGCCAACACCACATCGTTGAACAGGGGCGATGATGGGCCAGAAACGTAGGACGTGTCACCGTCGCTGTTGCTGCCGTCCAGGTAATCAGACACGGTGTTGCTGGGACGGCCATTCTGATTGCTTAAAGGAGAACCGGCTGAGAAAACAAGGGCGGCGACGGCTCCATTCGTGTCCAGAGAAAGTTGCAATGCTTTCTGTGGGTTGATGGGCTCTGCCGCTGGATTGTCCCGCAGTCCGGGATCGAGTGCATACCACAGCCGTTCTCCGCGGCCATCACGCAGATCCGCGAGATCAAGAGTCTTCCACGGCAGGCGGCCGATATAGGCGGTGCAATTGCCGGCGACCTGGTTCGCTATCCCGTCATTGTCCGTGTCGGGGCAGGTCAGGCTGCCAGGGCGATTTCCATCCTGAGCCGCGCGCCCGATGAGCCCGCTTTTGGCTTCAGCCAAGGCTGCGGTCGTGGCATGATCGATTTGCTGGCGTGTTATGGCTGAGCCGCTTCTTGTCAGCAACCAAGCCATTGCTCCCAGGAAAAAGAAAAGCATGAAGACCAGCAGCGCCGCTCCACCTTGGTGGCTGGCGTTGGCTGGCGAGATAGTATTCGGCATGAACTATCGGGTCATCGCAGGGCGGACATTGATCTGCCCTCCCTTTAGCAGATCGGCCGTCTCACCTGTGTTGCGGTTTACGGTTCCTCCTACACCCACTTCGGCCGCCGGGGTTTCGCCGGCCTGGACAACGATACGACCTGGCTTTTTTGCCCTTGGGATAGCCGTTACGTTGCTGGAAACGTCGTTTTCTTCCAGGGCAGTTCCATTGATCCACACTGTGCTCTTGCCGCTGCTGCGCGTGACGATCCCGTTGATCGTGAGCGTCGGGTCTTCCGGGATTTCCTTGCGTTCCTGGATGTTGAGCTGCCGTTGCCGGTCCAGTATCTGCCGGCGTTCAGGGGTGAAGAACAGTCGGCCGAGTTCCTCGCTGTTTGCGGGACAAGGAATACACGTTGCGACCAAGAAATAGATGAGAAAAAAACCTCGGGGGTTAGCCTGCGAGGATGGGGTTTTCTTGAGCGGCGTCATTTCCCAGCCCCCTTATTTTTGCCTACTTCGCGCACCGTGACCCAATCAATCAGGCATTCGGCCTGCAGGAAACCCTGGAGCGCATTTTCTGCTCCGCTGCGAGGCATTCGCGAGACGTCGCAGCGCTTGACCTGGATCAGTGCGTGCGCCTCGCGGCGCAAGTCGTCGAGCAGGCGGGTCAGGTCTTCCTCGTGCAATAGGTTCAGTTGCAGATTCATGGTGCTGGCGTACAGGGCGAGATTGCCGGCCGGCGTCTTCTCCAAGGGGCGTTGGGGGGTGATTTCATAACGCAGTTCGATCAGGCGATGCCTTTCGCGAATCTCCTTGAGCAACTCGACCCATTCCAGCCGCTGCTCATCACCGATTACGCCGCGCGCCTTCAGCGCATTGAACATCTCGGCTTTTTCCCGGATCTCGTGCTCTTCGCCGCGAACCCGTTTCAACTTGCCGTCGTAATCATTGCGTTCGCTCTGCGCGGAGGCAAACGCGGAATCGGCTTGCCTGACGCTTTCGCGGGAAAACAGGATGGACGCGGTGCCAATCGCCATCATCAGCAGCATGGCCAGCAGGCTGATCTGCAATTTCGGAAAGTCTTTCGGTTCGAGCTTCATGATCCGATCTTCCTGATGATTTGCAGACTGAAAGTACGCGGCTTGCTGTCGTCCTGTGAGGTGTCGCCGCTGCGCAAGGACTTGCCCGACTCGATATCGAAGGGGCTTTGGAGTACTTCCACCTGCAGCTTCGCGTTGGATCGGAGGGTGTCGACGAAGCGGTCGAAGGTGGCGAGCAATTGGCGCGCATTGGGCGCTGAGCCCAGCCGTAGCGTGCCACGCACGACGATGCTCTCGCTATCTTCCGGGACGGCCCTGATGTTGGCATTTGGCCGGACGAAACCCGTGGCAGTTGCTTCGGCGCCGCCGATTTCCCAGTCAAGGCGGTCGAGTTCAATGGCCGGTTCGGTTTGCAGGGCGCGGCTGATTTCGTGATAGATCCCGGTCGGAACGGTGCTTCGTCGCTGCTGTGCCAGGTAACGGTCGATGATGCTCTTGAGCGTTTCGTTGTCCGCGGGAACACTCGGGAAAGTCTTGACGATATCGTTGTAGCGTTGCCGGTAAAGTGCGGTTTCGCTGCGCAGCGCTTCGGTCTCCCGCATGACCTCGCGGGCGTCGAACCAGAATTTTCCGGAGAGCAGCAGGCAGCCGATCAGGGTCATGGCCCCGATGCCCTGCAGGAGTGCGCGGATCTGGCCGATCCGGTAGTTGTGGCGCAACTCCTCGCTAGCGAACTGGATCGGCGGGGCGTTGGCTACCAGCAAATGCAGGAACAGCAACTCGCTGTGCGAGTCCGTCGGCACGCTCTTCAGTCCGGTGCGACCGGCACATTCGGTGATGTCGAGAACGTTGAAGTGGACGGTTGGCGTATCGATGCAGCTGTTCTGAATCGCCTTGAATGCCCCGGGGTGAACGAGGATGTGGGCGGTGATGGTCTCGCTGCGTCCGATCAGGCGCTGGCTGGCGAGGTACTGCTGGAGCTTGAGCGATTCGGTGGCAAGCGTCTGGGCAGTGCTGGCGATGCTGCTGTGCTGGAGGGGCGTCAGGCGGCTGAAGTGCAATTCGCCTTTCTCGAAATAGCTCTGCCGGATGCTCTGGTCCTGGACGGTGAGTAGCAAACAGGGGTCGGGAGGGAGATGAAGTTTTCTGAGCAGCGTCGGGGCGAGCAGTGGCAGCGAGTATATGCCGGAGAGAGAGGCTTCCGATGCGCGGATGATGTCCAGCCACGGCTGAAGAAACCCTGCGTTAGTCAGCGCGGTCAGCAGAACGCGCTCATCCTTGCGTCGACTTTTCTCGTGGCCCAGCGACATGGCCGCGCAGAGGGGCGTGTTGAAGAAGGCTTGCCCCATCTTGCGCTCGAGAACGGCTTTTCGGTCGGCTCCGCGCAGGTAAGGGATGGTTTCAATGTGAAAACCTTCCTCCGCAACGTTGGCCAGCAACGAGAAAGTGCTTTGCCGGTGTTGTGCGAGATAGTGCGAAAACTGTTGCTGCCCGGTCTCCGTGATCGAAAACGACTCCTCGCACTCCAGCGCGCCGGACTGCCAGTGGTAGGCGGCCATCTGGTGCGAACTGAGGTAAAGCAGGCGTTGGGATTTCATGAAGTTATGTCTTGATCCGGCTGATGACATCATAAACCGGTCCGAGGACGGAGAGCATGATCCAGCCAAGCAGGCAGCCGAGCACCAGGGTCAGCATCGGTTCGATCAGTTGCTGCACTTTTTCGACCGATTCCTTGACGTCGCGGTTGTAGAAATAGCTGATGTTAATCAGCGCTTCTCCCAGCGCTCCGGTGCTTTCTCCAACCCGCAACATGCGGATGACCAGCGGTGGAAAAAAACCGGTCTGATGAAAGGCGGCCGTGACGTTCTGCCCTTCGCCGATCAGTTGCTCGACCCGCTCCAGCCCGTGGCGGACGACCAGGTTGCCCACCACGTCCTGGGTGGTGCGGATCGACTCGAGAATCGGAATGCCGGATGAGTACAGCAGGGCGAAGGTGTTGGCAAAGCGCGAGAGAATGATCTTGCGCAGGATTTCGCCGACAAATGGCAGCCTGAGCTTGATTCCGTCAAAGCGGACCCGTGCCAGCGGATTTGTGTGCAGCAATATCCTGACACCGACGACGATCAGCACCGGCAGCAGTAGCGCGACATACCAGTAAGCCACCAGTACGTCGGAGACGAAGAACAGTATTTTGGTCTGCATGGGCAGGGCTTCGCCCATGTTCTTAACGAATTGCTTGAGCTGGGGCACCATGTAGACCATCAGGAAAAACGTGGCTGCGATCACGATGGTGCCGACGAAGGCCGGGTACATGGCGAGCTTCTTGGTCTGCGAGGCCAGTTCGTCCTCCCATTTGAGCGTATCGGTCAGGCTGCGCAATACTTCGGGAAGGCGGCCTGTCGTTTCGCCGGCGCGGATCAGGCTGACGAAGACCTTGTCAAAGACCCTCGGGTGGGCGTCCATGGCCTGCGACAGGGTCTGTCCTCCCTCAATGCTCTCCACGAGGCCGGCAACGACTTCACGGAAACGCGGGTTCTCCAAGCTGTCGCGCAAATCCCCAAGTCCTTCGAGGATGGGTACCTTGACCCGCACCAGATGCTCCAGGTGAAAGCAGAAATGAATTAGCTCGCGGCGCGGGATGGTTCGCGATCCGAACAGGTTCTTGTTGCTCACCGGGTCGCCGTTGATGAGGTCGAGATCCATGCGCCGCAGCCGCAGTTCGAGATCCACGAGGTTCATGGCGTCGACACGCCCTGTTACCGCATGCCCATCCGGATCGACTGCCCTGTAGGTGTAAAGCGGCATCGCACCTACATCCTGTCGGTCAGGTCGACCACGCGGGTGAGTTCCTCGAGCGAGGTGGAACCATCAAGTACGCGTCGCAGCCCATCGTCCGCCAGCGGCACAAAACCGATCCGGGCGGCCAGTTGCCGGATGTCGCGGGCGGTGCTGCGCGTGGCCACGAGTTCGTCGAGATCGGCGTTCATGCGCAGGATCTCCATGATCGCCAGCCGGCCGCGATAACCCTGGAAATCGCAGCGTTCGCAGCCGCAAGGGCGGAAGATGACCGGGCGCGGGGCGTCGGCCGGGCTGCCCAGCAAGCGCGCCTCGTGATCTTCGGCCTGGTAGGGTGTCTTGCAGTGCGCGCAGAGGCGCCGGACCAGGCGCTGGGCGACGACGCCGATGACGTTCCCGGCCATGATGTCCGGCAGCACGCCGATGTCGAGCAGGCGGGGGATGGCGCCGATGGCCGAATTGGTGTGCAGCGTGGAATAGACCTGATGGCCGGTCATCGCGGCGCGGAAGGCCATTTCGGCGGTTTCCGCATCGCGGATTTCGCCGACTAGGATGACGTCCGGATCCTGGCGCATCATCGAACGGATGCCGTTGGCGAAGTCGAGCTTGGCCGATTCGGCGACCGAGGTTTGCCGGACCAGCGCCATCGGATACTCGACCGGATCCTCCAGGGTCATGATGTTCAGGCCCTCGGAGTTGATGTGGTTGAGAATGGAATAAAGCGTCGTCGTCTTGCCGCTGCCCGTGGGGCCGGTCAGCAAAATGATGCCTTCCGGGCGGGCGATCATCAGCTTGAGCATGTTCAACTGCTGCTCGGTCAGTCCCAGTCCTTCGAGGGGGACAAGACCTTTCTGGCGGTCAAGGATGCGCAGGACGATGTTTTCCCCGTGGATGGTCGGCTGCGCGGACGCGCGAAAATCGATCTGGCGACCGCGGATGTTGAGCGTGATGCGCCCATCCTGTGGCGCGCGTGTTTCGGCGATGTTCATGCCGCTCATCACCTTGATGCGCACGGCCATGGCCGGCCAGTAGGACTGGTGCAGCGAGCGGATCTGGCGCAGCATGCCGTCGATGCGGTAGCGGATGCGCAGGAAACCGGTTTCCGGTTCGAAGTGGATGTCCGATGATTCGCGCTTGACGGCGTCGGTCAGGATGGAATCGATCAGGCGGACGACGGGCTGGCTGTATTCGTCCGATGAAGACTGAAGTCCGCGGAAGTCGATTTCGCCGGTCTCGATTTCGTGCAGGATGCCGTCGATCGACAGTTCATAGCCGTAGGCCTGGTCGATGGCCCGCGCGATCTCCGTCTCACCGGCCAGCAGCGTGTCGATTTCAATGGCGCCTTTGGCCAGGCTGCGGATGCGGTCGAGTGCAACGATATCGTTGGTGTCGGCGATGGCGACGGTCAGACGCTGATGCTCTTCGTCGTAGTCGAGCGGCAACAGGTGATGCCTTTTTGCCAACTCGCGCGGGACCAGCGCCAAAGCCGACGGGTCAATGATGGCATTGGACAGGTCGATGCTCTGCTTGCCCAGGCTTTCCGACAGGGCGTCGCGCAAGGTGGCTTCGGTGACGAACCCAAGGGAGACAAGGAGTTTGCCAACCGGCTGGTTGGACTTCATCTGCTCGAGCAGGGCGATGCGCAACTGATCTTCGCTGAGGATACCCTTGGCGATCAGGACCTGTCCGAGTTGTCGTGGGTGAGGGGCGTTCATCGGGCGCGTGTTCTCGAACGCAAGAGGTTGTTATGGCTGCAGTTCCAGGACACGGTTCCTGGCCTGATTGCGGTCGAACGATGCGAGCCGCGTTTCGCCCGCCGCCAATGCCATCTGATAGTACTGCCCCGCAAGCTTGTTCTGCCGCAGATGGTCAAGGCTGACGGCCAGGTTGAAGAGGAAATCGGGGTTGTCCGGATCGGTTGCATAGGCACGGAAATAGACCTGTTGTGCCTCGCTCCAGCGCCCTTGACGGGCGTACAGGTTGCCCAGCGCGAAGAGCAGGGGCGATGAATCAGGTTGGCTGGTCAGCGCAGTCTTCAACCGGCTTTCGGAAAAATCTCCATCGGCCTGCCCGCGGGTGCTGATCACGCCGGCCTGGGCCGTCGCGTCGTTCGGGTTTGATTCGAGGGCCCGCTGGTAGTAACCGTACGCCTTTTCGGTCTGCCCCTGCTGTGCGGCGATGGTGGCCAAGCCAAGCAGGGCATCGGTGTTCTTGGGGTCGTTGCGCAGGACCCGCTCATAGTCTCGCTGCGCTTCATTCGCCCGTCCGGCCTGCAGGGCGTCGTAGGCGCGCTCGAGTGCCGGGTCTGTCCTGGGCTGGTTCCGGCTCAAGCGAATCGGCGAGTTGGATGTGTCCGAAAAGGTCGGCGCGGTAGACGGAGAGAAAGGTTTCTGTGCTCGATTCGCGGCGAGACCTGAGGACGATTCTGGAGTGTTGGATGGGCTGTTTCCGGGAAGCTTCGGCTCCCCGGGTGGCCTGGGAGCGGCGGGCTGGGGTGATGGCCCAGGGTTCGCAGGAATGCCAGCGATCGGGGTTGTCGAAGCGGGCAATGTCGGTACCGACGGCTTGCTCAAGGACACCGCCGGAGGAGGCGGGGCGGCAAGGGTGCGCGACGGGATTCCTTGCAACTGCCACCAGAAGTATCCTCCCAGGCCGAGAGCCGCGAAAAGGCCCAGGCCGGCGATAAGCCACACGCCCTTGTTGTTCGTCGTGGCTTGTTTGGCGGCAAACAGGTTGCGCGCGGCCGCTTTGTTGTCATTTGCAGGGGCGGACGTTGTTCTGGCCGGGGCGTGCGATGGCGTAGGCGCCATCCCGATGTCGTTCGTATCGAAACGTGGAGCCGAGTCGGGCGGCGCTGGGTTCCCGTAAGGTGCGGGGATACGCTCACCATCGGCCATCGTCGTGGTTTCGTCTGCTGTCGATGGGGCGACTGACGATGCAGAGGACGGATGACTGCCCGTGGATTGGCGCTTGGCCTCTTCAGCCTTCTTCAGCGCCTCCATCAGCAGACTCACTTGAGAGGCTCCTGCAATGAGTTGGGGCCGGAGAACGGCTGATAAACCGGGTCGGTCGTGAAGAAATCCTTGTCCGGCAGAGAGTTGGCCAGATGGCTGAAGTCGCCACTGATGGACGCATCCTTGATCACGGTTGGGCGCAGGACGATGACCAGTTCCGTCTTGGACGAAGCGTTGCTACGGGTGGTGAAGATTTCACCAAACAGGGGGATGTCGCCGACTACGGGAAAGCGTCCGCTCTTGTTGTCCATCCGGTCTTCCATCAGGCCGCCAAGCACGGCGATGTCGCCGCTTTGCACTCGCATCATCGATTCGATTTCGCGGGTACGTATCTGGGGAACCTCGTTCTTCACCGTGAGCGCGGGATTAGGATCCTCCTTGAGAGCGGCGATGCTGGAAATGGACGGTCGGACGTTCAGCGTGACGACATCGTCGTCGCTGATCTGCGCGGTAAGACTCATGAAGAAACCGATCGACACCGATTGCGGGGTGGTGGTGGTGGTGGTGACGGCGTTGGTGTTGTTGTTGCCTGCGGCGATATCCTGTTTGACGTTAAAGTACACGAAGTCCTCGGAGACCTTGAGGGTTGCCGTCTGATTATTGAGTACCGTGAGTTTCGGGCTGGACAATACCTTGGCCGTGCCGAATCCACGCAGCATTTCGACAATCACGTTCAGTCCGCCGGAAACGTTTCTATAGGTCAGGGTGAACGGATTCACGGTTGATCCGGCCGTCTGCGTGTTGGTTGCGCGGGACAGTGAAAACCCGGTTTGCGTTGCCGCCTTGGTCCAGTCGATGCCTTGCTGGTAGTTGTCGCCCAGATTGACCTCGACGATGGTGGCCTCGATCAGCACCTGGCGTCGGGCGCTGCGCATGATGCGGTCGATGAATTCCTGGACCTTTTCATGCTGTCGGGAGGTGGCCCGGACGGCAATGACCCCGGTTTCCGGGTTGGCAATCACCGAAGCGGCCTCGCGGAAGGTCATCCGTTTAACTACGGTGGCGCCACTGTTCTGCAGGGTAGCGGGGTTGGGACTTGTTGCCAGCGTTTGCTGCGCCTGAGTGCTGCGCGAAGTGTTTGGTCCTGCCGGATAAGGGGCTCCGGTGCCCGTTGTGCTCTGCGCGGCGCTTTGCTCGACGACTGTTTCCGTAGATCCTTCCGGGAAAATCTTGTCAGTTTCGTGCAGCAGGTCTTTCAAATTCTTCTCGAGCGATTCCCAGAAGCGGTTTTTCGACTTATTCTCGATCTGGATGCGCGACACGTTGCCGCTGGATGACGTGCTTCCACTCGAAGATAACGCGCTGGTCGAGATCTGCGTATTGGTCGATACCGTGCCGGTGACTTCCCGGGCAAGGTTTACATAGTCGACGCGATAGTGTTTCAGGAAGGGAGAATCAGGCATGACCGCGAGGTTCGGGCCGTCGAGTTCGAAGCGCATGTCGACCTGTTTGGCGATTCGACTGAGCAACTGCGGCAGGGTCTGGTCGATGGCGTTCAGGGTAACGTTGCCGGAAATGCCGGGATGGATGTCGACATTCAGGCGAGCGTCGCGGGCCAGTGCAAACAGGAGGTCGTGGACCTTGATGTTGTTGACCACGACACTGTAGGTCTCGGTTTTCCCGGTGGTCTTCGGGCGAGGCAGGGGGACGCTCTGCTGGACGGGCTGAGGTATGGAGCCCTGCGTCCGGGCCACGTCCTCGGCACGCAAATGCCCGGCAGAGGGTCCGCCGCTCAATGTCGTGGGAGCGCACGCAGCAACGAGAATGGCTGTCAGGAACGCGCCGGCAAGTCTCAGCATGCTTGTTGTCGTCCGGTGGAAAAATTTGAAATTATCATATCACGTAAAGATTTTTCTTCAAGTGATTGATTTGTATTGAATGAGTATTGCTGTCCGGAGGTCGGTCCGGCGTTGTCATTTTAGTTTGCCCACCGTCCGGATGTAGGGGTTGCCGGCCGGGTTGATGGCGGACAGCCGGGCCAGATCGGAGTTGGCTGCCTCCCGCGTGGCGTAGTCTCCGTAGATGACACCGATGCGATCGCGTCCGCTCAGTCTTGATCTGTAGACGCGAATCTGCGCAGGATCGACCTTGTTGATGAGGCCGTCGACAAAGAGCTGGACGTCGGCGTCGCTGTTTCCATCCGTACTGAGAAGCTGGATGAAATAGTGCGTATCCGGTGTTTCGTCGAGCCATTTCTCCGTGGCGGCAATTCTTTCTGCGAGCGTCGGAGAGCTGGTCGGCGTTGCCGCTGGTGTCCCGGCGGTGGTTGGTGCGGCAGTGGTGGTCTCGGTTGCCCGCGCGTTATCTGCCGCGATCGGAGCCACGGGAGCCGTGGAAACAGCATTCTTGTTCTCGTCCGACCGGACGGACTCCTTTGCTGCTATCGGAGCTTGTGGGGTTGCGACGTGCCACATGGCGAAAGCCAGCAAGAGTACTGCCACGATGGCGGAAACCGTCAGCACGCTCCGCTTCCGGTAGTCCTGCATGGGGGTCAATTGGGCGTCGCGAATGGCGGCCCTCATCTGGCGGTTGTCCACCAGGTGCCGGCCGTCCGCGAAGGCCGATAGCAGTCCCTTGTCTGCCAGGATGTTGATTCGACGCGTGAGTCCTTGCGACGCCTTGCTGACCATCCTGATGGCGCTCGCGGTGAATAAATCCGGGCCACGATATCCTGCGGCACGCAAACGGAACATCAGGTAATTGCCGATGTCGTCATGACGCAGCGGTTCCAGGGCGAAATTGTGTGTGATGCGGTCCTTCAGCTGGCGCAGGTCTTTCTCGCTCAAGCGTTCGTCGAGTTCTGGCTGGCCGAAAAGAACGATATGCAGGAGCTTGTGCCGGTTCGTTTCAAGGTTGGAGAGCAGGCGGATTTCCTCGAGTGTTTCAGCCGGCATGGCATGGGCTTCGTCGATCATCACGACCACCAGTCGACCGGATGCGTAGATTTCCAGCAAGCGCTCCTGCAGGGCGCGCATCATTTGATGCGCGCGCATTACAGGCAGTTCGATCTTCAATTCGTCGGCAATGGCATGCAGGATCTCCTCGCGCGATAGCGATGGAGTAGCCAGATAAACCGTTTCGACGTGGTTCGGCAATTTTTCCAGGAGCATCCGGCAGAGCATGGTCTTGCCGCTGCCGACTTCGCCGCTGACCTTCACGATGCCTTCGTCGTGAGTGATGGCGTAGATCAGCGCTTCGAGCGTGTTGCCGCGATTGGCGCCGGCAAAGAAGAACTCCGTGTGCGGAGTAATGCTGAACGGTGCCTCGCGCAGCCCGAAATGTTCAAGATACATCACGGCTCCCGGGTCATGGATTCCATACGGTTGTAGAGCGTTGTGCGGTTGATGCCAAGCAGGCGGGCGGCCTGGCTTACGTTGCCATTGGCCAGGCGCAGTGCCGCTTCGATGTAGCTGTGTTCCGTGTCGGTCAACAGCTGATCGAGGCTAAATGGCTGCTGTTCCTGCAGGCGGCTGATTGCCGAAGCCAGCAGGGCGTGGTTCTCCTTCTCCTCTTCCGGCGGCGGTTCTGGGCACTCCGGAGCTTGTTCGTCCTGCAGATCCAGCTCCGCTTCCAGTTCGGTGTGGGTGACAGTATGGCCCGGATGCTTGGCTGTGAGGCGAATGACGATGTTGCGAAGTTCCCGCACGTTGCCAGGAAAAGTGTAGCCGGCCCATAACCGCTTTGCCGCCTCGGAAAACTCGAAAGGCGAATTTTGCGATTGGGTCGCGTAAAGCTGGCGGAAGTGATCGAGCAGCAACTGCTTGTCGTCCCCCATCTCGCGCAATGGCGGGACGCTGACCGTACATACGGACAGCCGGTGATACAGGTCGGCGCGGAAATTGCCGGCTTTGACCTCCTTGCGCAAGTCGCGGTTGGTGGCCGCGACGACGCGCGCCCGGCTGGTGCGCTCCTGGGTCTCTCCGACCCGATGGAATCCGCCGTTTTCGAGGACGCGGAGCAGCTTGGCCTGCAGTTCGAGCGGCAGTTCGCCGATTTCATCAAGAAACAGCGTTCCGTCGGCGGCTTCTTCGAAGTAACCCGATCTGGCCGTGGCGGCGCCAGTAAAAGCGCCTTTCGCGTAGCCGAAGAGCGTGGGTTCAACAAGGGTCGGCGAAATGGCCGCACAGTTCAATGCAAGGAACGGCTTGCTGCTACGCTTGGTGTTGTGATGAAGATAGCTGCTGGCCACAATCTCCTTGCCGGTGCCCGATTCCCCTTCGATCAGGACGGGAAACGGAGAATCTGCATACTGCTGCAACTGGCGCCTGAGCTTTTCGATCGCCGGACTGTTACCAAGCAGTTGCGGTGTTGATGGGGGTGTCTGGCGTTTTTCGAGGGCGCCGTAGCTCAGTGCACGCTCAAGAATCAGGCGGAGATCCCGGGGGCTGCAGGGTTTGGCGACAAAGTCAGCGGCCCCGAGTGCGCGGGCGTGGCGGGCATTGCCCGCGTCGCCCTGCCCGGATAGCACAACGATCTTTATGTTCGGAGAGATGGCGAGCAGGTCCGAGATTAGCGCAAAGCCTTCGTCCGGCCGGTGCGGAAATGGCGGCAGGCCAAGATCGACAAGGGCCAGTTCGGGCATGCGTTTCAGTTGCCGTAGCAACTGGGTGCAATGCGGACGAGCATGGCTGGTGATGACCTCAAATGTTGTACCGAGGGAGTAGAGCAGCGTGTCTGTGATGAGCGGGTCATCGTCGACGACGAGCAGCAGCGGCTTGTCCAAGGCTGTTGTCGATGAGGGGTCGGTCATGTGATTGCGTCTTCAATCCGCGGGGTCATTGTTTGATTATTTCATAAGTGTGCGTTAGTCGATGCCCTGTTGACATAACGGTATCCAGCATTTTCGAACAGCGCTCACGCGGGTTTCAGATAGGCGTTTGGGTTAGGGTATAATCCGCGCTTATTTTTGTCTCGGGATACTGCGGTGCCGGCGGACAGCTTGGTCAAGATCACTGACGTTAATTTTGCCTATGACGATCGTTCGATCCTCAAGGGAATCGACATGGAGATTCCCCGTGGGAAGCTCGTTGCGATCATGGGGAATTCCGGGTGCGGAAAAACCACGCTGCTACGCCTGATCGGCGGCCAGCTCAAACCCACCAGCGGAGAGTTGCTGGTCGACGGCCAATCCGTTCCCGCGATGAAGCACGATGAACTGTACGCCATGCGTCGGCGCATGGGCATGCTTTTCCAGTTCGGCGCGCTGTTTACCGACATCTCGGTGTTCGACAACGTGGCCTATTTGATGCGGGAGCATACGGACCTGCCGGAAGAAGTGATCCGTGACATGGTTTTGATGAAGCTCAACGCGGTAGGGCTGCGTGGCGCTCATCATCTGATGCCGGCCGAGCTTTCTGGTGGCATGTCGCGCCGGGTGGCGTTGGCGCGGGCGATCGCGCTCGATCCGATGTTGATCATGTACGACGAGCCTTTCGCCGGCCTCGATCCGATTTCAATGGGAGTTATCGGGCAGTTGATCCGTAAGCTCAACGATGCGCTCGGAGCAACCACGATTCTGGTAACGCACGACGTACAGGAGGCGCTTCTGATCGTCGATTATGTTTATTTCGTTTCCGACGGGCAGATCGTCGCACAAGGCACGCCGGAGGACATTCGTGCGTCCGCCGATCCGTTCGTCCATCAGTTCGTTTTCGGCGAGGCCGATGGGCCTGTGCATTTCCATTACCCAGCGGTTCCTTTCGAGCAGGAATTGATGCGGGAGACGGCCAATGCTTAACGGAGCGTTTTCGGCCGTAATCGAACTGGTGCGGTCTGCCGGCCATCGCATGAACAATGCGTTGCAGACGCTGGGGTTTGCCGCCCGTTTCTTCATGATGATCCTGATGTACTCCGGGCAGTCGTTCCGTCGCCTGCATCTGACGATTCGCGAGATCTATTTTGTTGGATTCCAGTCACTGCTGATCATACTTGTTTCCGGTTTATTCATCGGTATGGTGCTGGGCATGCAGGGATATGAAACACTGCAGCGCTACGGATCATCCGAGGCCCTTGGGGTTTTGGTCGCGCTGTCACTGACACGCGAACTCGGGCCGGTCGTTTCTGCGCTCCTTTTTGCATCGCGTGCGGGTTCCTCGATTACGGCCGAGATTGGGTTGATGAAGGCGACCGAGCAACTGACGGCAATGGACATGATGGCGGTCAACCCAATTGCCCGGGTCGTTGCCCCCCGCTTCTGGGGCGGTGTCATTTCCATGCCGCTGCTGGCTGCGCTATTCTCGGCTGTCGGCGTTTTCGGCGGTTACCTGATCGGTGTGGTCCTGATCGGTGTCGATGAGGGTGCTTTCTGGTCACAGATGCAAGGTTCCGTGGATTTTCGCTTTGACGTATGGAACGGTATCGTCAAGAGTTTCGTGTTCGGGGCCGCCGTGTCCTTGATTGCCGTTTTTGAGGGCTACGATGCCGTTCCGACGGCGGAAGGTGTTTCCGCCTCTATCAAGAGAACGGTGGTGTATTCGGCGTTGGCCATCCTGGCGCTGGATTTCGTGTTGACCTCGTTCATGTTCCGGGGGAATTGATGAATCGCAAGCTGCTTGATTTGTGGGTGGGTTTCTTTGTTGCCATCGGTTTTGCTGGCGTGCTGTTTTTGGCGCTCCGGGTGGGGAACCTTTCGTCGGCCAACTTTGCCGAAACGTATCAGCTGACCGCCAAGTTTGATAACATCGGTGGCCTGAAGGTACGCGGTCCGGTAAAGAGTGCAGGGGTGGTGGTCGGCCGCGTGACGGATATTCGTTTCGATCCGCAAGCATACGAAGCTCTGGTTACATTGACGATCGACAGTCGGTACCAGTTTCCAAAGGATACCTTCGCGTCGATCCTGACAGCGGGCTTGCTGGGGGAGCAATACATCGGTCTCGATGCCGGGGGCGATGAGAAGATGCTAAAGCCTGGTGATGTAGTCGCCAAGACTCAGTCTGCAGTGGTGTTGGAAAAGCTTATTAGCCAGTTCATGTTCAACAAGGCGTCTGAAACTCCGGACGGAAAATGACAGGAAGGGATTGTTCGTGAATAGTCATGTCGTGAAACGTGTAACTGGTATCGCTGCGGCAGTCATGCTTATGATCGGCCTGTCGGGGTGTGCGACGACGGCGAGTAATCCGAAGGATCCGTTCGAAGGCTTCAACCGCGTCATGTTCTCGGTCAATGAAGGGATTGACGTTGTCGTGAAACCGGTGGCTGAGGGCTACGATAAAGTGGCGCCCGATCCTGTCAAGGCCGGTGTTGGCAATTTTTTCGGCAATATTGCCGACATCTGGATAGCAGTAAACAATTTCCTGCAAGGCAAGCCTGCTGAAGGGTTTTCGGATATTGGCCGGGTCCTGGTCAATTCGACGGTTGGTATCGTTGGCCTGATCGACGTGGCCAGCGAAATCGGACTGGAAAAGCATGCGGAGGATTTTGGTCAGACGCTCGGTAGGTGGGGCGTTGAGGGTGGTCCCTACCTATTCTGGCCTGTCCTCGGGCCGCGCAATGTACGCGACACGTTCGGGTTCGCGGTCGATGCTTCGGTCGATCCGGTTGGGCACGTCGATCACGTTGCCACGCGCAATACGCTGATGGGTATTCGTTTCATTGATCTGCGGGCCAGCCTTCTGCCGGCGGACAAGGTTGTGGAGCAAGCGGCGTTCGACAAATACGACTACATACGCAATGCCTATTTCCAGAATCGGCGCAGCGTCATCTATGACGGGAATCCCCCACCCCTCGAGGATTAGTGGGTACAAACGCGATGCATCTTTTTGGAAGCCAGAAACTATGAAGTGCTTGTTTTCGTTCCTTTTCGGGCTGTTGCTGTCGGCTTCTTCCGTCTTTGCGCAAGACGAATCTCCCGATGCCCTGATCAAGAAGGTCACGGAGGAGGTCCTGACCATCGTGCGTCAGGACAAGGATATTCAGAACGGTAATACGCGCAAGGCCATCGAACTTGTCGAAGTCAAGGTTCTGCCGCATTTCAATTTTCAGCGCATGACGGCGCTGGCCATGGGCAAGGAGTGGAACAAGGCGAACGCCGAGCAGAAGAAGCGACTGTCGGAGGAATTCAAGACGCTGCTCGTCCGGACGTATTCGAATGCCTTGACCAGCTACCGGGATCAAACGATTCGCTACAAGCCAACCAAAATGCCGGGGGGTGACGCTGACGTCGTCGTCCGGACAGAAATCCTGCAGCCGGGCAGCAAGCCGGTCCAGCTTGATTACTCGCTGGAGAAGCAGCAGGAGGGCTGGAAGGTTTACGACGTGATTGTTGCCGGAGTTAGTCTGGTGACGAATTATCGGGATACCTTTACGCAGGAAGTGCGGGCCAATGGCGTTGACGGTCTGATCCAGATGCTGTCCACCAAGAACAAACAACTCGAATCCGGCAAGAAATGATCGAAAGGGAAGAGAATCGCTACCGCGTGACCGGGCCGATGTTGATTGCTGACGCACGCGCACTTCTTGAAGCAGGCCGCGGTTTGTTGCTGTCGGAGTCTGGCAACGAAGTATTGCTGGATCTTGGTTCTGTGGAAGATGCCGATTCGTCCGCGCTCGGGGTTGTTTTTGGGTTGTTGCGTACTGCCAACGGGCGCGGCGTTCAATTGCGCCTAGCCAATCCTCCGGCAGGTCTGCTCAGCCTTGCGGGACTGTATGGCGTTTCCGACGCTCTTCCTCTCGCCTGACCATCGCTTATCGTTTTCCCTCAGCGCAGGATGCCATGGGCGTCGCTGTTTCAATTCAGCAAATTACCAAAACTTTCGGTAGCCTGAAGGCGCTTGATGGTGTTTGTCTTCAAATATCAGAAGGCGAGTTTTTTGGGCTGCTCGGGCCTAATGGCGCAGGCAAGACGACGCTGATTTCATGCTTGGCCGGCCTGGTTCGTCCGGATGCTGGACAATTGAGCGTGATGGGTTTCGATGTGCAGGGGGATTATCGCGAAGCGCGCAGGCAATTGGGCGTGGTTCCGCAGGAACTGGTTTTTGATCCGTTTTTCACGGTGCGTGAAACGTTGCGTATTCAGTCCGGCTATTTTGGCATTCGCAGGAACGATGACTGGATCGACGAGATTCTCGACAACCTTGATCTGACGTCCAAGGCGGATACCAATATGCGACGTCTGTCGGGAGGCATGAAGCGGCGGGTTCTGGTGGCTCAGGCGTTAGTGCACAAGCCTCCGGTGATTGTGCTCGATGAGCCGACAGCAGGAGTGGACGTGGAACTGCGCCAGGGACTGTGGCAATTTGTCCGGCGGCTCAACAACGAGGGGCATACGGTCATTCTGACCACGCACTACCTGGAAGAGGCAGAAGAGCTTTGCGGGCGCATTGCCATGCTCAAGCAGGGGAACATCGTAGCACTGGATTCAACCCGCAATCTGCTGGATCGATTTTCAGGGCACACACTGAGTTTGCGCCTGGCCAACGGGGAGAATCTTCCGGCAGCCATCCGGGAACGGGCGTCATCGAGCGGCGGATACCTCAATTTTCATCTTGCGAGCTATGACGAGGTCGAACCATTGCTTGCGGTGATTCGGCAATCGGGAGGCACGATCCAAGACATGAGGATGACCGAGGTTGATCTGGAGGACGTGTTCGTCGACGTGATGCGCGGGCGTGATGCCGGGCAATCCGGGGTGGTGCGATGAGTGGTTTCCGTACACTCCTGTACAAGGAAGTGCTGCGATTCTGGAAGGTCGCTTTTCAGACCGTGGCGGCTCCGGTTCTGACGGCCTTGTTGTACCTGCTTATTTTTGCCCATGTGCTGGAGAGTCGTGTCGAGATCAATGGTCTCCGCTACACCGCATTCCTGGTGCCGGGTCTGGTCATGATGTCGGTGCTGCAGAACGCGTTCGCCAACAGTTCGTCCAGCCTCATCCAGGCCAAGGTGACCGGCAGTATCATTTTTGTTCTGTTGCCGCCCATTTCCTATGGGGAGTTCTATCTGGCCTATGTGACGGCGGCCTTGCTGCGCGGGTTGATGGTTGGCGTCGGTGTCTTGGCGGTGACCGGGTGGTTCGCCGCGCTCGAGCTCGTCTCGCCTGTCTGGGTACTCGTTTTTGCCATGATCGGCGGCGGAATCATGGGCTCGCTTGGGATGATTGCCGGCATCTGGGCGGACAAATTCGATCAGTTGGCGGCTTTCCAGAACTTCCTGATCATGCCACTGACCATGCTTTCCGGCGTTTTCTTTTCAATCCATTCACTCCCTCCTTTCTGGCAGGAAGTGTCCCATCTCAATCCAGTCTTTTACATGATTGACGGATTTCGGTACGGATTTTTCGGGGTTTCGGACGTGTCCCCCGTGGTCAGTCTGGGAATAACTTCCGCGTCATTTCTCGTGGTGGGGCTCACCACTCTGGCGCTTTTGCGCAAAGGCTACAAGCTGAGGTACTAAATCATGATGCAATCCGAGCAGGTCAAAAAAATCATCGCCGATGGGCTTCCCTGCGAATCTCTGCATGTCGAGGGTGATGGCGAACATTTCGAAGCGCTGGTTGTCAGCACGGAGTTTGTCGGCAAGACCCGAGTGCAGCGCCAACAGATGGTCAATACGCTCTTGCGCTCCTATTTCGACAGTGGCGAACTGCATGCCTTGTCGATGAAAACCATCACGCCTGAAGAGTGGAGTGCTCTTCGTGGATAAGCTGTTGATCGAAGGCGGGGTGCCGCTCGTCGGTGAGGTGGCTATTTCCGGAGCAAAAAACGCGGCGTTGCCGATTCTCTGTGCCAGTCTGCTGTGCGGAGACACGCTGCAGTTGTCCAACATTCCCCATTTGAACGATATTTCGACGATGCTGCGCCTGATCGGGCAGATGGGCGTCGTCGTGACGATGGATGGCAACGACTCGCTGGTTCTGGACAGCTGCGGACTGAACAATCCTTTCGCTCCGTACGATATGGTCAAGACCATGCGCGCCTCGATCCTTGTCCTTGGTCCGTTGCTGGCACGGTGCGGCGAGGCGCGCGTATCCCTTCCTGGAGGTTGCGCTATCGGAGCCCGGCCGGTCGATCAGCACATCAAGGGCTTGCAGGCGATGGGGGCCGACATAAAGGTCGAAGGCGGTTATGTGCATGCTAAAGCCCGACGCCTGAAGGGCGCGCGCATCGTGACCGACATGGTCACGGTGACCGGTACGGAAAATCTCATGATGGCGGCCGTGCTGGCTGACGGGGAAACTGTTATCGAGAATGCGGCCCGCGAACCGGAAGTCGTAGATCTTGCTAACTGCCTCATTTCCATGGGGGCGCGGATCAATGGCGCCGGAACTGATTGCATCCGGGTGCAGGGCGTTGACAAGTTACATGGGGCGGTCCATGCGGTGATGCCCGACCGCATCGAAACCGGCACCTATCTGTGCGCGGCTGCGGCGACACGCGGAGAGGTACGTTTGACCCGCACCTCGGCAACTTTTCTGGATTCTGTTGTCGACAAGCTGCGCGAGGCTGGCTGCGAGATCAATTGCCATGCCGACGCGATCGCTCTCAAGGCGCCGAAGCGGCTCAAGGCCGTGAGTGTTCGCACTGCACCTTATCCGGCTTTCCCAACCGATATGCAGGCGCAATTCATGGCAATCAACTGCGTGGCGGAAGGCTCCGCCGTCATTCGTGAGACGATCTTCGAGAATCGCTTCATGCACGCTGTCGAGCTGATTCGGTTGGGCGCGGATATCCGGATCGACGCAAACAACGCGCTCGTCACCGGCGTCTCCAAACTCGACGGGGCGACGGTCATGGCGACGGATTTGAGGGCTTCCGCCAGCCTAGCCATCGCTGGCTTGGTGGCTCAGGGAGAAACCCTGATCGAGCGCATTTACCATCTCGACAGGGGTTACGAACGCATCGAGGAAAAGTTGTCGCGCCTAGGAGCCCGCGTAAGACGAGTCAGGTAGCTTTCCTCTATCTAACGCCGAGTCTGCGACGCCGGGCTGTGACCACTAGTGCATATGACGCACCATGTTATGCGTTATTGTTACGTTGAGCGTATTGTGATCATCGGGTTGGCGTTGTAAACTTCACTGCGATATATACAAGAAAACACAGGGATGCCAGTTGCTTCGGTCGACTGGCTGCACGGTTTCAGATTCAACAGGAACAGCGTCGTCCAAAAAAGGCTGCTCCATCGTCACACTCCGTTGTAAGGCTGGTCGGGCTCTATTTTTGCGGAGAAACCGAGCGGCTTTCTTTCGGTGGCAGCGACCGGTTCGAGAAGTTGCCGAGCAGCGTATCAAAAGATGTGATTCGAAGAGTATCCGTTTATTGATTCTGCGTTTGGCAGGGGACTTCGAGTATCTGAGCTTTGGCTTACGCTCGCCTGCGTGCGATCAACTCTTTCGGCATGGTCGTTTTTGCAGGCTTGCTATACGGAAGTGCTCGATAATCGGCTATATTCCGAATTGCTGCAGCAAGCGAATCAGAAGCGCGAATAACTATTTGAGGAGCGAAGCGTGGGCGTTTATCTGACTCTTTCTCTCATGCTCGACGGATTTATTGCCTCCGATCGGCTTCGTCACAAGAACAACTCGTGGTGGTCTTCCACCAACATTTGACCCCTTTCGTATTTTCCCAATCGAAGAAAACCATTATAGGAGGCCATTGTCTTGAACAACTATTTGATCATTGCCACTCTCTCGGGGGTGGTAGCGCTTGTGTTTGCTTATGTGCTGAGCGTCGGGATCAGCAAGGCTGATGCCGGCAATGCCCGCATGCGGGAAATCGCGAGCTATATTCACGAAGGGGCCATGGCGTTCCTCTATCGTGAGTATCGCTACCTTTTTGTGTTCATCGCCATTGTTTTTGTGGTGCTCTCATTGTTCATCAACTGGCAGACGGCGGTGTGCTTCCTTGGCGGAGCCTGTTGCTCGATACTGGCCGGGTTCTGCGGAATGCAGGTGGCTACCAAGGCCAACGTCCGCACGGCGGCGGCGGCGCAAGACGGCATGGGCGCGGCGTTGCGTGTTGCGTTTTCCGGCGGTGCCGTCATGGGCATGTCGGTGGCCGGCCTCGGGATGTTCGGGCTTGGATTCCTCTATCTTCTGTTTGATCAGAACGTGAGCTATATCACCGGATTCGGTCTGGGTGCCAGCTCGATCGCGCTGTTCGCGCGGGTGGGAGGCGGTATCTACACGAAGGCGGCGGACGTGGGTGCCGATCTGGTCGGCAAGGTCGAAGCCGGCATCCCTGAGGATGATCCACGGAACCCGGCGGTTATCGCAGACAACGTGGGCGACAACGTGGGCGACGTTGCCGGTATGGGGGCTGACCTTTTTGAGTCCTATGTCGGCTCGATTATTGGCGCCCTGGCTCTGGGAGCTGTTCTGTTCAAGAGCGGCGAAGGCGTTCTTTATGTCTTCGGATTGTGCGGGCTCGGAATCCTGGCCTGCATCATCGGCATCCTGATTGCACGGGCGAGCAAAGGGGATAATCCCCAGGCGGCGCTCAATCTGGGCACCTATGTGGCGGGCGGTATCACCACAGTGGCGGCCGGCGTCCTGAGCCAAATGGTTTTCGGTAATCTGAAGGCGTTCGCTGCACTCACCGCCGGTCTTGTTGCCGGTATGGCTATCGGCAAGATCACGGAAATCTACACGTCCGGCGACTATCGCTTCGTCAAGAACATTGCCCGGCAGTCCGAGACCGGTCCGGCAACCACGCTGATCTCCGGGATGGCGATCGGGATGTATTCCACCATGTGGCCAATGGTGTGCATGTGCGGCGGGATGCTAGTCTCGTACTTCGTCATGGGAGGGGCGGCTGATCCGATGATGGGACTGTTCGGTATTTCGCTGGCCGCGGTGGGGATGCTGTCAATTACCGGGATTACGGTTTCGGTCGATGCCTACGGCCCGATTTCCGATAATGCGGGCGGAATCGCCGAGATGGCGGAAATGCCAAAGGGTATACGCGCCATCACCGATAAGCTCGATGCTGTCGGCAACACCACCGCCGCAATTGCCAAAGGATTTGCCATTGGCTCTGCGGCGCTGACGGCGCTGGCATTGTTCGCTGCCTATGCTCAGGCCGTCGGTTTGAAGAGCATTGACTTGCTGAATCCGCTGACCTTGGCTGGATTGATGCTCGGCGCGATGATTCCGTTCCTTTTCTCCGCGCTGACCATGGATGCGGTGGGCGAAGCAGCTACCGACATGATCGAGGAAGTGCGCCGTCAATTCCGCTCCATTCCGGGCATCATGGAAGGCAAGGGAAAGCCGGATTACGCCAAGTGTGTTGATATTTCGACGGCGGCATCGTTGAAAAGGATGGTGCTACCCGGTTCCCTGGCCATCGTCCTGCCGTTGTCCATGGGGCTGATTCTCGGAACGGCCGCGTTGGCCGGGTTTATTGCCGGAGCGCTGGTTACCGGCGTGTTGCTGGCCATTTTCATGGCCAACTCCGGTGGTGCCTGGGATAACGCGAAAAAGTACATCGAAGGAGGATTTCACGGTGGTAAAGGCAGTCTTGCGCACAAGGCCGCTGTGGTCGGCGATACCGTTGGCGACCCTTTCAAGGACACCTCCTCGCCGTCGATGAACATCCTGATCAAGTTGATGACCATCGTTTCCCTCGTGTTTGCCCCGGTTATGGTGCAATACGGCGGGATGATCGAGGGTTTCATGAAGTAAGCGGCGCGCAGTACTGCCAGTGAAGAAGGCTCCGGAAAATACCGGGGCCTTCTTCGCATCTGTGTTCCCTCATGGTCATCGGTTGCGCCCCGCTTGGGGAATGGCGACTTTTCCGCAAGGCGTCGTTCTGTCTGGGGTTACGGTAGAATCGTCGCTTTAATCAGGCAGGAAATTTCCCGTGGATGGCATCACCATTGCCCTTTCTAAGGGCCGAATCTTTGAAGAAACCTTGCCGTTGCTGGCCGAGGCCGGCATCGAGCCGCTGGAAAATCCGGAAACCTCGCGCAAGCTGATCATTCCCACCAATCGCGAGGATGTGCGGGTCGTCATCGTGCGCGCCACCGATGCGCCGACTTACGTGCAATACGGGGCAGCGGATATCGGCGTGGCCGGCAAGGACGTGCTGATCGAAAACGGTGGAGAAGGGCTTTACCAGCCACTTGACCTGAAAATTGCCAAGTGCCGCATGATGGTGGCGATACCGGCGGGTTTCGATTACGAAAACGCCGTGCGCCAGGGGGCTCGGCTTAAGGTCGCGACCAAGTACATCAACATTGCCCGCGAGCATTTTGCGGCCAAAGGAGTGCATGTCGACCTGATCAAGCTCTATGGCTCGATGGAGCTCGCGCCGCTCGCGGGACTGGCCGATGCGATCGTTGATCTCGTATCAACGGGGGGCACGCTAAAAGCCAACAATCTGGTAGCCGTCGAACACATCATTGACATCTCGTCGCGCCTGATCGTCAATCAGGCGGCGCTGAAGCTCAAGCGGGAAAAACTCGTTCCGATCATGGATTCCATTGCCAGGGCGGTCGGGTCGTGATAGCCATCAAGCGTCTCTCCAGCGTTGACGCTGGTTTCGAGCAACAGCTTGATTCTCTGCTTGCCTTTGAGGGGACTCAGGATGCCTCGGTCGATCAGGTGGTTGCTGCCATCTTGGCGGACATCAAGGTGAGGGGCGACGAGGCTGTTGTCGAATACACCAATCGTTTCGATCGGCTGACGGCTAAATCGCTGGTCGAGCTCGAATTGTCTCAAAACGAACTGCAACGGTCGCTGAATGGCCTGCCGATAGAGCAGCGCACGGCGCTTGAAGCCGCAGCGCAACGAATCACGGCCTATCATCAACACCAGCCGCTGTTGAGCTGGCAGTATGAAGAAAGCGGTCCGGGAGCCGACGGGACTTTGCTCGGGCAGAAAGTGACCCCGCTTGACCGGGTGGGGCTTTATGTGCCCGGCGGAAAGGCGGCTTACCCGTCGTCGGTGTTGATGAACGCCATTCCTGCGAAAGTGGCCGGCGTCGGCGAATTGATCATGGTTGTCCCGACACCGGATGGCGAACGCAATCCCCTGGTCCTGGCAGCCGCCGCGCTGGCCGGGGTGGATCGCGTTTTCTGCATCGGCGGCGCCCAGGCGATCGGCGCGCTGGCGTACGGAACCCGAAGCGTTCCGCCGGTCGACAAAATTGTTGGTCCTGGCAATGCCTATGTTGCCGCGGCCAAGCGCCGCGTATTCGGTGTCGTTGGAATCGACATGGTGGCCGGCCCCTCGGAGATACTGGTAATCTGCGATGGGCTGACCGATCCCGATTGGGTGGCGATGGACCTGTTTTCGCAGGCCGAGCACGATGAACTCGCACAGTCCATCCTGCTTTGTCCGGATGCAACTTACATTGACCGAGTCGCGAAGTCGATCGAGAAATTGTTGCCGACCATGCCTCGCAAGGAGATCATTCGTTGCGCCCTGGAGAACCGCGGCGCATTGATTCAGGTGAGTGACCTGGAAGAGGCATGTGCCATCGCCAATCGAATTGCTCCTGAGCACCTTGAGCTTTCACTTGCCGATGCGGATCATTGGGTCAATAAAATCCGCAATGCAGGCGCAATCTTCATTGGGCCGTATACCTCGGAATCCCTCGGGGATTACTGCGCAGGGCCGAACCATGTTCTCCCGACTTCCGGCAGTGCGCGTTTTTCTTCGCCGCTCGGTGTTTACGATTTTCAGAAACGCACCAGTCTGATACGCGTTTCCCAGGCCGGGTCAAAGGCGCTGGGTTGCATCGCATCCGTTCTTGCTCATGGCGAAGGTCTTTTCGCACACGCCCGCTCGGCGTCTCTTCGATCCGAATCCTGATTCCCGGTACGAGGGGCGCTAACGCCACAATATAGTGTGCTCCCTTGAGTGTTCCCGGTGCAAAAGTGGGTACTTGTACTCACGATAAAAAATTTAAGAAAAAAAATGTGCACGTCGATAAAAATTTGTTATAAGATATTTTCGTGGGTTATCCCATGATGTGAAGAAGTCTTCTGTAGCTTTCGTTGCATCATCTATTTTTTGGAGGGGTTTTATGAAAAAACGGTTTGGGATGCTTTCAGTGCTGGCATTGTCGCTCGCTATTACCGGTTCGGCCATGGCGGCTACCGTCCTGAAGTTGGGTCATATTGCCGAGTCGACCAATCCTTACGGCAGGGGCGCAGATCATTTCGCCGAGCTGGTCAAGCAAAAATCCAAGGGCGACATCGAAGTCAAGGTCTTCCCGTCGTCCTCGCTGGGCACGCAAAAAGAGCTGATTGAAGGTCTGATCTATGGCACCGTCGACATGACGCTGACTGGTACGGCCGAGTTGGGAACCTTCCAGCCGCAGATGGCCATCTTCGACATGCCCTTCCTGTTCAAGGATCGCGCACACGCCTACAAGGCGCTGGACACCGTCGGCATGGAACTGGCCAAGCCTCTCGAGGCCAAGGGTCTCAAAATGTTGGGCTACATGGAAAACGGCATCCGCCACATGACCAACAACACCCGGCCGATCAAGGCGCCCGCCGACATGAAAGGCTTGAAGATCCGCGTCATGAACAACAAGGTCTACGTCGAAATGATGAAGGCCCTGGGTGCTTCGCCGACGCCGATGTCTTTTGCAGAGTTGTACTCCGGTATGCAGGCTGGCGTTGTCGATGGCCAGGAGAACCCGAGTGCGCACATCTTTACCAAGCGCTTCTTTGAAGTGCAGAAGTACGCTTCGCTGACGGGGCATGCCTATGCCGCCGAACCGTTCCTGATCTCCATGGCGACCTGGAAGAAGCTGACGCCGGAGCAGCAGGCCATCATCCAGTCCGCGGCGACGGAAGCGATTGCCTGGCAGCGCAAGCTTTCCGAATCGGAAGATACCGAGTATTGGAACAAGATCAAGCAGACCGGCAAGATGGAAGTGATCACGGTTGACCGCAAGCCGTTTATCGATGCCACCGCGTCCGTTTACAAGGATCTCGCCAAGACCGTCGGCCAGGCCAACATCGACAAGATCCGGGCGCTGGAGAACTAATAGGTCGGTCAATACTGGAACCCGGGCAGTAGTACTGTCCGGGTTTTTTTGTAGGAGGGGAAACAATGCTTGATGCAATTTTGGGCAAGGTGAGATCAGTACTTTACTGGTTCTCGTTCGTCGCCATGATGATCATGCTGGTGACGATTTTCGCGCAAGTCATTACGCGCTACGGATTCGGCTATACGCCGGAGTGGTCGGAAGAACTGGCACGCTACTTGTTCGTCTATGTCGTATTCCTTGGTTCCGCGCTGATCATGGGGGAGTCCGGACACCTGTCCGTCGAGTTCCTGCCAAACCATTTCAAGGGCACCTTCGTCGGAAAGCTGCTGAAGCTGCTTTCGCTCGTTTGCGGATATCTCTTCGTCGCGATCCTGCTGGTACAAGGGTCCAAGATGGTGCAAGTCATGACATTCCAGGAGTCGCCGGGCCTGGAAATCTCGATGAGCTACATCTATGCCGTCATTCCTGTGAGTGCGACCCTCATGCTGCTTTACCTGATCCGGGACACGATCCGGTTCGTCAAGGGTGAAGAAGATAAACACGAAGAAATTCACACTTAATCAGGGAGATAAAACATGGATTATGTGTTGTTGGCTGTTTTTCTCGGCCTGACCTTTCTCGGCGTGCCGGTTGCCTTTACGCTGGCACTTTCGGTGGCCACGATTCTGGTCTTCTTCATCGACAAGCCGCTGGTCATGGTCACGCAGATCATGTTCTCGGGGATTGACTCGTTCTCCTTCATGGCGGTGCCGTTCTTCATGCTGGCCGGGTCGTTCATGTCGGCCGGCGGTGTGACACAGCGACTGGTTAACTTCTCGCAGTCCCTCGTGGGTTCGTTCCGCGGCGGCTTGGCGCAGACGGTGTCGGTGTCCGGTTGCTTCTTCGCGGCCATTTCGGGTTCCTCCGCCGCGACAACGGCGGCACTTGGGAGCACCATGGTCGAGGCCATGGACAAGAAAGGCTACGGGCGCGAGTGGGCGACCGGTGTGGTGGCGTCGAGTGGGGTTGTCGGCATCGTCATCCCGCCGTCCATTACCATGGTCGTGTTTGGCGTCATCGGTAACGTGTCGATCGGCGACATGTTTGTCGGAGGCTTCATTCCGGGTGCCATGATGGGCGGCTCGATGATGCTCGTCAGCTGGTATCTGGCCAAAAAGCGCGGCATTGAGGCGGATGGCAGTTTCTCGATTGCACGCCTTGCGGTGGCGTTCAAGGAGTCTTTCTTCGCCTTGCTGACGCCGGTGATCATCATCGGGGGAATTTACGGCGGCATCTTCACGCCGACCGAAGCAGCGGCGGTGACGGTGGTCTACGGAATTTTGGTCGGGCTGTTCATTTACAAGGAACTCAAGTTCAGCGACTTCCCGAAAATCATCTTCCAGGCGGTCATCGGTACCACCATGATCATGTTGCTCGTCGGCGCGGCCAACGTTTTTGGCTGGATGCTGACCAACCTGATGATCCCGCACCGGCTCGGCGAGTTCGTAGTCTCGCTCACCTCGTCGCCGATCATGTTCCTGATGGCGATGAACGTGCTGCTGTTGATTGCGGGGACCATGGTCAATGCCTCCGCGGCGGTGGTCATTCTGACGCCGATTTTCCTGCCGGTGGCCATAACACTGGGTATCGACCCGCTGTTTTTCGGGGTGTTGATGGTGGTTAACCTGGCCATCGGTTGCATCACGCCGCCGGTTGGGCTCGACCTGTTTGTGGCCAGTGCGATTTGTAATGTGCCGATCGAGAAGGTGATGAAAGCGTCGCTGCCGTATCTGTTTGCGCTGCTGGTGACGCTGGTTATCCTCACCTTGTTCCCGTGGTTCATTACCGTGCTGCCGAATATGTTGAAGTGATGAGTTGAGACGGGTCGCCTTGCTGTCATGGGTGAGGCGATGTTGGAAAGCCAAGAGGGGCATGCGCGAGCATGCCCCTCTTGGC
>CAZCJW010000010.1:28827-31861 GCA_964499185.1 uncultured Propionivibrio sp. | reverse complement strand
GAAAGCCGTTGTGTCCGAAGACCAGCGCCGGCGGCAGGTTGCCGTCCTTGAGCAGGCTCTGCGTGCCATACAGGTCGACGAGAAGTGCGTTGAGCAAGCGGGCGCGTTGTGTGACGGCAAGCGAAATGTGGCTCCATTCCGTATGTGAAAGGATCATCGGCAGCGGGTCGAGTTCCCACGGCCGATCAGCGCCTTTCGGATCGGCATAGACGTTGTAGGTAACCCCGTTCTCCAGGATGCGGCGGCGCACGTAATCGAGCTGGTGCCGCATCTGGGCCGGTGTGGCGCTGTCCAGGTGGTCGAAGAACGATCGCCAGGACGGTCGCAGTTGCCCGTTCTCGGCGAGCATCTCGTCGAAGCGGTCGGTCTTGCGCGGATAGTTCGCGAGCAGGGAGCGCGGCATGAGGGCGGGTTGTTGGTTAAAACGCGTACGTCAATTTCGCCTCAAGTCTAGCGTGAACGGGAAGCTGGCGTTGCGTGGTTCTGCCTCGATCTCGATGCGCCCCGGCGTGTGGCCGAGTTCGGTGAAACGCGCGAGGCGGCGCCCTTCGGCTTCGTAGGCATTGATGGGGTAGGTCTCGAAGTTGCGGCCGCCGGGGTGGGCGACATGATACTGGCAGCCGCCAAGCGAGCGTTGCATCCAGGTGTCGACCAGGTCGAAGACGAGCGGGGCATGCACGCCGATGGTCGGGTGCAGGCACGAAGGAGGTTGCCACGCGCGGTAGCGTACGCCGGCGACGAATTCGCCGACCTGCCCGGTGTTCTGCAGCGGCACCGGACGCCCGTTGCAGGCGAGAATGTAGCGGTCGCCGGCCATGCCGGTAGCCTTGACCTGCAGGCGTTCGACCGACGAATCGACGTAGCGTACGGTCCCGCCGATGGCGCCTTCCTCGCCCATGACGTGCCAAGGTTCCAGCGCATGGCGCAGTTCGATGTCGATGCCCTGGGCGTTGAAGTGTCCGTGCAGCGGGAAGCGGAATTCAAAGTGCGGAGCGAACCATGCGGCGTCGAAAGCGTAGCCGGATGCGTTGAGTTCGGCGATAACGTCGTCAAAGTCCTGCTGCACGAAATGCGGGAGCATGAAGCGGTCGTGCAGCTCGGTGCCCCAGCGTACCAATCGCGGCGGCACGTAGGGTTTGTTCCAGAAGCGGGCGATCAGGGCGCGCAGAAGCAGCTGCTGGGCCAGCGACATGCGCGCATGCGGCGGCATCTCGAAGGCGCGCATCTCCAGCAGGCCGAGGCGTCCGGTGGCGCTATCCGGCGAATAGAGCTTGTCGATACAGAACTCGGCGCGGTGCGTGTTGCCGGTGGCGTCGACGAGCAGATTGCGCAGGATGCGGTCGATCAGCCAGGGCGGCATGTCGGTGCCGACCTCGGGAAGCTGCCGGAAGGCCAGTTCGAGTTCATAGACGGCATCGTTGCGCGCCTCGTCAACGCGTGGCGCCTGGCTGGTCGGGCCGATGAACAGGCCGGAGAACAGGTAAGACAGCGATGGGTGGTTGTGCCAGTAGCCGATCAGGCTGCGCAGCAGGTCGGGGCGGCGCAGGAAAGGCGAATCGAGCGGCGTGGCCGCGCCGAGTACGAAGTGATTGCCGCCGCCGGTACCGGTGTGGCGCCCGTCGAGCATGAACTTTTCGCTGGTCAGGCGCGACTGACGCGCGGCTTCGTAGAGGTGCGTCGTGCGTTCGACGAGCTCGTCCCAGTTGGCGCACGGCTGGACGTTGACCTCGATGACCCCCGGATCGGGGGTGACGCTGAGCTTGACGAGGCGTGGATCGCGCGGCGGCTCGTAGCCTTCGAGGATGATCGGCGTGGACAGCTCCTCGGCGGTGGCTTCGATTGCCGCGACGAGTTCGAGGTAGTCTTCGAGCGCGCCGGTCGGTGGCATGAAAAGGTAAAGAACGCCATCACGCGCTTGCGCGGAGAGTGCTGTCCGCGTGATCCATCCGGCCGATTCCTTGCCTTGCGGCCAACGCTCGAAAGACGCGCTGGCGGAAAAGACGGTTTCGCTGCTCTCTGGAAGCGATGCGTCCGATTGTTTGCGAATCTCGGCATAGGGTCGCAGCGGCGGGAAAGATTGCGTCGGGTCGGGTGGATTGATGTACGGGTAGTCCGACTTCGCGACCCAGGGCTGCGAGTCGAGCGGCAGCCGATAGCCGACGGGGGAGTCGCCTGGGATCAGATAGCAGCGTTCGCTGCGCAGGAACCACGGGCCGCTTTGCCAGCGCCCGCTGACGGCGTTGCGCGTGACGGGCAGCACGTGGCCGACGACGGTGTCCATCCCATGGCTGAAGACGCGCGCCAGGCGTTCCCGTTCGAGCGGGTCATCGAGGCGCGAATCGAAAGGATCGACGTTTGTGGGGAGCCGGCGTTCGCGCCACAGGTAATAGAAGGCGTCCTCGAAGGCGGCGAAAACGTACTCGCTGGCCAGGTCGAGGCGTTCGGCGACGCGGCGCAGAAATCGTCCGGCCAGTTTTTCGTCGGCGCCGTAGTTCCGGGTTTCGTCGGCAATTAGCGCCGGGTTGCGCCACAAGGGTTGTCCGTCGCGCCGCCAGAAGCAGTTGAGCGCCCAGCGCGGTAGCTGCTCGCCGGGGTACCACTTGCCTTGCCCGAAGTGAGCCAGCCCTTGCGGGGCGTATTTTTCACGCAGCCGGTGGAAGAGGTCGGCGGCGCGCGTACGCTTGGTCGGGCCGAGCGCCTCGGTGTTCCATTCGGCGCCGTCCGGATCGTCAATCGAAATGAAGGTCGGTTCGCCGCCCATGGTCAGGCGCACGTCGCCGGCGTCGAGTTCGGCGTCGATGCGATGGCCGAGCGACTCGATGTCGGCCCATTGCTTGTCGGTATAAGGCTTGGTGACGCGCGGGGCTTCCCACACGCGCTCGATTTTCATGGTGTGGGTGAATTCGCACTCGCTCTCGTCGGTGAAGCCGGTGATCGGCGCAGCGGAGGAGGGTTCGGGGGAACAGGCGATCGGGATATGGCCTTCGCCGGCGAACAGGCCCGAGGTCGGATCGAGCCCGACCCAGCCGGCGCC
>CAZCJW010000010.1:4559-28727 GCA_964499185.1 uncultured Propionivibrio sp. | reverse complement strand
ACCCGCTGGTTGAGCGCGACAAGGAAGTCGACAGTTGGCGTCTGATCGCGCGATATTCCATCCACGAACGCCTTGAACAGCGGGGTGGCCGGCAGTTTTTCCAGGAATGGCAGCAGCTCGTGGCGCAATCCCGGTTCGTAGGCAAAGGGGAACTGTTCGGCGCCCGGTTCGAGGAAGAAGTCGAACGGATTGATGACAGACAACTCGGCGACGAGATCGACCTCGACCTTGAACTCACGTGTCTTTTCCGGAAAGACCAGGCGGGCAAGGTAATTCGACTGGGGGTCCTGTTGCCAGTTGATGAAGTGCTCTTCAGGCGTGACCTTCAGCGAGTAGCTGAGGATCGGTGTGCGCGAGTGCGGCGCCGGGCGCAGGCGGACGACCTGTGGAGAGAGGCTGACCGGCCGGTCATAGCGATAGTGCGTGACGTGGTTGAGGGCGACATGGATCGACACGACAGACTCCGGTGCAAAGGGGACGGGATCAGCCTAGCAAAAGCCGCGCCATTTCGCGTGCACTACTGCCACGCACTATCAGGTGGCGAATCGGGCGACACCGGCACTGTACCAGTGCGCCCGATCTGTCGTATGCACCAAATAGGCCTTAATTGCGGGCAGGCGATCAGCGGTCCTTGGCCTGCACCCAGAGGACGTCGCCTTGTCCGCCCGCCTGGTTGAGTGTGCGGCCGAGAATGAACAGCAGGTCGGAGAGGCGGTTAAGGTACTTGCGCGCGAACTCGGACACCGGTTCGCTGTTCCCCAGGCGGACGACGCGGCGCTCGACGCGGCGGCATACGGAGCGGGCGAGATGCGCCTGTGCCGCGGCGCGTGTTCCTCCCGGCAGGATGAAGTTGCGTAGCGGGGCGAGATCGGCATTGAAATGCGTGGCCAGTTCTTCAAGACGGATAACGTGGTCCTCGCTGATGATGGCCGATCCGGGAATGCAGATCTCGCCGCCAAGATCGAAGAGGTCATTCTGGATGCGTAGCAGCGCCGGGCGAACCGCGTCCGGCAGTTCTTCGGCCAGCAGGACACCGACGGTGGAGTTGAGTTCGTCGATCTCGCCGATGCAGTCGATGCGCAGGCAATCCTTGGTGACGCGGCTGCCGTCGCCAAGACCCGTTGTGCCAGCGTCTCCCGTGCGCGTAACGATTTTGCTGAGTCGATTGCCCATGGCTGTTTTCCTGATGAGATTGGAGTGATTGAATGGAGGCTGATTATAACGAAAGGTTCCTTGCGTTTTCCGGCCAGATACGGGTTGCCCGTTCGCCGGGCGGTATTTCTTCCCGGACGAACGGCGATCCGAAGCCGATTGGCGGCAGGGAGTGCCGTGCTATTCTGCCTGCCTTCTTCGAACAACCAACTGCCCGCATAGTCCGCATGGCCATAATGATCGATGCTTGCGTCGCCCAGCATCAGGGGGATCGCAAGGAACAGCAGGATCGCGTTGCGCTTATTCCCCATCCCAAGGGTGGCGGCGTGGCATTGGGCGTGGTGGCCGACGGCATGGGCGGGCACACGGGGGGCGTGCTGGCGGCTCAGCAGGTGATTCACACGGCGGGAAACAACCTCGGACAGTTTTCCGCGCGCACCGAGTTGCCACGCGAACTCCTTGAGTCGAGCATCAATGAGGCGCATCTGCTGATCAAGGCCTCGCGTTTTATCAACGAGAAGGATCCTCACAGCACGGCGGTCATGCTGCTGCTGCAGCCCGGCAAGGTCAGCTGGGCGCATTGCGGCGACAGCAGGCTGTATCACTTTCGCGGCAACCGCCTGGTGTTTCGCACCTCCGATCATTCCTATGTCGAAGATCTTGTGGCCAAAGGGCGGATCAGCCCCGAGCAGGCGCTGGTCCATCCCAACCGCAATATCCTGCTGACATCGCTTGGCGGGAACGAGCCTCCACGCATCGACCATGGAGAAACCGACGACCTGCGCGCGGGAGATGCATTCGTGCTGTGTTCGGACGGGCTTTGGGGGTATTTCAGCGATGCTGAACTGGGCAGTCTGGTTTCTGCCTATTCGGCACGCGAGAGTTCCGAGCAGCTGATCACCCGGGCGCGGACGCGTGCTGGTGGAGAGGGCGACAACATCTCGCTGGTTATCATCAGGCTGATCGAAGCCCCGGAAAAGGCGAAGAAGCCGACTGGATGACTCCGGTTGCGCCGGGCTTCTTCAGTCCGGCGGAAGGCAGCATCAGCAAAATCAGCGTTACGGGGCTTTGCGTTCGCCGGAGTCGCGGCAAAAGCCGGGCGTTTTGCCGCCCTATTTTTTTCCCATGCCACCCAGCAGCGCAGCGACAACCCGGCGCGGCTTGTGCGGGTGCTCCAGGTGTGACATTGCGCGGGCCTTTTCGATGTCCGCGGGGGCGGCAATGGGATGCGGTACCGCTGCTTCGTAGGGTTTGCTGAAATCGAACCCGTCCGGCGCGATGTGGCTGGGGCGGCTGCGTCCGCCCGGTCGCTCACGCTGCGGCCGTGCAGACGGCGCTACGGTCGGTGATGGAGCAGGCGCGCGGCGGTGATGCTTCTTCTTGCCGCTTGGCGGATATTCATAGTCGTATTCCGGCTCGAAGCCGGGCACGATAATCTGCTCGATTTGCATCTTGATCAGCTTTTCAATGTCTACGAGGTATTGCACCTCGTCGGCAGAAACCAGCGATACGGCGGTGCCGAGCTTTCCCGCGCGGCCGGTGCGGCCGATGCGGTGCACGTAGTCTTCCGGCGTGTGCGGGATCTCGAAGTTGATCACGTGCGGCAGTTCATCGATGTCCAGGCCGCGCGCGGCGACGTCGGTGGCGACGAGCACCAGCGTGGAGCCGTCCTTGAAGGCTTCCAGTGCCTTCAGACGGTCGAGTTGGCTCTTGTCGCCGTGGATCGAGTCGGCGGCGATGCCGGCGCGCTGCAGTTCGCGGGCCAGGCGGTTGGTCTCGATCTTGGTGCGGGTGAATACCAGCACCTGATTGAATTCCGAGGACTTGAGCAGTTTGACCAGCAGTGCACGTTTGGCTTCGGCGGCGACGGGATGGACGCGGTGCGTTATGGTCTCGGAGACCGTGTTACGCCGGGCGACTTCGATCAGGACCGGCGATTGCAGCATCTTGTCGGCGAGCTTCTTGATTTCTTCCGAGAAAGTGGCCGAGAAGAGCAAACTTTGCCGCTGCACGGGCAGCAGGTTGATAATGCGCGTGACGTCCGGGATGAAGCCCATGTCCAGCATGCGGTCGGCCTCGTCGAGCACCAGTGCCTGCACCTGCCCGAAATTCAGACATTTTTGCTCGACCAGATCGAGTAGGCGACCCGGAGTAGCTACCAGTACTTCGACGCCAAGGCGGATTTCCTCGATCTGCGGCTTGATGTCGACGCCGCCGTAGGCGCACAGCGAGCGGATCGGTATGTACTTGCTATAGCCCTTGACCGACTCGTAGACCTGGATGGCCAATTCGCGCGTTGGCGCCAGCATCAGCACGCGTACCGGGTGTCGTGCCGGCGAGGGGCTGGAACTGGCGAAGGGGAGGATACGCTGCAACAACGGCAGAGTGAAAGCGGCCGTTTTTCCGGTTCCTGTCTGGGCGCCGCCCATCAGGTCCTTGCCGGAGAGAACGATCGGAATGGCTTGTGCCTGGATCGGTGTCGGGGTGGTGTAACCCTCGTCGGAAACAGCTTGCAACAGCTCGGGCGCGAGGCCGAGTTCATCAAAACGCATCGAAAACGCCTGTAAATAAATTATGAATCAAAGACATAGGGCGTGGATTATACACGCTTTGGAGGAGGAGGCGTTGGGGTGAAAGGTGAAAGGGTGGGTTTTGCACGTTTCAAAAATTTCACATTTCACGTTTCATGCCACCCAGTCGTCCGAGCGCCTGTTCCGCCGCTTCGTCGAACAGCGAGGCGTTCGAGACGACGCGTGCTGCGCCGGCCTTCAATTGTTGTTCAAGAGCGTGCGGAGAGAGCGCCACGGCGTACCCCCACTCCGGGTTGTACAGCAGAATCGTTCTCGAATTCGTAGCTTGCCAACAGTATCGGCCACACAGGATCGTTCCATCGGGCATCCCGAACCTGAGCCAGTCTCCGACACTGGCGGCCGGTTTCCCGTTACGCCATGGCGACGCCGCTTGTACGGGTTGGCCGAGATAGTGCACGATTTTCCCTTGCGCCTCGAGAATGCGAACCTGCGGGGGGAGTGCCGTAAGCTTCGGCGCGGCGGAGTGCGTCTGCGGATGGCGCGGCGCATTGCCCGGCGGCCGGCCACGCAGGGCGCCGGTTTGCAGGGCGAAACAGGCGTCCATGAAAGGTTTTCTCGCCTCTTGCGGTACGCCGAGTTGGTCCAGACCGGCGGTGATCTTCTTTATCAGGGCGGGAATGAGCGTCATTAGCTTCTGGCGCTCTTCCGGCGCCTGCTTGGGCTGGATGCTCCACAGCAGGTATTCAATGGTGGCTTCGCCTTCCTTCCATTCTTTGCCCGTTATGCCCCCCTCAAGGCATGCTCTCTGCATGAGCCGCACCCAATGTACCGAGAGGAAGCCCACGAAGGCGGGTTCGCTGGTCCTCGCGAGTGTTTTCTGCAACCAGTCCTGGGCGCAGGCCAGCGCATTCTCGCGGTTCTCGTGTTCCGCTACCTGCCTGACGTAGGGTTGCGCGCCGACCTGAATGGCTTCGTCGCGCCTGATGATCAGGGCGTTCAGTTCGGCAAGATGCGGTGCCAGGTCGCCGTCCGTGTTCTCCAGTGCCGTTCGGGCGGCGTCGGCCACCCTGGCGAGATCCAGGCACAGGGGCGTTTCGCGAGCGATGTTTTGCGGCAGGCCGACGGTGGCACGGGCCATCTGGTTGACCAACCGGCGGGCCGGGTGCTGGTTGTCGGCAAAAAAAGTCGGGTCGACGATTGCCCGCTTGAGCAATGGAATCTGCAGGCGGCCGAGGAGCGTCTTGACGACATCGGGCACGTCGGGTGAAGCAAAGACCGCTTCGAAAATGAGTGAGAGCGTATCCAGGATGATCGCCGTTGGCTTGCCCGCAGGCAGATCCAGGTCTTGCGAACGCAGTGGGCGAAGGGGAAGGATTGCGCTGTCATTCCCCGCATGCGGTTGCAGCATCATCGAACTCTGCTGCCGTTCGATGGTGCCAAGGCGTTCAAGGAGGTGGTTGAGCATTACCATGGCCGAGGCGTCAATGGCGAAGTTGCTGCCCGCGCCGCTGCTGCCGAACCCTCCGGAGAACGGAATGTCGCCGCCGAGTTGTTGTTGCATCGTTCGCTGCAGTGCCGCCAGTGCGTTGCCTGCCGCGGCGCTCTGGCCACCACCTGCCGAGTTGTCCGGTCCAGCGCCGGAAGTCCCGCGAGTACTCCCGGCTTGTCGGATCAACTGCACTGGTGCGGGGTCGATGCCATGGTGTTCGAGAAGCCGGTTGAGTTCCCGATAGATCTCGGGAAGCTTCAGCTTGAGCATTTCCTCGATGTGTTCCAGCAGTTCAAACTGCTTATTCAGCGTGCCGCCGCTTTCCCGGCAGAGGGTCCACAGCCCGCGCCGGATTGTTTCCAGCCCCGCCGGGTTGTTATCCGGCGTCATGCCCGGGCGCTGCAACAGGGTCATGTAGCGGAGCTGGGCACGCCAGTGGTCGATGTGCTCATCGTCCTTGAGATGGCTGGCGATCTCGCCGATGCGGATGTCGAGTTCGAGATCGTCGTTACCGACCAACGAGATGCGCGACGCCGTCAGTCCGCGGGTCTGCTCGAACCCCTCTTGTTGGCCTGCCGACGCCAGCTCGTCGTACGCATCGCCGATCTCGCGGCCCACGGCATCTAGAACCCGCGCGTCTATGGTCCCGCACTCCCTGGCAACGTCGCAGATACGGCGTACGAGGAGGTCGCGGCATTCCTTAAGGATGAAATAAGGGTCAGGCAGTGGCGCCATCAGGTCGGGGATGCATTATTTTTCGGCAGGCTTCTTGGACGTCGTCGATGTGTCTGCTGCCGTACGCCTTTTCGTGCCCGGGGCAGCGACCGGAGGAAGCTGCGGTTCGACCGTTTCCAGCTTGTTCTCCCGCATGTAGGCATCCATGTCCCGCCAGCCTTCGTAGGTCGATGCCTTGGGTAGCCACGAGTAGATGGCGTAGCAGTCCTCGATGGCGCGGCCGGACTGCCGGCAGGCGCCACCTACCGCGCGGCCTTCCGCATCGGCCTTGGCCGCCTTGGCGGCCGGATCTTCGATGCCCATCTGCTGTTGGATGATGTCGCAACCAGGCAGTACGACGGCCAGCGCCGTCGCAATCAGGAGTGTCCGTAACGAGGTCCGAGACATCTCTGGCACGATGTTTTCCAAGGGTGAATGAAATATTCGGCATTTTTACCATAAATCGGGGTTGCACGGGGTGCAGGTGGACTGGATGAATTAACAGGGGCTATTCAAGGCCGTTCCTGCGCCTATAATTCGTCCCTTGATTTCAAGTTCGGAGAAAGAGCGATGCTTTTTTCCAGAGTATTAATAGTGACATGCGGGATCGCGCTTTCCTTCTCGTTGCAGGCTGCTCCCGCAGCGAAAACCGGCCCCGTTTCCCTGGAGTTGTCGCATCATCTTGACGAGGTGCAAGCCGAGCGTCTCGAACCGCTGGTCGAGGGGTTCAACAAGCAGAACAAGGACGTCGAGGTGAAACTGGTGCGCCGCGTCGAAGGCGACGCGCCCCGGCATATCAACCTCGTGACGCGCGAGGAGTATTCCCGTTTCATGGCCGCCAAGGCCAGTTTCAAGCCCCTGCACCAGGTCATGCGCGAGGCCAAGGTTCCGTTCGATTCGTCCAAGCTGGCTCCGGAGTTGCGCGACAGCCTGGTGGATTCCAAGGGGCAACTGTTCGCCCTGCCGGTCGCGTTCTCGACGCCGGTGCTGTATATCAACAGGGATGCTTTCAGGAAAGCCGGCCTCGATCCCGACTCGCCGCCCAAGACCTGGGCCGATACTCAGGATGCGGCCGGCAAGCTGGTTGCCGCCGGGAGCCAATGCCCCTATACGACGTCCTGGCCGGCCTGGATCCTGATCGACAACATCAGTGCCTGGAACGGGGCGGACGTCAATGATGCCAAAGGGAACCTGGCGTTCAACGGACTGTTGCAGATCAAGCACGTGGCCATGATGGCTTCCTGGTACAAGAGCAAATACTTCGCCTATTTCGGACGCCGCGACGAGGCTGACCGGCGGTTCGCCAACGGCGAATGCGGCATGCTCACCAGTTCGTCTTCGGTGTATTCCAAGCTCTCGGAAGGTGGAAAACTTGACGTCGGGGTTTCCTCTTTGCCCTATCACGACGATGTGCGCGGCGCGCCGCAGAATACACTGGCCGACGGAGCCTCGCTGTGGGTGGCCGGAGGCTTGAAACCGGCGGAAACGAAAGCCGTGGCCAAGTTTGTCAACTACGTGCTCGGGCCGGAAGTGCAGATCGGCCTGACGCTGGCCGGCGGTTTTCTGCCGATGACCAGCGTGGCGCGTACGGCGGCCGGAAGCAAATTGCTGAAAGCTGATCTGGATGGCTTGCAGATTGCCTACGATCAACTCAAGGGCAAGACGGCCGCGCCGACCGTTCGCGTGTCGCAGATGGAATCGGTACGGCGCGTTGTCGAAGAGGAACTGGAGTCGGTCTGGGCCAACCGCAAGCCGGCCAAGGAGGCCCTGGACCATGCCGTGCAGCGCGGGAATGCCGTATTGAAAACACTGCTGGCGCAGGCGAAAGCGGGGAGGTAGCAGGGCTGGACAATTGCATTGCGCCGATCTTCGCCGAACCGCGAATTAATACCCGCTACGGCGGGTATTTTGTTGCGCATTCCGTAGCTTAGCGACGCCTGCCGATGGATCGGCCGTCGGCGCAGCGCGCATTCGGTGCTAGAATTCGCGGTTCTTTAAATCCGCCCGCCTTAGGGGTCGAAACCGATGAAAAGCGCCGAAATCCGCGAGACATTCCTCAAGTTCTTTGAGTCCAAGGGCCACCAGATCGTGGCTTCCAGTTCGCTCGTTCCGCACGACGATCCGACCCTGCTGTTTACCAACGCCGGGATGAACCAGTTCAAGGACGTCTTCCTCGGCTTCGACAAGCGCCCCTATTCGCGCGCGGCGACCTCGCAGAAATGCGTGCGTGCCGGCGGCAAGCACAACGATCTGGAAAACGTTGGCTATACGGCGCGACACCATACCTTTTTCGAGATGCTCGGTAATTTTTCCTTTGGCGACTACTTCAAGGTCGATGCCATCAAGTACGCCTGGGAACTGCTTACCGACGTGTTCAAACTGCCGAAAGATCGTCTGTGGGTGACCGTGTATGCCGAGGATGACGAAGCCTACGACATCTGGCACAAGGTGATCGGGTTGCCGGCCGAGCGGGTCATTCGTATCGGCGACAACAAGGGTGCGCGTTACGCCTCCGACAATTTCTGGATGATGGGCGACACCGGGCCGTGCGGTCCGTGCTCCGAGATCTTCTACGACCACGGCGAGCACATCCCCGGCGGGTTGCCCGGCACGCCGGATGAAGACGGCGACCGCTACATCGAGATCTGGAACAACGTGTTCATGCAGTTCAATCGCGATGAGGCGGGCGTGATGCATCTGCTGCCCAAACCGTCGGTCGACACTGGCATGGGGCTGGAGCGGATTACCGCCGTCCTGCAACACGTCAACAGCAACTACGACATCGATCTGCTGCAAGCGTTGGTCAAGGCCGCTGCCCGCGAAACCAGTGCAGCAGACATGGACAGCCCGTCGCTGCGTGTGTTGGCGGACCACATCCGCGCCTGCTCGTTCCTCATCGCCGATGGCGTCATCCCCGGCAACGAAGGGCGCGGCTACGTCCTGCGCCGCATCATCCGCCGTGCCATCCGCCACGGCTACAAGCTCGGTGCCCGCGCGGCGTTCTTCCATCGCATGGTTCCCGATCTGGTGGCCGAAATGGGCAGCGCCTACCCGGAGCTGGTCAGCGGCGAGAAGCGCGTCACCGAAGTTCTCAAACAGGAAGAGGATCGGTTCTTCTCCACCATCGAGCACGGCATGGCCATCCTCGAGAGCGAACTGGCGGCGATGGACGGCAAGGGCGTGTTCAACGGCGAGACGGCCTTCAAGCTGCACGACACCTTCGGCTTCCCGCTCGATTTGACCGCTGACATCTGCCGTGAACGCGGCGTGACTGTCGATTCGGCCGGGTTCGAAGTGGCGATGAACCGGCAGAAGGAACAGGCGCGCGCCGCCGGCAAATTCAAGATGTCGGCCGCGCTCGACTACAGCGGCCCGGAAACGACGTTCCACGGCTACGAGACACTGGAGTTCAAGGGCAGGGTGCTGGCGTTGTACAAGGAAGGGACGCCAGTCGGTGAATTGAACGAGGGCGACGCTGGTACGGCGGTGTTGGACGAGACGCCGTTCTACGCGGAGTCCGGCGGCCAGGTGGGTGACCGTGGCGTGCTGCAGTCGGCACAGGGAATCTTTGCCGTCGAGGACACACAGAAGATTCAGGCCGCCGTGTTCGGGCACCAGGGCGTGTTGAAGACGGGCAGCCTGAAGGTGGGCGATGTGGTCAGCGCGAAAGTTGACCTCGTTGCGCGCAAGCGCACCATGCGCAATCACTCGGCCACGCATCTGATGCACAAGGCGCTGCGCGAAGTGCTGGGTGATCATGTGCAGCAGAAAGGGTCGCAGGTCGATCCCGACAAGACGCGTTTCGACTTCGTACACAACCAGCCGCTGACTGACGAGGAAATCCATCGCGTGGAGAATATCGTCAATGCCGAAATCCTCGAGAACGCCGAATGCCTGCATCGCGTGATGCCCATTGGAGAAGCGCAGAAGATTGGCGCCATGATGCTCTTCGGCGAGAAATACGGCGACGAAGTGCGCGTTATCGACATCGGCTCATCGCGTGAACTGTGCGGCGGCACGCACGTAAAGCGTACCGGAGATATCGGCATGTTTACCGTCGTGGCCGAAGGCGGTGTGGCGGCCGGGATCCGGCGTGTCGAGGCGATTACCGGTGACGTCGCACTGGCCTACATGCAGGGCATGGAGACGGCGCTGGGTGGCGTGGCTGGCACCCTCAAGGTTCAGCCCAACGATGTGCAGGCGCGTGTCTACTCGATTCTCGACCAGGTGCGCCAGCTCGAACGCGAACTTGCTCTGCTCAAGAGCAAGCAGGTGGCGGCGCAGGGAGATGGCCTGATCAGTCAGGCCGTCGAGGTGAAAGGCGGAACGTTGGTAGCCAAGGTGCTGGCGGCGACGCTGGAAGATGCCGACGTCAATGCCTTGCGTTCGACGATGGACAAACTGCGCGACAAGCTCAAGAGCGCGGCGGTGGTGTTGGCGTCGACCGGCGGCGGTAAAGTGACGCTGATTGCCGGCGTGACTCCCGATCTGACCGGGAAGGTCAAAGCCGGCGAACTGGTGAACTTCGTCGCCCAGCAGGTCGGTGGCAAGGGCGGCGGTCGTCCGGACATGGCGCAGGCAGGGGGGACGGATTCCGAAAAACTGCCCGCGGCGCTGGAGTCTGTCCGAGGATGGGTCGAGCAGAGGCTGTAGTTTCAGCAGGGAACGCACCCGGCACGCATGGCGCTACCGATGCGGGCGATTATATGAACATCACATGCTTGACATTCCGCCACTCCCGGTGATTCTGCACAACGCAGAAAGCTACACGGCGGTCGTGATATTCATCGCCACTTACCTGTTCATCGCTGTTGGCAAGCTGCCCGGGTATCATCTCGATCGCGCCGGCGCGGCCCTGCTTGGTGCATGCCTGATGGTCTGGCTCGGCGTTCTGACGCTCGACGAGGCCTTCGCTGCGATCGATTTTGACACCATCGCGCTGCTACTCGGCATGATGATCGTGGTCGCGAACCTGCGCCTGTCGGGGTTCTTTCAACTCGTCAATGAGTGGGTGGTGCTGCGGGCTCGCTATCCGTTGGTTTTGCTGTCGGCGATTGTCTTCCTGGCTGGCGTGCTCTCCGCATTTCTGGTCAACGACACGATTTGCCTGGTCATGACGCCGCTGGTTCTGGACGTGACCCTGCGCCTGAAGCGCAACCCGGTTCCCTATCTGCTGGCCGTGGCGCTGGCATCGAATGTCGGCAGCGTGGGGACGATCACCGGGAATCCGCAGAACATGATCGTCGGCAGTCTCTCGCGCATTCATTACGGCGAATTCTCGCAGGCTCTTGCGCCAGTGGCCGTGGCGGGGCTACTCATGACAGTAGCCATGATCGCGCTGATCTATCGGGGCGAGTTTCTTTCCCGCGAAGGTTTTGACGTCAAGGTCGCCAGTCCGGTCCGCTACCTACGGCCAGTGGTTGTCAAGTCGCTGCTGGTGCTAGCGGTCATGATCGTGCTGTTTTTCTCCGGACACCCCGTAGCCAAGGTAGCCATTATCGGCGGTGCCTATATGCTGTTCACCCGACGTATCAAGGCGCACAAAGTCTATCGCGAGATCGACTGGCCTTTGCTTGTGATGTTCGCCGGGCTTTTTGTCGTCGTCGCCGCGTTCGAACGGGTGGCTGTGACGCCGGGCGTGATCGCGGCAGTGGCGCGGCAACATCTGGACAATGTGGCCATCCTGTCTACCGTAACGGCAGTTCTGTCGAACCTAGTCAGCAATGTGCCGGCGGTGCTGATGCTCAAATCCTTTGTGAGCAATCTAGCTGATCCCCAGCGCGCCTGGCTGGTCGTGGCGATGGCCTCCACGCTGGCCGGCAATTTCACTCTTGTTGGGTCGGTCGCCAACCTGATTGTTGCACAACGCGCGCAGGGTGCCGGCATCACCATCAGTTTCTGGGCTTACTTCAAGGTCGGAGCACCACTGACGGTGGCCACCATTTTCTTCGGCATTTGGTGGCTTTGAGGAGGTTTTTCTGGTGGTCGTCTCAATAACCGACGGCCGCCAGAAAAACCTCCTCGCCTCCGCTGCGGCGAGAACCTCTCAGCGTGTGAATGAGCGCCACGGCGTCCTGTCGGCGCCGGGCCTTCACGGTTTTCAGATGGGCGCCGGCGCGGCGGAATTTCGCCGCGGCGACGAAGGGGTTGCGGGGTTTCTGTTGCACGATTCTCTTCCTTTCAGTCGACGGCTTCGAGCAGTGCCGTGTTGTCGGCATACCGGTTGATATGCGGCTCGAAGTTCGGAAGGATGCGCTCATAACTTGAGGACATCAAGGGCGACGAGATCATGAAGTCGGCCGTGGCACGGTTGCAGGCCACCGGGATGTTCCAGACGACGGCCAGACGGAGCAGTGCCTTGACGTCCGGGTCGTGCGGCTGGGGTTCCAGCGGATCCCAGAAGAACAGGATGAGGTCGACTTCGCCTTCGGCGATCTTGGCGCCGATCTGCTGGTCGCCGCCCAGCGGACCGCTGCGCAACTTCTGGATTTTCGTATCCAGTGCCAGTTCGAGGAGCGTGCCGGTAGTGCCGGTGGCGCACAGTTCATGCTGCGCGAGCAGGTCACGGTTGTACTGCGCCCATTCCAGCAAGTCTTTCTTCTTGTTGTCGTGGGCCACGAGTGCGATGCGCTTGCGCGAAGCGATGGGGGCAGGGATGAATTCGCGTTTCATGATGATCCTTTCATGATCTTGTGATGCGGATTCATCTTCGTCGAAACGGACTAAAGCATGGTGACCGTTTTTGTTACGCGATGTAACGCTATGTATTTATGTAATATTTTGGAAATGCTGCGTTTTTTGATGCCGCTTGTGGTGGAGGCTGGGTCGCTACGGGCTAACGCGACCGGTAGTAGGTCGGAAGCGGAACCGGGGAGCGGCAGGGACCGAAGAGTACCCGCCCATTCTGTTCGAGCATGGCTTGCTCGCCCTCGAGGTAGAGCGTGAAACGGCCATCGGTGTACTTCTCCTGCGCTGCGCTCAAGCCGCCGCGGAGCAGAATTTCCTGGTTGTCGACGATGACGGCGGCCATGCCGGACTGAGGTGCGCGGGCAACCGGCAGGACACGCTTGTCTAAACAGACATAGTCGATGCGTGCCGGCAAGGCCGTCATCTCCACGCCAGGAGCGGCGCAGCCCGAGAGCAGCAGGCAGAGCGTGGTAATGCAGCTGGCGGCGGTGGTTACGGGTGACAGCTGCATTTTTCTTCTCCTTATTTGGCTGACCAGGAATCCTTCAACGTCACTGTCCGGTTGAACACCGGCGCGCCATCCTTCGAATCGAAGCGGTCAGCGACGAAGTAGCCATGGCGCTCGAACTGGAAGCGATCTTCCGGCTTGGCGTTCTTCAGCGCCGGCTCGAGCTGAGCGGTGATCGTCCTGACACTGTCCGGGTTGAGGTCGTCGAGGAAATTCCGGTCGCCGGAGCCCGGCGCCGGGTTGGCGAACAGCCGGTCGTAGAGTCGGACTTCGGCGGCATATGCGTCGGCGACCGAGACCCAGTGCAGGTTGCCCTTACACTTGTAGTTGTCGGCGCCGGGCGTGCCGCTCTTGGAGTCGGGCATGTATTCGCAATGCACGGCGATCACGTTGCCGTCGGCGTCCTTGTCGCAGCCGACGCACTTGACGACGAAACCGTAACGCAGGCGCGCCGTGTTGCCGGGGTAGAGACGGTGGTAGCCCTTGCTCGGCACTTCCATGAAGTCCTCGCGCTCGATCCACAGTTCGCGGCCGAAGGGCATCGCGCGCTTGCCGAGTTCAGGCTTCAACGGATGGTTCGGGGCGAAGCATTCCTCGCTCTGGCCTTCGGGGTAGTTGTCGATGATCAGCTTCAACGGATCGAGAACGGCGACGCGGCGCTCGGCGGAAATGTTGAGCACTTCGCGCATGGCGTCTTCGAACAGCACATAGTCGATCAGCGAATCGGCCTTCGATACGCCGATGCGCTCGGCGAAGAGGTGGAAGCCTTCCGGCGTGTAGCCGCGGCGACGGGCGCCGACCAGCGTCGGCATGCGCGGATCGTCCCAGCCGTTGACGTGCTTTTCCTCGACGAGCTGGATCAGCTTGCGCTTGGAGAGGACGACGTAGGTGAGGTTGAGGCGCGAGAACTCGATCTGCTGCGGCACCGGGCGCTGCAACAGGCCGCCCTCGGCGAGGTGGTCGAGCAGCCAGTCGTAGAACGGCCGCTGGTCCTCGAATTCGAGCGTGCAGATCGAGTGCGTGATGTTCTCCAGCGCATCCTCGATCGGGTGAGCGAAGGTGTACATCGGGTAGACGCACCACTTGTCGCCGGTGTTGTGGTGCGTGGCGTGGCGGATGCGGTAGATCGCCGGGTCGCGCAGGTTGATGTTCGGCGAGGCCATGTCGATCTTCGCGCGCAGGATGTGCGCGCCGTCGGGGAACTCGCCGGCCTGCATGCGGCGGAACAGCAGCATGTTCTCTTCCGGACTGCGCTTGCGGTAGGGCGAATCCTTGCCCGGCTCGGTCAGCGTGCCGCGGTTGGTGCGCATCTCGTCGGCGCTTTGGCTGTCGACATAGGCGTGCCCGGATTCGATCAGGTATTCGGCGCAGGCGACCATCCAGTCGAAATAGTCAGACGCGTAATAGAGGTTATCCTCATTCGCGTCGCCCCAGGAGAAACCGAGCCAATGCACGGCGTCGATGATCGAATCAACGTATTCCTTTTCTTCCTTTTCCGGGTTGGTGTCATCGAAACGCAGGTGGCAGCGGCCGCCGTAGTCGCGCGCCAGGCCGAAGTTCAGGCAGATCGATTTTGCATGTCCGAAGTGCAGGTAGCCGTTCGGCTCCGGCGGGAAGCGCGTGCGGATTTTCGCCTGATCGAGGTCACCGCTCAGCTGTTGGGCGGCCAGTCCGGGGCTGCCCGACCAGCGACGCTCCAAATACTTGCCGGCGGCCAGGTCGGCATCGATGATGTTGCGGATGAAATTGGTGGCCGGCGCGGCGGTGTTGGCGGCGGTTTCCTTGGTGCTTTTGGAAGCGTTGCTCACGGCATTATCCTTGATTCCCGAAGTCGGCTATTTTAACCGGTGCAACCGGAAAACCGTTATTGTGTAAGTGACTGGGACGCCGTGCCTGAAGCGAGAGCGCGATGGCGCCGCTCGGCAGGATTGAACGGGTGTGGGGCGAATCGCACAACATGAGGAGCGGATTCAACAATGGATGTCTTGCAGTCGGTAGCGCTCGCCGGCGGGATGGCCTGGGCCAGTGGCATGCGTCTGTATGCCGTGCTGTTTCTGGCCGGCACCTTGAGCCATCTCGGCTACCTGGATCTACCCGCGTCGTTGTCCATCCTGGAGAACCCCTGGATCATTGGGCTTTCTGGCGTTCTTTGCCTGATCGAGTTCCTGGCGGACAAGATTGCCGTCATCGACTCGCTGTGGGACGGTGTCCAGGGATTCATACGGATTCCAGCCGGGGCGCTGTTGGCGGCGTTGGCGCTGGGTGACCACGATCCCGTGCTGATGGTTGCCGTCGGCATGCTCGGAGGTGCCCTGACAGCGGGTACACACTTTGCAAAATCCGGGAGTCGGGCAATGATCAACGCTTCTCCTGAGCCGTTTTCGAACATTGCGGTGTCCTTCGGGGAGGATGCGCTCGTAGCATCGGGCTTGTGGGCTGCCATCTCTCATCCGCTGCTCTTTGTGATTTTGCTGGCCCTCTTTGTTCTGCTGCTGATCTGGCTGCTTCCCAAGATCTATCGTGCTGTCAGGTCTGCTCTGGGCAGGCTGTTGCCCGGGCGTAATCGGAGCTTTTAGCGGATCCGGACGTGTTTCCTGCGCGCCAATCCGGTTCGGAATGGATAGTGGTCCGTCTTGGGGTTGTGCTATACGTATACGACGGGTGGATATGTTAGGGTAGATAATTATTTTTTCCGGGTGCCAAGTCGATGGAAGGCTATTCTGTTCCGGTTATGCAAAAGGATACCTTGTCGGATCAAGTCATCAGGTTTTTGTTGGGGATGATCGCTGACAGACGACTCAAGGTCGGGGATGTCGTTCCCAGCGAAATGCAGGTTTCAAAATTGCTCAAAGTCAGCCGCAATGTCGTCAGAGAATCCTATCGGGCGCTTGCTGTCGTGGGTGTGCTTTCCGTTCAGAGTGGGAAAAAACCCTGCATAAGGGAAATAGATCCTCAGGTGCTTGCGCAATTTTTCTCCTATGCCGTTGCAACCAGCCAGGTCAGTGCGCAGCAAATCTTGGAATTGCGTCGTGTCATAGAAATCCAGACAGCGGCTCTTGCGGCGTCCAACGCCACGGACGAGGAACTGGAGAACATTCGTGAAGCCGGGCAGCGACTGCACGAACTGCCGCTTTCGGACCCGGAGTGGATCCATCACGACTATGCGTTGCATCTTGCGATAGCCGAGGCGGTCCATAATCCATTGTTTCCAATCCAGCTACTTGCGCTGAGGGCGCCACTTGAAGAGTCCATGCGTGTCGGGATGAAAAGCATGGTCAGCAGTCACACCGAAAGCAGCATAGTCGTGCTTCACGATCGCCTCGTTCAGGCCATCTGTAGCAGAGATTCGGTAGCGGCAAGTTATGCAATGGAGCAACACTTCCTCGCGCCGGTGTCAGCCATGTTGAACGTGGGCGTGGCCAAGCTCGAAGCGACAAAGATCGACGATCAGAATGCCTATGCACCGGCCTGAACCATCGGTCGGGAGGGAGGTATTTTTTCGCGGCGACCATCCGTTACAAAAGCGGTTTGCTTCAACCGCTCAGTCCACCAGAGATTAGTCCTTTACAGATGAAGATCGGTGTGGAAAAATTCTTTCCGGCACACCTATCCTACAGGATGATAGCAAGGCAGGATTCAACGGGTTATTGAAGGAAGGCTTTATGAACGAATTAACTGTTCCCAGATGGGACAATGATGACGAGCTTTTTTCCCTTTGTCGGAGCGGCCTATTCAGTGCTGTTATCGGCGATGTGATGGATCTCATGGGGCGAACCAATCAATTCCTGTCCCCACGGATACAACCATTGCGAGATGACATGATCCTGGTCGGGCGGGCAATGCCGGTTCTGGAAGCGGACGACCATGGGGGTGAAGGGCCTGGCCGCGTCAATGATTTATTTAATCGGCCTTTTGGGTTGATGCTTCAGGCGCTCGATGATCTGAAGAAGAATGAAGTGTATGTGTGCACAGGATCTTCGCCCGATTACGCGCTCTGGGGAGAACTCATGAGCACCTGCGCCAAAAACCGTGGGGCAGCCGGTGCCGTTGTTGATGGTTACTCCCGGGATACACGCGGGATTCTGGAAACCGGATTGCCGGTGTTCTCGTACGGGCGTTACGCCCAGGATCAGCGCCCGCGCGGGAAGGTGATTGACTTCCGGTGTACGATCCAGATGGGCGCTGTGACGGTCAAGCCGGGCGACATCCTCTTTGGCGATCTCGATGGCGTCTGCGTGATTCCTCAGGAAATCGAGAAAGACGTGATCGAAGCTGCGTGGGCCAAGGCTCATGGCGAAAAGCGAGTCTTCGAGGCCATCAAGGGCGGCATGGGCGCGCAAGAGGCGTGGGATACGTTCGGAATCCTGTGAAGACAAGGTGAAATTCGAGGCTGTGCGACAGTCGCCAGCATCCCGAGGAATTATTACGTAGCAAAGAGCGATTTCATGAAAATCACTGACGTCAAAGTTTGGCTTGTTGAAGGTGTTAAATACAACTGGACCATGATGAAGGTCTTCACCGATACCGGGCACACGGGGGTGGGCGAGGCGACCAACTGGCCGGGAAGTCCCATCATTGAAGCGGCGGCGAAGCATGTGGGCGAACGTGTCATCGGTCTGGACCCGTTGAGAACCGACTTCATCTGGACCAAGCTCTATCGCGACCTGAACTGGATCGGGCCATACGGAGCCAGCCTCTGCGCCATTAGCGGCCTTGACATGGCGCTTCTCGATCTGAAGGGCAAGGTCTACGGGATGCCATGTTACGAGTTGCTGGGCGGTGCGTTCCGGAAAGACATTCTTCTGTATGCCAACTACTGGTTTACCGGGGGTCGGCATTCCGGGGAGGACTATGCGCAGCAAGCCCGGCGAGTGAAAGATCTCGGTTTTACCGGCCTCAAGTTCGATCCCTTTGCGCACACCAACTACCTCTATGGCGAAGATCTGCACACCAACCTGACGCTGACAAAAGACCAGCAGGATCTGGCGTTCGACGTCACCAAAGCGGTTCGTGACGCAGTCGGTCCGGAGTTCGACATGATGATCGAGACGCACGCCATGCTGAATTTCGAAGTCGCGGTAAAGATGGCGGAACGATTGGCGCCCTTGGGCGTGACCTGGTATGAGGAGCCGGCCGGTCCGGAAAGCGCACAGACGCTACGTGCCTTCCGTGAGAGGCTTCCTTCCAGCGTGCCGATCTGCGTCGGTGAGCGCCATTACACCCGGCACGGCTTCCGTCCGATCCTGGAGAACCACATCTGCGACGTCATCATGCCGGATATCACCCGCTGTGGCGGCCCGAGCGAAATGAAGCGCATCGCCACGATGGCCGAAGCCTATGGCGTGCTGGTGGCGCCTCACAATCCGAACGGTCCGCTGAGCACGCTGGCCAGTGCGCATGTCTGTGCCAGCATCCCCAATTTTTTCCGTTGCGAGTTCATGGTCAACGATGTGCCCTGGCGGGATGAGGTCATCAGCCATCCGCTCGATGTCCATGGCGGAGTCCTGCGTCTATCGGATCGTCCTGGGCTGGGAGTTGATTTGCTTGAGCATGAACTTGAGAAACATCCCGGCGTGAGGGAATTGAAGGCAAAAGACAATTTTTACGTGTGAAATCAAACGGTTCCATTTGCAAGCCATTCATGACACTAAGAGCAGTCGCATGTAGTGCACGTGGCACGGCAAGCCACAATGACAGGAAGAAGGTACCTTCACCTCGTTTGGGGAGGGACGCCCCGGATCTACACGCCCCCTAACAGCTTCCCCGCACGTTCAACGCCCAGTCGCGGGCTGGTTAATACGGGCTTTGTCACGTCCCGCAGTTCCGGCAGCAGGACGGTCATGCTGCCCTGGGCCAGGACAATGACATCGCATTCCGCCTCGGCTTTACGTACCGATGCGAGGACCATGGCGTTGTGCTTCTCGCGGTTGTTTTCCTTCATTAGCACGTCCAGGGCGCCGTCGACGAGGTATTCGACCACCTCGACCGGCTTGCCGGCCTCGGCGGCTTTGGTCCGCACCAGATTGCAACTGGGCTTCATGGTGCTCCTGACCGTGGCCACGACGCCGATCCGCGTACCCAGCTCGACAGCTTTTTCAGCCATTGGTGCATCGACCTTGAGCACAGGGACTGCAACCAGCTTTGAGGCAATGTCCGCCGCTTCGCCAACCGACGAGCATTGGTTGAAGATCAGGTCCGCCCCGTTGGCGGCGGCCGCTTGAACGTAGGCACACATGCGGCTGATGATTCTCTCGTTGATGCCTCCGTTCTGCATGACGTCGTGAAGCAGGCTGTCGTCAACGATGTTGTGCACCTTGGTGCCCGATACCAGTTCTGCGAACAGGGCGTTGAGTTCCGCGTGGGATACCAAGCTGGTGTGGATGATGTAAACCTTTTTCATTTCCGGTCCCCGGTGAACAGGATCAGTCCGATCAGTTTCAGCGGTGTGTCGCCGGTATTTTCGATGCCGTGGCTGTGGTGATCATCGACCAGGGTCAGGTCGCCGGCTTCCACTTCGTAAACATCCTCATTATTAAGATAGCGCCCCCGTCCCTGGAGGATGTAGTAGGCCTCGACATCCCCTTCGTGCCGGTGCAATCCGACGGAGGCGCCGGGCGGTACGGTGAGTTCGGCAAACAGGCGGCCCTTGCCGAGCAATTCGTCCGGCTTGAGCAGGTGCTTGACGGTGACCGTGCCCTTGCCGCCGCGCATGGCGTCGTTGTGCTGGGTGAACATCTCGGAACTGTGTCTGTAGAGCATGGCTTCTCCTCGGAACTGGCGATTGATCGGATCTGAAACGCCCATCGTAACGCATTGCGGTCCAACGCGCCTCAACTGGCCAGGATCGGCGGATAATGACTTCTTTTACCAGTCGGAGCAGATCATGCGGACCATGAAAATCGGGAAGTCAGGCATCGAAGCGTCGGTCGTCGGGATGGGCGCCTGGGCCATTGGCGGCGACAGCATGTGGGGAGCGAGCGACGATGCGGAGTCGATCCGCACCATTCATCACGCGCGCGAACTGGGCGTCACCCTGCTCGACACGGCGCCGGCCTACGGGCTTGGGCATAGCGAAGAGGTCGTCGGCAAGGCACTGCTCGGCCGGCGCAGCGATTATGTTTTGTCCACCAAGTGCGGCCTGCGTTGGGATGGCAAGGAAGGCGCCCTGATGATGGAGCGCGACGGCGTACGCATCGTCCGTAACTCGCGTCCCGAGAGCATTGCCGAGGAAGTCGAGATGAGCCTGAAGCGCCTGCAGACCGACTACATCGACATCTACATCGTGCATTGGCAGGAACTGCCAGAATTTCCGTGCCCGATCGCCGACACCATGGGCTTCCTCGCGGAGCTCAAGAAGCAGGGCAAGATCCGGGCAATCGGCGCGTCCAACCTGAGCGATGCGCAGTTTCTCGAGTACGTCCAGGCCGGGCAACTCGACTTGGTTCAGGAAAAATACAGCATGCTCGACCGCGGCGTCGGCGACCGCCTGTTCGGTTTGTGCGACCGGCACGGCGTAGCTTTCCAGGCGTACTCGCCGCTGGAGCGTGGGGTTTTAAGCGGCAAGATCACCGATGCCTCGCAGGTGCAGATGGGCGTGGCGAAGAGTCGAATCAAGTGGTTCCAGCCCGAGAATCTACCGAAGATCGCCGCCTTGGCTGAGAAATGGGCTCCGTTGTGCAAGAAATACGGCTGCTCCATGACACAGTTGGTCATCGGCTGGACCGCGGCGCAGGGCAACGGCTACAACGTCAATGTGCTGTGTGGTGCGCGCAAGCTGAATCAGATTGAGGACAACGCCAAGGGCGGCGATGTCGTTCTCGATGAAACGGATATTGCGACGATGCGCGAGGATGCGGAAGCGATTGCTTGACGGAACGAATACGTTGCCCGTGCAGACCCCGGCACCGAATTCCGTAGACTATCGGATCCGGGGGGTATGGCGATACTGCGCTTGACTCTTGGGGGCTTCGATTGTCGGCAACAGCGGTGTCAGAAAGAGCACCCCGACCAGCGATAGCACGCGGGTCGAGTGTTTCTTACTTTGGCGCGCCCGCTGGTTCGTTTGCCCCGTGGGGTGTGCCCCGGGTTCGTCGCGGCGGCTGTCCGAAGGTGAGCGTGTAGAAGATGTCCAGCGCATTGTCGCTGCCGGCACGACCGACGAGGGAAACCTGCCGGGTCAGGTCGACGGTCAGCTTGATCACACTCTCTGCCGTGCCCAGCGATTGTTCATAGGAAAGTATCGCGTTCGACGACAGGCGCTTGCCGACGCTGAAGATCTGGTTCCCGGTCGTCGCAGTCGTATCGATGCTGCTGCCGGCGATCCGGCTGGTTGGCTGGCGTCCGCCGCTGCCGCCGATGTCGCCCTGGCGGAAACCGAATTCGTCGATGCCGAAGGTTCTTTTCAGCTGCTGCACTACGTTGCCCGAGTCATTGCCGAGCAGGCCGCCGGCCACGGACAGCAGCAGTGTCGCATCACCGGCGCTCAAAGATTCCGGACCGTGCCCGAGAACCAGCCAGGCCAGCTTGTCGGCGTCGGGCAGATCCGGATCGGAGACCAACCGGACGGTCGGGCGCTGGGCGGTCCCGCCGATCTGCACGCCGGGTTCGACGGCGAGCCCCTTGCGCACGGCACGCACGTCGAGAGCAGGATTGTCGGGCAGTCCCTGGAAACTGAGGATGCCGCGCTCGATTTCAAGTCGTTGGCCATACGCGTCGAAGCGGCCTTCGCGCGTGCGGATCGTACCGCTTGCGCGGGGCAGATCGCGCCCGCGGGCGCTGAGCCGGATCTCGCCCGCGAGGCGGGTTTCCAGGCCCGCGCCGCTGAACAGGAAACTGCGGCCAAGATCGGCCGTTACGTCAAGATCCAGGTTTGGGCGCACGCCGGGCTGCTGCCTTTCTCCCGGGCGTTTGATCACCACGTCGTCGGATAGCCGCGGTGTGCCGGCCGGCGCCAGTTGCCAATAGCCAGCGTCGACGCCGATGTTGCCGCGCACGCCAAGAGCGTTCGCTTGCCACGTCAGGCGGCCGTTTCCGGAAACCGCGAGCCATTGATCGGGAAGCTGCCATGCGCCAACGCGGTCAAGCCGGAAATCGAGAAAAGCGCTGTCGGCATTCTGGCGGCGATCGATGCGCATTTCGCCGGAAATGTCGAGACGCCCCGGCGCGCCGAAGCGGCTGGCGCCGTCTCCGGTGGCCAATTGCAGCGGACGCGGCAGGCGGGCAAGTTCGCTGGCGAAAGTCAGCCGACTGACGCGCAGCAGGTTCTCGTCGAGATCGGCAGCGAGTTCGCCCTGGCTGAGGTGCAACCCCTGTTCGGGCAGGCGCAGAACCAGATTGTCACCCTTGAAACTCCCGCTGGACAACGGCTGGGCGGGGGTTCCCGCAAGCTGCAAGTCGCCGGTGAGGCGCCCGCCCGTTTGCCTGCCTTCTCCCAGCAGCTCGCCGACCCACGCTAGGTTTGCTGCCTCGATATGCATACGGCCTTGCCACGGTGACCCGGTGGATAGTTTCCACGGGCTCTCCATGCCGGCCTCGAGTTGGCCATCAAAGCGGCCCCGGGATTCTTTCCCCGCAACTCCGAAGCCTCCGGCCACGCTGGCGTGCAGGCGCCGGGCGTCGGCCTCGGCGCGTAGTTCGGCCTGCCAGTCCCCGGCTTCGCCGGCCAATACGGCCGGCCCGAATGACCAGGCGCCGCGACTGAGGCTTACCGGGGCCGGAGCGCTCAGGTGCATGCGCTGCGCGGTGTTTTCGCCGTCCAGATGCAGATCCTTGAGTTGGCCTTGCCATTGGCCTTTGCGCCAGCCGTGCACGAAGCCGCCGTCTGCGGTAAAGCGCAGGCGACGAGTTGCGGCGAACTCGGCGTCAAAGTCCAGGCGATGCGCCTGGTTGTTGCCTGAAAGACGTGCTTTTACGGCGCTGGCGAAAGCCGGTTGGTCTGCCGTATCCAGGCGAGCTATCGACATGACGAGGGACAGCGGGGAGTCGTTCTCTCCGGCCAGATTTGCCCGGACTGACAGTCCACTGACCTGCCCGACCCCGCGATAACCCAGTCGGGGTACTTCAAGATTCAGGGCGAAGCGCGGTTGGGCAGCGCTGCCTGCCAACTCCAATTGCCCGCGGAGGGCGCCGTCCAGGCCAAAGGGGGGCAAGCGGGGCGCGTCGATATGTATCGTCAATGTGTCTTGCGGTCGTCCGAAGCTTCCCTCCGCCGTCAGGCGATTCGGCCCGGCACCCAAGGCAATATCGGCCTGTGAAATCAGTGGCCAGGCGATGTTTACGCGTACGTGTCCCGTCAGCGGCAGCCCGGCGTAACGGCTGTCGGTCAGTTCGACGCGCGCGTCGATGGCTGGGCTGGGCTCGAGGTGGCCGCGTGCTTCGAAGCGCGCGTTGATTTTTGCCTCCGGCAGGCTGGCGAAGCGGCTTGGGTCGAATTGCCGCAGTTCGCCTGTGGCCGAGAAAACGTTTCCGCTTTGCATCCGCAGCGTTCCGGAAGCCTGCAGTTGGGCGTCACCGGAAGCGATTTCCAGCCGCTTCACCGAGATCTCCTCGCCAGCGTGCTCGGCGTCGGCCTGCAGGGTGAAATGGTCGTCCTTCAATGCCAGATGCGCGCGTTGCCGTTCGGCGCCAAGGCTGAGGTTCATCGGTCCGGCCAGCCGGGTCGGGCGCAGCGTCGAGATCAGGCGCGATGCATCAAGGCGACGGGCCTCGAGGTCGAGCGTCAGCCTCTCGCCTGACCAGCGCCCGGTGCCTTTCAGTACGCCTCCGCCAGCGAAGTCGAGTGTCAATGCGGAAAGGTCCAGCACATCGTTCTTCCAGGCGAGGCGCCCCTGCGCGGACTCAAGCGGCAGCCGTTGTCGGTCGAGCGGTCCGGCGAGCGGGTTGGTGATGCTGAACGGCCCGGCGATTTCGTCCTCGCGCAAGTCAAACCGTGCCGTGACGGCGAGTCGCGCCTGCGGTGCGCCGGCTTGCCAGTCCGCGGGATTGATGTCGCGGAGCACCACCTGGACATCAGCAATCGGGGCGGCGGCAAAGGGCGTCAGCGCGGCCTGCGCTTCGCCGGAAATGCCTTGAAGCGCGTTGACGACGAG
>CAZCJW010000010.1:0-4459 GCA_964499185.1 uncultured Propionivibrio sp. | reverse complement strand
CGTGCCAGGTCAAGGCCGATCGGGCCGGCCGGACTCCGCCAGCGCGCGCCGAGGCCGTAACCGACGGCCAGGTCCAGATCCTGCACGGTGTCGGCGGCATCGCCCGCGTCGATGAAGGCGGCGATTCCCCAGGTCGGGTTGAACCAATGCGTCGCTTCAACACTGAACACGCCGAGGCGTCGGCCGCCGACGGTCGCCGAGCCTTCCTCAACCCCCAGGCTCTGATACGAATAGCCGCGTACCGAGCCAGTGCCACCGGCGCGGAACAGGTAGTCCTGCGGGATGCCCTGTCGCGAATCGGCCAGCGTCGCGCCGATCTCGGCGCGCAGGGCCAGCGTATCGCGCCGGCCCAAGGGGAAATATTGCTGCCAGCGGGCGTGCAGGCGAAGAAAATCCTGGTCCGACAACAGTGCTTCCGCGCCTCCTCCGATCTGCACCTGCAGCACCGTTCCGTTGCGCGGGTCGAGCAGGTCGTCGACGTTCCGCCAGATCCACAGGGCGTTCGGCACCAGCGCCTGGTTGGTGGTGGTCAGTGCGCCATCCGGCTCCCGCTGTTCCTGTTGCCAGTTCAGCGACAGCCGTTGTTCGACGCTGCCGCGCTGCTGAATGGTCTGGATGCCGATGGCGTGGCGATTTGTTTTCAGTCCTTCGATATCCGTGGCTTCGATCATCAGGCCGATTCCGTGCCGCCGATCCCTTTCATCCGGGGGCAGGAATACATCGGCGTAGGCGCTCTGCTTCTTCTGTTCGATCCGCACCCCTGCGTCGAGGGCCCACGCCTGGTTGAACAGATCGGGCGTGTGGTAGTTCACTTCAGTCCGCGCGCCGGTGTTCGAACTGGCACCGATGCCGAAGCCCAGGCGATGCGCCGGCCGCTCGCGCACATCGACGCGGACCGGGGCGGTCCGCGAACCGTCGTCTGCGTGTTCGGCCGCGTCAGGATCGAGCGATACCCGGACGGTGGAAAAATAGGGGGATGCCTGCAGTGCGTCCTGCAAGACCTTCAGCTGTTCTTCTCGATACGGCTCGCCGGGCTGGATGGCGCGGTTGTAGCGGCCAACCAGGGCCGGCGAGTAGCGATGCAGACCCTCGATGCGCAATTCCCCGAAACGGTAGCGCGGCCCCGCGTCGTAGTGGGCCCGCAGTCGGGCGCGCCGGGTTTCGGCGTCGATTTCGGCTTCGCTGTCCACGAGACGGGCTCCGGCATGCTCGACGGCGAGCAGTCCGGCCAGTACCTGCTGCTTGGCGTTGCTCCAGTCCTGCTGCCGGAATGGCTGGCCAACCGGCAGGCTCCAATCGGCGGCGAGGCTGCTACGGGTCGGCTCATCGATGGGGCCGTCGATGACCAAATCGACATCCGCAATGGTGGTTCGTGGCCCCGGATCGATACGCAAGCGTGGTTTTCCGTCCGCATCGATGTATTCGAACACCGGCGAGAAGTATCCTTCGGTAGCCAGCACTTCGCCGAGCATGGCCTGCAAGCGGCGCGTGGACGCTGTCTCTTCAGGCAGATAGCGCTCAAGTATTTCTACAATATTGGCCGGCCCCTGCAGCACGAGCTCGCCTGCCGAAGCCGGCGCGGTAAGCAGCGCGAGCAGCAACGAAGTCAGATAGCGGTGCAAGTCCCGGGTGCAATTGGGCATCACTGCATTTTATCCGGACACGACGAGGTCCATGCTACGCTGCCACCCGCAATCCTGCGACACAATCAACGGAGACGAAAAATGATACATCTCACCACAACCCCAACCCTCGAAGGAAAACGCATTACCCGCTATTGCGGCATCGTGGCCGGCGAGGCCGTGCTTGGCGCCAACGTGTTCAAGGACATGTTCGCCGGGATTCGCGACATCGTTGGAGGGCGTTCCGGAACCTACGAGAAGGAATTGCGCAAGGCGCGCCAGTACGCGCTGGACGAGTTGGCCGAGCAGGCCGGTGAACTCGGGGCGAATGCGGTAGTCGGCATCGATATCGATTACGAAGTGCTCGGCGAGAAGAATGGCATGCTGATGGTCACGGCCTGCGGCACGGCGGTCGTTGCCGAATAGCTACTGGCCGGAATGTCGCTGCAGTTCGTCATTGGCGGATATCGCCAGATTCTTCATTTTTCGCCACAAAGTGACTCTGCTGATGCCGAGGCGAGAGCACACTTCGTCGGCCGGATGTTTTGACAGCAGGTTGCGGATGATTTCCGACTCCATCTGCTTGAGCGATGCGCTTTCCGGGATAGTGATGAAGCGGGTCTCCGCGGAGGCGCGTTCCTGTTCGCCCAGCACGTCATTGATGTGGTGCGCGTCAATCAACTCGTCTTCACCGTAAGCGACGACTTCGGCGACGTTGCGCAGTTGGCGGACGTTGCCCGGCCAGGCATAGGATTTAAGCGTTTCCCTGGCGGCCTGGGTGAGCCGCGCGTCGCGACCGGCCCGGCCGGCAAAGAGGCGCAGGTAATGCTCGAAGATCGGTGGGATGTCCTCGGTGCGTGCCCGCAGCGGCGGAATGCGCAGGCCGACGACATGGATGCGGTAGTACAGATCCTGGCGGAAGGAGCCGTTCTGTGTTTGCTGGAACAGGTCGCGGTTGGTGGCTGAAATGATGCGCACGTCGACCGGAATGATCTTGTCGTCGCCGATGCGCATGATTTCGCGCTCCTGTAGCACGCGTAGCAGGCGGCTCTGGATTTCCGGGGCGAGTTCGCCGATTTCGTCGAGGAACAACGTGCCTTCGTGGGCGAGTTCGAACAGCCCGGGTTTGCCGCCTTTGCGTGCGCCGGTGAAGGCGCCTTCGACGTAGCCGAACAGTTCGCTTTCCAGCAGGCTGGGGGGGATCGAGGCCACGTTGACCGAAACGAACGGCCCCTGATTGCGTCGGCTGTGGTTGTGGATGCTCTGGGCAAATACCTCCTTGCCGGTACCCGTTTCGCCGTAGATCAGGAGATTGGAGTCATGTCCCGCGTATGTCCTGGCACGCGCCGTCAATTGTTTGATGGCCTCCGATTCGCCGATTACGTCCTTGAAGTGGTAGCGCGCGTAAAGACCTTTTTTGTGGAAGGACGAGCGAATCTTTGATTCGGAGGCCTGGATGCGGGTGACTTCATGCAGCGTGATGACCTTGCCCCGGACCGCGTTGTCGAATTCGAGCGGGATGCTGCGGGCAATGACGTTGTTGCCGTTGATCGATGTGACCAGTTCCTTCTCGCCGGAATCGAGTACCGACAGCGCGTGGTTGAAATCGGGCGGGCTGGCCGGGCTGATCGAGCATAGTCGCCGGGCGTTGCTGTTGAAGAAGTTGACCTCGTGGTCGGGGGTGAAGGCGATCACCGCTTCGTCGATGTTGTCGATGATCGCCGCCAGCTGGGCCGCTTGCAACTTTTCCTGTTCCTTGGCCTTGATGATGCGGAGGGCTTGCTGGAATGCGGCTTTGATCGAGGTTTTTCCACTTTCCAGGAATACGGCTTCGACGCCCAGTTCCCGTGCCGTGGCGAAGGCCACCCGGCAACCGAGGATGGCTTCGAATCCTTCGCTGACCATTCTTTGGACCATCGCCTGAATGGCGTCTTCATCAACCTGCGGGCGAATGCTGACCAGCGCGTCGAGGATGTTGAAGTCGCCAGCCGCGCCGCTGAACAGGTTGGCGCGGCTGACGATGCCGATGCGGCTGAACCCCTTGCCGGTCAGTGTGCTCAGGTTGCTGAGCAGTTCGTTGAGCGACATGGCAATTTCCACGACGCTGATGCCGGGAACCTGCTTGGCCCGTTCCGCCAGCCCACCCCGGGTGACCACGATTTCGATGTCGGGATGCTTGCGGATCTGCTGTTCGGCGCTGGCGTCGTCCGATGTTTCAACGAGGAGGGGTATGCCGAGTTCGCGGGCAACTGCCGGTGCGATGTCCGAGATGCTTTGCATCGGGCTGAGAAGCAGGATCGGTTGCATGGCGGACTCCGTGCGCAAACTGAAAAGTGGGCATCATGCGCGGTATGTTGCAAAAATGCAATTTCAAGTGTTTCAAAAGTGAAATGTATGAGTTTTGTACCCGTTCTAAATCAATTGGTTACGATTGGCATGGCTATTGCTACAAGGCTTCTGTGCAAAACACGGCAGTGCCTGGTCTGAGCGCTTGTTCAGATGCCCCGGTCAAGTTTGGCACGTCATCTCAATTTAAAACCATCGAGGAGGACTCATGAACGTCATTCGCGCAAACAAGAAACTGCTGGGCCTGTTGCTCGGCGTCGCACTCTGCTTCGGTGCCGGCACGACGCTGGCGGCGGATTACAGCATCAAGGTGGCTTACGAAAACAATCCGGGCGAGCCGATCGACAAGGCGGTCAATGAATGGGCCAAGCTCTTTGCGCAAAAGACCGGCGGCAAGGGCGAACTGAAGCTCTACCCCAGTTCGCAGCTCGGTTCCAAGAAGGACGTGATGGAGCAGATGAAGCTCGGCAGTGCGATCATCACCATCGCCG
>CAZCJW010000009.1:8468-33220 GCA_964499185.1 uncultured Propionivibrio sp. | reverse complement strand
GCGGTTTTTTGCTGCCATACTTCATAAGCCTGTCTTTTCAAATAAGTCTTCAGGCAAAGCTCCTGCTCTATATCGGGTAAATCATCCTCGGTAAAACCATAAGTGCCTATAAGCCCCTTCGCCTTGCCTGAAATAAGTTCCAGTTCCCAGTCTTCGAACAGTCTGGAATTGCCGATATTGCTGTCCATTGCGCCCTCCGCGTTTAGGGCGCTGGACAGAACCTGTATCTGGCTGGAAAATAAAACCGTTCAGGGGACAGGCCGACCCTGAACAGCCAATCCAAGCGTTCTGTTTCGCCCGGATTAGGGCCTGTCGCCCTTTAATGGCGAAAAGACGCTGACTGGCTAAGAAAACTGGGTTTTACCGACGGGTAAATAATTTCATTCTGTCACCGTGAATTGCGGTGAATTCACCAGATTTGTGAAAAGAAGCAACTCATTTGTGGTTGTGGAGCATAAAAAAACCGCAATCCCGATATTGCTGGGACTGCGGCTTAGTTTTGGTCGGAAATTATTACCTGGCGCTAATCATCTTCTTCCGGATTAAGTGCGGTTCGTTTGCGGGCTGGCTCCGGTTCGGACAGTTCGGAAAGCATATCTATATTGCCTACGAAGCCATCGCTGCAGTTTTGGCTGATGGAAAATTTTGTCTTGTAGGCTTTCACTTCCCTGTATATGCAGAAGGGGTCGTCCTTGAGCTTGAAGAATTTTTTTAGTCTGTCCGAAAGGAGTTGTTTTGTTTTCTTGAGGCTATAAGAGGCGTGTTTATCGCCCCATGCTATCTGCCCGTTGCCCTCGGCCAGTTTGAAAAGCATGTCCCACTGGTTATCTGGCAAATGGGTCTTGGCATTTTCACAGTCCAGTTGCCGATAGTCGGCATGCCATAGTTTTTTTGAACCGGCGATTCTGAACTTTATGATGTGGTGGTCGGGGACAATTATCTCCAGTTCCGTCCAAGTGGTTAACGCGGGGAATTTATCTTCGGTCGGTGCGGCAACGGGAATGGGCACAGCCTGTGGAACGGCTTGTGGCGGATTAGTGACGACGTTTTCAGAAAGCTGTTTTTTGAAACGCAGCATTTCGGGGCCATAGCTGTCTTTAACTTCCCTCAGGAGCTTAATCGCATTTTCAGCCATGCCTAGCGAAACATAACCTTTGCCGTAATATTGCCGGAATTCTTTGCTTTTGGCATCACTTGCGCCGAGCATGTTATCTAACAACAGTTGCGCTTTAACTACCCAGGGTAAAGCCAGCTTTGCATCAACGCGGAAATCACCGATAACGCCGGGCGGCGGTTCGCGCTTTGTCGCCAACACGCGCCCGCCTTCGGCAATCAGTTCTTCCAGCAATTTAAAAATGTCCATCTGCTTATATTGTATTACCTCTGGCGGGTCCCGGCAAATTTTGATTAAAGCGGGTCAAATTCCGGCGCAATCCCGTTTGTTTGGGTATGACTAATATTTCCTATATTGCCGTAACACCGGAAGCGCGGACCAACGCTTTGGCGGAGACTTTAGCCGAAAGTTTTTTATACCTTGCAGAGCATGGGCTGCTGGGCGAATTCCAGGATATCTTACCGCCCGAAGCGGGTTCAAATAAGGCTTGATGTCAGGCGGGGAAGACTATACCATTCATGTGTCGCTTAATGGGAGGATTTATGAATACAGATAATGCCTTGCAGACAGCAGTAAAGAAGGCCAAACAGATAGCCATTTATACGCGCAAATCCAATGATGAGAACCTTGGCAACAACGTGACCTCGCTGGACAGCCAGAAAAGCTGTTGCCGGAGCTATATCAACATCCAGCAGGCCAATGGCTGGCAAGAGTACCCCGAAGCCTTTGACGACCCCGCCGAATCGGGCAAGAGCCTGCGTAGGCCCGCCATGCAACGGCTGCTCAAGACCATCGCCGAGGGCAAGGTGGATGGGGTGATTGTGTATAAGCTGGACCGCATGACGCGCAACAGCAAGGACTTCCATTACCTGCTGGAGCTGTTCGAGCAGCACAACGTGGCGTTCATTTCGGCTACCGAGAGCATAGATACCAAGAGCCCGCAGGGGCGGCTGATGACGGCCATCATGGTCCAGTTCGCGCAATATGACCGGGAGCTGGATCAGGAGCGCTCAAAGGACTTCCACCTGTCGCGTGCGAAGAAGGGCCTTTGGTGTGGCGGGTTGCCGCCCTTAGGCTATGACAGCAAGGAGAAATTACTGGTCGTGAACGAGAAAGAAGCCGAACTTGTAAGACGGATGTTCGCACTTTACTTGCAGCATCAGTCCACCATACGCGTGGCCGAGGAATTGAACAGGCTGGGTTTCCGCACCAAGAGCTACCTGATGAAGAATGGCAAACCCTATGGTAGCCGTCCCTTTGATATGGATACCGTACTGCGCGTGCTGCAGCGCAAGGTATATATAGGTATTATCCGAAACGAGCGTACCGGCCAGGAATTTACGGGGCAGCACACGCCCCTTATCGAACCCGTGCTATTTGAGCAGGTTCAGAAGCTGTTGGCTTCGCGCAACCATCGGGGAGGCGAGGTGCATTATGCCGCCAACAAGTACGGCTTTTTGCTTAGGGGGCTGGTTCGGTGCGGGGAATGTGGCAGCGCGGTGGTGCCGTATGTCCGGCCCAAAAAGGGCAAGGCTTACCTTTACTACCGGTGCATAGGGCAGAACACGGGACAGGGCAAGAAGTGTACGTTTACGAGTATCGGAGCGCGCAAGCTTGAGGAGTTCGTTGTAGAGAAGCTTGCCGCACGGCCTTTCTTGGAAAAGGTGCTAGGCAAGGCACAGAAGCTTGCCAGGGAAAGCATTGCGCCACTTGAAGCAGAGAAATACCAGTTACAGGAGCATTTGGCCGGCCTGCAGGGCGAGATCCAAGGCTTGCTAAACATGGCAAAAGCCGGCGGGAATTCGCAGGAAATCGCCACTGAGTTGCGGCGTTTGGAGGATTCGAGGGCGGAAATTACGGCAAAAGTAGCGCAGGTTGACGCGGCTACTTCGCACCGAAGACAGGCCATTTATGACGTGGATACGGTGCTTGGGGTATTTAAACGATTCGCTTTGTTCATCAACCGAATCCCTCTTGAAATGAAGGTGCAGATTATCCGGCTGATGGTGGAGAAGGTAATCGTGTCCACCAGCCGCATCGAGGTTAGGCTGCATGAGCTGCCAGTCGGGGATTTGCGGAAAGCGTTGGATAAACAGGTGGTATTAAGGGGGGAGGCTTTTGCAGAAAAGCGGGGGCCAGATACCCCCATAAATGAAAAAAGCCACCCGAATCGGGTAGCTCTTTCTGTTAAAAACATCCGGGGACGGGAGGTCACAAATACCAACGATTCATTCGCTTCGGTTACAGCAGAACCCGATTTCCCCTATAGCGAAACCACCTTTATACCCGCGTTCAGCCTACTTTGCGACGTCCAAGTGGATCTCATCGCCAACGGCGAGAAGCTCCTTGAGGAAACGGACGCGACCCTCAACCTGGCGGGGATTGCCCCCCACATAACGAAAGTTCAAATCCCACCGTCTTACAAAACAGCGGGATTGCCACTGGTACAAAGTGCGTAAATCCTGAACATTTTCGACTTGGCCTACTCTGGAATTCATTGTAATGTTCATCATGACGGAACAAGTCATAAGCCAGAGGAGAACAGACAATGAACGCATCTCAGGCAAAAACAGGCTGCAAGTACATATCCCGGACAGGGATACTGGTTACGGTAGTCGGGACAAGGAATGGCAAGGTATCGCTGAAAATGGCAACAACAGGCAATGTTATCTGGGTCAATGGCGATTACGAGTTAACAACCACCGATGGGAATGACTCTGTCCAAGAGGGCAAATCCCACAGTCAAATAGCCATCAAAGCCAAATTGGGTGCACAGAAGCCAATGTCACTGGCCTCTATCATAGACCCCATGCTATTGGCGGGTGGGTATACTGTTAAGGAAATAGCAGCAGAACTGGGCAAGCGGGCAGGGGAAGCGGCCCGAGGGAAAGACCTGGAGGTCAATGTACGGGCGAGGATGGTGTCATACAGCCGCAAAGGCTGGCAGGTGCTGAAGGACGGGAAAAAGATAGAAGTTTGCCTCATATGACACACAAATTTCCATTTGTCTTGCAGTGGATTAAAAATCGACTAAAATTAATCCCATCATTGTTTGCTTAAGCGCGGCTCTGCTAGATTAGTTGTCTGCCAGTGTAATGTCGTATGCCTGATTTTATGTGTTCCTTGAGAGCGTCTTCAGTGTCGCGACCTGGCTGTTATGGAGAAATGCTTGATTGTGTGGTGTTGTATTTTGATTCGATTTTCGGATTTTTGCGGTTTGTTTTAGTTTATGCTTAGTATAAATTTCCACAGTGTGGCTGGAAATTGCCGTAATTAATAATAATTACTCTGTAGCCTCTTCAGTGGAGTGACAGTTTTTATGGCTTCTGTTATACTTCATGATAGTTGGGGATAGTACCATTACAATTTGTTGCAATTGCGTTGTGTGCGCGTGCGCCCTCCTGGCACCATTGTGTCATAACGCAACATTCTTCTTCCATGAATGTAAGAGGAAAGGATATTTTGCGGAACGATATCGGCTTATTGATTCTCGGCTATGCGTAAGCTAATTGCCGTTTTGGGAATGTTGTTTGGCTTTCTCATTCCACTTGCTAATGCCTCTACTGTTACATGGACCGGGGCACTGGCAATTGGTCGGTCGCTTCCAATTGGAGCACTGGCTCCATCCCTACTGCTTCCGACGATGTCGTAATTGATGCCAATGTCACTGTTTCGGCGCTCGCCTCCGCCGCGCCAATCAGTTTCCAGACACTCGTACTTGGCGGCACCAGTTCCCCAACACTTAAACTCTCCACCGGCACACTCTCCGCGGGTTGGCTTGATGTGAAAAGCGGGGCTACGATGGAGCAGAATTCCAGTCTTCAGCTTTCCTTTTCAAGTGTTACCGTGGAAAGCGGCGGTAAACTTACCCATACCGCCAATGGCGGTACAAAACAATACTTCCTTAATCTTGATATTGCCGAAGACTTCAATCTCCAGTCCGGCGCGACGGTATATATGGATGCCATGGGATATGCGGGAGGAACGGCTTCGGGAAATGGTTCCGGTCCTGGATTCGGTTACGGCGCGGTAGGAGGAACTGGCGCAGGCCATACCAGTATTGGTGGCAGCAATAACTCTGGACTGGCTGGAGGAGGGATATATGACAGTGGCATTGATCCTTCTGATTTAGGAAGCGGCGGCGGTGGCGGCGGCGACAATGTACTGGGTGGAAACGGCGGCGGTTTTTTCAAACTTTTGGTTTCCGGAACAGCGTATATTAACGGTCTGATTTCTGCTCGTGGAGGAAATGGGGGATGCCTTAACTCATCTTCAGCTGGTGGCGGAGGGTCGGGAGGGACAATCAATATTTCGGCAGCGAGCATATATGGGAATGGCGCATTGCGTGCAAATGGCGGGAATGGGGGGTGTGCCTATGCTGGAGGCGGAAGTGGCGGTATTGTTACTATCAAATCGAATTCGGCCAACTATTTCAATGGTATCAAAGATGCTGCTCCTGGAATTGGTGGAAGTTACGGGCAGGCGGGCGGCGTAGGGTTGGTAATTGACCATTCCGGTTCATCTGCCAGCGCTAACGTTTATGTTGACGGGAAAAATGTGTCGCCTGTCGGGGCAAGAACTCTCCTTCCTGATGATTTAAAAAATATCCATTCTTTGTATGTAAGTACAGCCATGTTTGTTACATCTGGACTTGAAACTGCTGGAGATGTTGTATGGGCTACCGGCGCAGTAGTTTCGATTGGAACCATGACTGTGCATGGTAATTTCTCTATGATTGGGAATGCCTGGTCACGGCATGGCAGTAATGGTGCCAGCATGGTAAACCACGCGAATATTCAGGTGGATGGCAGCATGTTGCTTGCTTCTTCTGCTAAGCTGAATTTCGATGGGATGGGTTTTGCTGCTCAGACAGGGCCTGGTGCCTCTACCAGCAATGGAGGCTATTATTTGAATGGCGGCGGCGGCGGTTATGGAGGACGCGGCGGAAATGCCGATACTGCGGGTGGAACGACATACGGATCCTATAAGGAACCGGCATATTTGGGCTCAGGAGGTAGTAACGGCTATAGTTATGGCGAATTTCTTCTCGGCGGAGCCGGGGGCGGGTATTTAAGGCTCCGTGTCGGAGGTTCCTTTGCTATTGATGGTGTTCTTAGCGCGAATGGCGGAGAAGGAGCCGGAAAGAATTCCTTTTCCGCCGGCGGTGGCTCCGGTGGTAGTCTTAATATTGTTGCAGGGAGTATTTCCGGGGGCGGAACTATTTCTGCGTCGGGCGGTTTGGGGGGCGGAGGTGGTGGCGGCGGCCGCATCGCAATTAGTGGTGCATCGTGTCCGAATTCTCTGGTTTTGCAGGCTTCAGGGAGAGGCAATGGCGCTTCTGGAACCGTGTACGATAGTGGCTTTGTCCCACCATCACTTAATGCCGTTCCTTCTCTTTCATCAATAACTTGGTTTTGGACACCTGCGGCGGCGCAGTCTTACCAACTCTTCACTTCAACCGAGGGTGTTTTTGCTCCTGAGCTGGCTTCCTCGGTAACTTCATATGTTCAGTCCGGGCTTACGTCTAATACCACATATTTCTTGAGGCTTGCCGCCACTAACTGTATATCAAGGAATTTGGGCCCCGTGTTCGGATATTCCACTCTTGCCGGTAAGGTCTCAGAATCTGGAGCAGGGATCTCTTCGGTTCATAGCAGTTCGGTGACTGCAACTTGGGTGACTCTTCCCAGTACTCCGATAACCGCATCTGCGGAAGGTTACTCGTTGGAAATGTCTTCAACAAATTTCGGAGGTCTTGCTGCCGGTGGGGTTATTTATTCCAGTCGAACCGCATCTGTTAATCAAGCTATTCTTACTGTGGAGGGACTCTCCGCAAGCACTACATACTATGTGCGTCTGGGATCTTTGAACTGGGATGGTGCTGGCAATTATATAAACCTGGGTTCAACAGTGACGCTTGCCCTGGCTCCTCCCGGTGTGGTTGTTCCGGCGTTTTCCGAGATTGAGCGCAACTCCTTCACTGTTAACTGGAATGAAAATGGCAATTATGGTGTTGATTTCCTTGCGGAAATATCTGCATCAGAAGATTTTTCAGAGATCCTGGCCTCAACTGTTACTTCTAACACTTACGCGGCATTTTTCGGGCTGAATCGTGATGCAGTGTATTATGCCCGTGTTTTGGCTGTGGACAGGGATGGGGCCAGGAGTCCTTACTTATATATGGGGTCGGTTTCAACTCTTGCGGATACTCCCGCTGTTGCCGATGGCAGTCCGGCTTTAGCTGATGCGAGAGCGATTGGGTATGCATGGACAGCCAATGGCAACCCTGCCGGCGTATCATATTTGGTGCAGATATCTTCATGTCCGGAATTCATGTGCATATCGACATCCACCGTTACGACTTCTTTATCCTATACTTTTTCAGATTTGCTTCCGAACACCACTTATTTCGGCCGCGTCGCTTCGCTGACTTCCACGAATTATGCCGGGCATTATGCTGTTTATCCTGCTACTGTGACTCCGGCAAATGTGCCTCTTCCACCTTTGTCTGCTTTTTCGGAAGTTCGTGCCCATAGTTTGATTGCGGGTTGGGACGCCAATGGCAATCCCGATAACACGCGGTATTATGTGGAAGCGTCTCCACGTCAGGATTTCTCCGTCTGGCAATCCACCATAACGACAGCCAGACAGGTGGAATTGCAGTCGTTGGAAGCCAATGCTCTCTATTATGTGCGTGTCGCGGCATTCGGCTGGGATAATAATACAAGCGATTTTTCTGTCCTGGGCTCGGTCTATACCATGCCGGAGACGCCGGTCATGTCGACTTCTCCTATTTCAGACGTTCTGTCCAATTCACTCCGGCTGAGTTGGCTGCCCAATGACAATCCTCCATCCACGGAATTCCAGGTCCAGTTGTCCACTGTTTCCGGTTTCGCTTCCCTGGTTCGGTCCAGTTCTACGCAAGAACATTCCATATTGTTTGATTCTCTCGAAGCCAATGTTGTTTACCACGCCCGTGTGCGGGCTGTCGGATATGGCGGAGCGTTTAGCCCGTATCTAGAAATAGGCACGGCAACGACCCCTGTCCGGGGGGTTGTCTTATCCACTGCCGAATGCCATGGGATTTCTCCTGAGCAGTTCACCTGCGGCTGGAAAAATAATTTCAACGCTGCCGGAACTCTTTACCACGTCCAGCTTGCGGAAGACCAGGAGTTCACTTCCGTCAAATTGGACACTGAAACTGTTTCCACCGAGTTCCTCTTTGGCGATTTGCTCCCAAATACAACACACTTTTTCCGCGTCGCGGTGCGTGCTCTTGACGGATACTACACTGCGTACAGCACTGCCGCGCTTTCCACGCTGGCTTTGGTCCCCGCGTCCATTCCTGAAAATCCTTTCGGTTTTGTGTATGGACCGATTGCTTCTCTCACATGGACTCCTCTTCCTTCCAGCCCTTCGACAGCCAGCGCCGAAGGCTATGTGCTGGAAGCTTCTCCGGTTGAGTTCGCCTCGCTTCAGGATAAAACAGGTGTACTGTCCGTGTTTACCCAGAATGTGAACGCCAGTTCCATGTCCGTTTCCGGGCTTACGCCTTCCTCTCGGTATTATTTCAGAGTAGGTACGCTTAACTGGAGCGGGATTCCAAACTATTTTCTGCAGGCGTCAACCGTTACTCCGCCATTTGAGGTTCCCGGTTTGCTCTCCTCTTCTTTTGCGGAAGTGTCTACCGGCAGTTTTTCGGTTTACTGGGATACAAGGGGCAATCCTCCAGGCACGAAATATGAGCTTGATGTTTCAACGGACAACACTGCCTATGCGTATGACCATTCCATAGATGACTCCGGCAGTCTTAACATTGGGAATTTGTCAGAAAATACCACTTACTATGTCCGGGGAAGGGCTGATGCCGCCGGAGTCAAGACTGTAACCGCTTTTCTCGGTTCTGTCGTAACTCTCGCTGGGATTCCGGCCCAGATAGCAGTTGATATTGTTTCTTCCGGTACTCTGTCGGTTGTATGGAGTTCCGCCGGTGTCGTGGATAGAAACCGGTTCGCGCTGGAGGTTTCCACCTCCGCCTTTGGCGAGCAGGGGCTGGTGATGCGCGGGCCCGTGGTGGACTCGCCTTCTTATTCCGCGCTTGTTCAGGATCTTCTGACCAACACCACATATTACGCGCGTCTTGCCTCCTTGAATTCCGCCGGGATGCCGAACTATTCCGCTCTCGGAACGGTCAGAACTTTGCCTGGCGGAACGCCGGGCAATCCGCGCATATCTGGGATAACCGCCGATAGCGTGACAGTGTCATGGTTCCCCGTGCATTCCTCCGGCTATAGCGTTTTCGCGTCATCAACCAATTTCGACGGAACGGGTCTGGTCCTCTCTACTTCAACCTCGGATGGCGAGGCTTCTTTTATGACGCTTCCCGGGCTGATTCCGAACACGACCTATTATGCGCAGGCCGGAGCTTTATGGGATGGCGCAGCCGCTTATGCGTCCGCCGTCTCCACAATCACTTTGGCCGCGATTCCTGTCGATTTTTCCGCCGTGCCGCTTTCTCCCAGGGCTATTCAGCTCGCATGGTCCCCGGCCGGGAATCCTTTCGGCACATTGTTCGAAGTCTCCTATTCCAGTTCCCCTTCCGAAAGTCCCTATTCCCGCATGCTTCAGGTTGTTTCAACTGGCGTGGTCGCGGTCCCTCTGGCAGATAACTCGGACTACTATTTCCGTCTTAGGGCCATAAATTACGCCATGACGCCGACTGTCTCCGTTTCCACCGCGGCCGCGACGCCTGTAATACCGCCTCCTGCCCCTCCCGTCTTTCAGAGCGCGACTCCGATGAAAAACGGCGTTGTGGATCTTTCGTGGTATTCCCTGGCCGGTTATAACCCGGTTGTTTCATACACTGTTTTCCGTGAGACTTACGCTTTTACCTCTGTGTCCGGGCTGGTTCCCCTTAGTACCGGTTGCGCCAAAACTACATTCTCCGATGCAACTCCAGTTGATGCCTTGTACTACTATGGCGTAGTCGCCATGGATTCCACGGGACTTGAAAGCGGCCTGTCCGATGTTTTATCCGCCGTGTCGGACCGGATTTCCCCTTCCCTGTCTCTAACTCTGTCCTCTTCCGCTTCTGTTCTCGCTCCGGGAGCTTACCAGCTCTGGGCCAATGTTTCCGAGCCGCTTTCCAGTATCCCATATCTGACTTTCCGCATTGATTCCGGTTCTCCCCGCTTTATAGTTCTGGAGCCCGTTACCCCCGTGCTTTGGCATGCAACTTTCACCGTTACCGCCGATATGGGGGCGGGAACCGGCAGTTTCGCCTTTCAGGGGGAAGACCTCGCCGGCAATTCCGGTTCCTTAATAGTTTCGGGCTCGACCTGCGCTGTTGACACGGTCTTGCCCAGCGCGCGGCTTGATTTCGCCACTGCCACTCCCTCGGCCCTCAAGCAGGGCTCTTATCCTGTGGCGCTTTCCCTTAACAAGCCCGTAGCGGGGGAGCCTGCCCTCTTCTTCACCCTTCCGTCCGGAACTACCGGGGCGTTGAGCCTGTCTTACGCCTCGGCAAACGTATGGACGGCAACCTTCTCCGTAACCGGCGTTTCGGAACAGGGGCGTTATGCTTTCTCCTTCGCTTCGACCGACACAGTGGGGAATTACGGCACGCTGCTTTCCGGCACTACGGAAGTTTTCGTGGACACCACGCCCTGCTCCGCTCCTATATATCTGCATGCGGCCCAGCAGCCGGGCGGCCGTATCCGTCTCGGATGGAGCTTCCCCGCCGCCGGCAAACGCCCGGAGCTTTATTGCCTCTATCGCGATGCTGCCGCGCTTTCCTGTTCCATAGTGCCCAGCACTTCCGATTTCACCGGGGTGTATGTGGATACCCCCGCCCCTGGTCTCCATCTTTACTATGTCTCCGCGCTGGACTGGGCAAACAATGAAAGCGATTTGTCGGAACCGCTGGCCTTAACGCCGGATAATATGCCTCCTCCCGCTCCGGCCAATGTGGTCGCTTCCCTCGGGCTGGACGGCGTGGAGATCTCCTGGGTGGCCGGTTCCACCGAGACGCCTCTTGGTTATTATCTGTACCGTTCCACCGCCGCCATCTCCTCTCTCGCCGGTCTTTTTCAGCGGCCGGCCGTGCCCACATTTACCGATATACCCGAGATAGACGGCCTGTATTACTACGTTGTCACTGCTATTGACGAGGCGGGCAACGAAAGCGTTGCTTCCGCGCAGGTTTCCGCGCCCAGCGATTTCGCGCCCCCTTATATCGTCGTTTCCGGCGTGGCCGACGGCGGATATTACAACGGTCCCGTGACGCCTTCTTTCTCCGCCATAGACCTGCATCTTGATACCGCCACGTTGAAGGGAACCCTGAACGGCATTGTTTTTGTTCCCGGCACCACCGTGTCCCGCGAAGGGCGGTATTCCCTCTTCGTTTCCGCTTCCGATACCTCAAACCGGGTATCCTCCACCACCGTAAGTTTCACAGTGGACGCTTCCTCCCCTGTGCTTTCCATACTTGGCGTTGAAGACGGCGTCGTTTATGGCGCGCCTGTTTGCCCGGTTGTGTCCGCCGTGGATTTCTCCGCGTCTTCCCTGACATTGCGGATGAACGGTTTTCCGTATGTCTCCGGTTCGACGCTGAGCGTGAACGGTGAATACGTTCTCTCCGCTTCGGCGGTGGATATGGCGGGCAATGTCTCCCGCTCTACCGTTACATTCACTCTGGATAACATACCGGCCAAGCCTGCCTCCTTGCATGCCGAAGTGCGGGAAGGCGATGGCCTGCGCCTTTCATGGACCAACCGTAACGCGCTGGTGCTGGCTTACCGCGTCTATAAGGACGGGGCTTTGATAAGTTCCAGCATGCTTGGCGACACCTCTTTTGTGGATTCGGCCTTCGTTCCGGGCGAGGAACATTTGTACGAGGTTTCATCCGTTGACATCCGTTTGCGTGAGGGGGCCAGGGCGTCGCTCCCCGTTCCCGCGATATCGCTCCGCCTTACCGGATACGGCAATATCTCGGATGGCGCCGAGGCGCTCAATGCCGGTTTCTTCGATTATCTGCGTTTCGAGCTGGTGAACAATTCAACCTATACCGTCATGGCGGGGGCCGCCCGTCTTGACGGTTTTCCCCAGTACATTGCCCCGTCTTCCACTTATATAGCGCCGGGCGGCGCTGAGAAGGCTCTTTTCACTGTTTATACCTCCACTGGCGTCGCCTCGGTGGATGCAATTGCCCGGTTCACCATATCGGCCGGTGACGGCACGCTGTATCTGGTCAAAAATCTTGCGCTTCAGGTGCGGCAGCCCGTTCAGCCGGTGGTCGAGATATTCCCCCAGCAGCTTGTCCGCGGGCAGTATGCGAAAGTGAGCCTCCAGCTGAATAACCTCGGTTCCGCTCCTATGGACGTCATTTCCGGGGTGGCTCGCGGAGCTGCCGTCGAGGAGTCCACCGCCGTTGTGCTTTCCTTAAAGAGCATGAGCGGCTTCCCGGTATGGGAAGGCGGCCTGCTGCATGTTTCCACTGGCGTGCGGACCGCTACGCTGGATGGCAGGGTCTGCACCTTTGTAAGGATTCCTCCCTCATCCCCTTTCCTTTTCGATCCGGTTAAGGTTCCCGTGCCGGATACGGACGATGCCAGTTACCAGTTGTACGCGCGGTTGCGGGAGTTTTATGCCGGGCTTGGCGCCGGCGGCATTCAGTCCTCTCGGGTTTTTGCCTCGACCGTGACGCTTGCTTCCTCGCTTGCCGATATTTTCTCCCTTACGGCTGTCCCGGAACAGGAGGTCTACGACCAGAACATGCCGGTCACTATAAACGGCACTGTTTCCAGCGTGCTGGGCGGACGCCTCAATTCCGCGCCCATAACAGTCAGCGTCATGTCGAAAGGGTATACCCGTTCGTTCGATGTCATAAGCGACAGTTCCGGTGTTTTCAAGACTACGTTCACTCCGTTGGCAACCGAGGCCGGATTGTATTCCGTCTCCGCCAAATTCCAGACTGATGTAGGCAGTCCGGTCCTGTCCACCTTCAGCGTCGTGGGGTTCGGGCTGTCTTACAGCCTTTATTCCGTCCTTATGCCGTCCGCCTCCGACTACACTTTCACCATGAATGTTGCAAACACGGGGGCCACGCAGATAAGCGGTCTTTCCGGTTCCTTCGACCTTTCCGCCAGCTCCGGCGTTGTGGCCGAACTTCTTACCCCTCTGCCTGCTGTTCTGGATGCCGGTGAACGTTATGGCTTCAAGGTGCGGGTGCGCGCTTCCGCTGATGCCGGGCCTTACTCGCAAATTGCCTTCCGCCTTACGGAATCCCACGGGTTTGAGCGCGTCATGCAGCTACATGTCACCATTGCGGAACGTGCCCCGTCCGGTGTTGTAACGCCGAACAACATCAACATCGGGTTATCGACCGGGAAGGTTGTAAAGCGTACGTTTACCTTGACAAATAAAGGTCTTGCGGCGTGGCAGGGCGTAACATTGTCTACATTGCCAGTAAGCTGGATGTGGTTTGAGGGCTCTGGGAGCATAGGCGACATACCTGCCGGCGGCAGCGCGCAGGTGAGCGTGACGTTTGCGCCCCCGGCTGAGGTTGGCGGTGGGATAGCGAACTACTATCCGTTGTTCGAGGTGTACAGCGTTAATAATGATACGGTGCCTGTGGGTGCGGTGGTGACAACTACGTCTTCGCTTGTGACGCAGTTGAGGTTTGAGGTTGCCAGCGCGGACAAGGTAACGACGGATCCGTGGCGGTGGGTAAGCGGAGCGACCGTTAAGGTGTACAACCGGGATTTGCCTGCGATACGGTACAGTGTAAAGACTGACGGGAACGGGGTGGCGCAGTTCAACGATTTGCCAAGCGGGCGGTATGGGTACAGTGTGAGCGCGGAAGGGTATATGTCTGTATCCAGCAATACGGTGCTGGAGGCCGGGAAAGTTCAGGGGGAGTCTGTGTATCTTCCCACGGAGATGGTGACGTATACATGGAGCGTGGAGCCGACTACGATACAGGACAAGTACGACATCAAGCTGAAGATGACGTACAAGACGGACGTGGAAGCGCCAGCGATAGTGATAGAGCCGAAGAGTTTGAACCTGAAGATGGAAGGCGGGGAGAGCCGGCAGGTGATGATAACCGTGGAGAACAAGGGTCGTATATCGGCGTTTAACGTAAAGGTGCTGGAAGCGATAGGTGATGAGGCGGTGAAGGTGTACACGCCGAATCCTACGATAGGCGAGCTGAAGGCTGGGGAGAAGGTAAGTATCCCTGTTACGGTGACGCTGGTGCACGCCAGCTGCCATATTGTGGAGATTCCTGTTGGTTTTGAGTATTGCTCCGCCTGCGGAAGGGTAACGATGGTGACGGAAAAAGTGCAATGGTGGTTTGGGGATTGCGACGGGACAGTAATCGGAGGAGGGACGGCAGGTGGTGGCGGGAGTGGAGGGACGGAAGTCGGTGGTGGAGGAGGAAGCGGGGGAGGTGGAGGCGGGTCTATTTTGGAAATCCCGCCCGGAACTGGTTCCAGTTGCGGCACGGACCCCGGAGGGGGGGATGAGGGTATCCCTACCTCTCCAATAGATCCGAATAACCCAGATCCGGTAAAGCGCTGCCCGATTTGCAAAAGTTATGACACAATCACAGGCTTGTGTCTGCCGTTTACTGACTTGGAAGGGAAAACTGGAGCATGCACAACGGGTGTTTTGAGTTCATATTCCCATTGTGTAAAAGGTGCTTGCGTTTTGTCGAAACAAAATTGCGAAATCATGAATCAAGACTATGATGGGAGAGCCTATTCAGCCGGATGCCCTAACCGGGTACAGAATGAAGTTCCGCGCTCTAGCAATGGTTGTGGGGGGAGTAAATATCTGCCGTCAGTCCAAAGTTGGATGCTGAATGAGCATGATATTTGTAGTGTCAGTGTTGTTTTCAAGCCGGCATGTGATAAACATGACCTATGCTTTGGTGGATGCAATAATGTAAAGTCTAGTTGTGATCTTGACTTTATGAAGGATTTGTCAAAAATTTGTAAGGATTCACGTTCATTGTTCCCTGAAGTTTATACTGAGCAGTATATTGTTTCTGGGCCAGATGGCAACCCAGTGATTTCATATGTCACAAAAACACGAAAACAGTGTTTTGATGAATGCATGGTATATGTCCGAGGATATTATTCTGTTGTTAGTTCCATACAAGTATTTTATACGGCAGGGCAAAATATTCATTGCGCTTGCGCCGACTGTAATAAATACAAGATGGTTTTCCCTTGAGGTGATTTATGGAAGTTGAGAAGTTGAATACAGAAAAGTTTATCGATATTGTTTATCCGGAATGCTTGTTTGCGCTTTCCATTACCGGTGTCGCTCTATTTGGTGCGCTATGCTATGGGGTAATTTTCGGACTGCAGACCATATTTTGTTGGTTTTTTATTCCAATGTTTATAGGATTATTATTGCCATATGTTTTTATTTATTTGCTCGTGTCAGAGCATTTTCTCTGGAATTTTAATGTGGATGGAAAACGTCGGTGGGGTCACATAGCATTGTGGGGATTCACATGGTGGAACTGTCTTAAATTAGGACCTGTTTTAGTGGGAGCATTGTTATACCTGCCAAACTTGGAAAGGGCTGCGGCTAACATAAGACCAGATTCAGTCGGTAATATTCATCTCTCACGATATCACCTTACCAGTAATAGGCGTATTCGGTTCCTTCTTGCAAATAACATAGGCACACCGAAAGACACTTTAGAAGAACTGGCACACGATAAGTTGTTTGCTCCATTCGTCGCTGCAAATGCGGCTGCGTCTACAGAAACATTGAATGATTTGGCAAAGGCCCCTTCTCCTGTTATAAGAAAAGCTGTAGCAATAAATCCTGCAACTTCTTGTGCTATTCTGAAATTCCTTGCCAAAGATGCTGACATGGCTGTAAGAAATATAGCTTTATCTGTATACCATGCGAGGTTAGTCAGTAACAATATGATCGGAGATATTCGTTTGGTGCCTGGCACTGAACTTAAACAATCGACAGAACGTTGTGATTAATTGTAGAGAGGATGGATTCTATGGATATGGGCATACTAACCGGAGCGTTTTTTTGCATAATCGCTTTGGTGAATATTAAGTATCGTTTCCTTATGCCACCATCTGGTGTAGGAGACATTTTATCTTTTGTGATTGTAGCTGTAGCCGTTTTAGTTGTTTCTTGTAGCGGTGGTAAAGATTTGTTCTCTGATCCATGGATATTGCTGATTGTTTTCTTGTATCCTATATCGCCGATTATCTGGTTAAGTTTTGTCCTTATCGGAACCTATATATTGCTGTTGCCAGCCATACTGTACAGTAGATATTTTTCCAAATCTAAGCCTATTACTGTTACCGAATGGCAAATAGTACCTATTGCGCTGTCAATTCCAGTTGCCATTATAAGTGGGATTGTAATTCGAAGTGCTCTGCCTAATATAGGAATAGGGTTGTCCTCAAGAATAGCGCGAAAAGCTACATCTATTGAAACATCAGCAAAAGACTTAGAGGAAATATCTCGTTACCCCGATTTGAGACGAGAAGTAAAACTGGCACTCTGTAGTAATTGGCACACTCCATCAAGTGTTCTAAAAAACTTGGCAACTGGAAATTACGGGGATTACGATTTTGCTGTTGCTCTAGCCCAAAACATGCAAACACCAGATTCAGTTTTGGAAGAGCTGGCCGCGAATTCAAACCATGACCAGGTGTTGTCTGCTATAAGCCATAATATGACGGTGTCGTGCACGGCTCTGGATTTAATTGTCAATCGTAGCGATATGAGCGTTGATAATATTCACAATTTTAGAGCAACTGCGCGTTCCAAGTATTTGACATATTGTAGCCATGTGAAGCCATAACAAGGTGGTAAGTGCGGATATGTTAACTGGGCTGGCAGTCTTATTTTTCGTGGCTGAAAGAAGCGGGATTGGGAGCTTGTCTCCAAGCTGCCTGCTGTTCTGGATGCCGGTGAACGTTATGGCTTCAAGGTGCGGGTGCGCGCTTCCGCTGATGCCGGGCCTTACTCGCAAATTGCCTTCCGCCTTACGGAATCCCACGGGTTTGAGCGCGTCATGCAGCTACATGTCACCATTGCGGAACGTGCCCCGTCCGGTGTTGTAACGCCGAACAACATCAACATCGGGTTATCGACCGGGAAGGTTGTAAAGCGTACGTTTACCTTGACAAATAAAGGTCTTGCGGCGTGGCAGGGCGTAACATTGTCTACATTGCCAGTAAGCTGGATGTGGTTTGAGGGCTCTGGGAGCATAGGCGACATACCTGCCGGCGGCAGCGCGCAGGTGAGCGTGACGTTTGCGCCCCCGGCTGAGGTTGGCGGTGGGATAGCGAACTACTATCCGTTGTTCGAGGTGTACAGCGTTAATAATGATACGGTGCCTGTGGGTGCGGTGGTGACAACTACGTCTTCGCTTGTGACGCAGTTGAGGTTTGAGGTTGCCAGCGCGGACAAGGTAACGACGGATCCGTGGCGGTGGGTAAGCGGAGCGACCGTTAAGGTGTACAACCGGGATTTGCCTGCGATACGGTACAGTGTAAAGACTGACGGGAACGGGGTGGCGCAGTTCAACGATTTGCCAAGCGGGCGGTATGGGTACAGTGTGAGCGCGGAAGGGTATATGTCTGTATCCAGCAATACGGTGCTGGAGGCCGGGAAAGTTCAGGGGGAGTCGGAATGGGTCTGTTTGACCGGATTATAGAGGTGTTATGCATAATGTAAAAATTAACAGTTTGATTTGCCTTATTCTGTCTGTGTTTGCCTGTAAAATCGCTTTTGCGGAGGACGATAACATCCGCAGTTTATCCTGTGGAGATCTTCATACTCTGATGAGTCGCCCTGCCGCAAAGATTGCTGTTGTGGATGTCCGCTCCGAAACTGAATTCGCGAAGGAACACATTCCCGGCGCGGTCAATGTGCTTCTCGGGCGTCCGTTAGGACAGGAAGTGGGACGGGACTCCGTGGTTGTGGTTTACTGCGGCAACCAGTCCTGTCCAAACAGTCTAGTTGCCGCCAAGATGTTTGCGGATTCAGCGTATTCCAATGTGCTGTCGCTGGAAGGCGGCCTGGCCGCATGGAAAAAGGCCGGTTTCAACACTGAGGGTTCCAGCGTAAGCACGGGCGGCGGAACTGATTCAAGAAGTTTTATTACGGCGGAGGAACTGGGCCCCGTTTTGCATTCCGCTGGCTACTATATCGTGGATTTGCGCACAGAAAAGGAGTATTTGGCGGGACACATAACTGGTGCGGTTAACGTCCCCTTTGATGGTTTGGCCTCATCGGCCGATTCGTTTCCAAAGGGGAAGACCATAGTTATCTATGATCGTAACGGCTTAAATGCCAGGACTGGCGCATCACAGGTTAAATCCAGGGGTTTTAGTGCTGTTTGGCTGGCGGGTGGACTGGCTGGCTGGGCAGGCAAAAAGCTTCCGATGGCGTCCGGGAGTGGAAAACAGCCTTAACTGATCAGCCCGAGGGAGTAGAGAGGGATTTATGGGGATTTTGAACGGCAGAGCTAAAGGGTTTCTTATGTTGATTGCGGCGGGATTCGCCGCAGTCCTGTTCCCTGCCGATTTGCCTGGTGAGGATTCCAACACCGAGTGTATCAATCTGGGAATTGGCGTTAACCAGACTGCCGCATTGGAACGTGAGGCCTTTACTGCTTCCCTGACTGTTACAAATCAATATCGAACCTATGGCCTGACCGATTTCAAGGCCGAGGTAAAGATAACGGATACGCAGGGGAATCCGGTTGACGGCTTGTTCTACACCTTTATCAACTCGCAAAGCGGCGTAACCGCACTTGACGGAACTGGAATCATTCAGCCTGCGGCTGCCGGCAAGGCTGAATGGACTATCGTGCCGTCCACTGGCGCTGGCGGCTCCAATTCCGAGGGGACGCATTACAATGTGCGGGCAAAAATATCTTATAAGCTGAACGGCATAACACAGTCGCTGGCAACAAGCATGGTGGATATCATCGTAAAACCCCAGCCAGAACTCAGATTGGATTATATGCTGTCGTTTGATATTTTCGGCGATGAGCCTCTTACTGAGGAGGTTGAGGACATTGAGCCTTTCCCTCTTGTTCTGCGCGTTGTCAACGTAGGGCACGGCACTGCAAAAAACCTCACGCTTACGGCTGAACAGCCGACCATACTCGAAAATAAGCAGGGCCTGGCGATAACCATGAACATCCTTTCCAGCTGGCTGGGAAAGGAGAAGATGGCGGAGGCGTCCCTTACGGTCCCTTACAAGGATATCGATCCGGGTTCGTCGAAGTCGGCAAAGTGGCTTATGTCTTCTTCTGTATCCGGACGCTTTATCGATTTTTCAGCTGCTTTTGAGCATTCGTCCGCCATAGGGGGAGCCTTGACCTCCCAGATTGCCAGCACTAATACTGTAACGCTTATACGGGAAGTGCTTGTCGATACCGGGACAGTAAAGGATGAGGAGCCTGATTTCCTTGTTAACGTGAGCACGCCAAGAGGCAATATCGAGGCTCTTTACCAGCAGGGCATTGACCTTCTGCCGGACGCTATTTACGATAGTACTCAGATATCCACCTTGCCGGTAGCGAATGTGGCCGGAGTGTTTTCCGGCAATTTGTCCGGTGACCGTCCCGTCCTGTCATTTTCTCCTGAAAATGCCCTCTCTACCGGGACGTGGGTGCATCTTTACGCGAAAGCTCCTCATGAGGCAACGGCGCTGCCGGTCTCCGTGCTGCGGCTTGGCGACCGCAAGCAGCTTGACAAGGCGAATTTCTGGCTGGGCAAGCACTTCAATAAAACGACGCGAAAATATGATTGGCGAGTCCATATACTGGATTATGCGACCGTAGCCACTTCTTCCTACTCCGTAACTTTCGACAATACGAACGGGAACAAGCCTCCGGCCGCGGTTTCTAATCTTTCAGCCTCGCCTTCCATGGATGGGCGTGTTTTGCTGTCCTGGTCGGCGACCGGTGAGGATAAAAATGACGGCCCTATATACGGCGGAAAATTCGCGGTCGCATTCTCCTCCGCGGCTTTGGTCAGCCCCTCCACTTCTGCTGCCCAGCTTGTGATTTCAACTAATATGGCACAGGGGAGTTCCCAGCAGATGTACGTTGATAACCTGCTTGGAAATGCCACATGTTATTTTGCTCTTTGGCTTGGTGACAGCAGCGGTTTGTTCTCCAATGTGTCCAATATCGCATCAACCTATACGTATCCTGTGGTGGGGGCAGGGTTACGTGTCGCAGATGGCGGTCTGTACAGAACCGCTTTCACCCTCTTATGGGATACGTCCCGCAATTCCTCCGGCGTCGAGTATTCGATAAGAGTGTCAACGGAAGAAGGCAATCCCGTTGTTGAAATGCCATACAGGCAGGACGTCTCAAGTGCCGTTTTTTCAGGATTGTCTCCGGCCACTCTCTATCATGTCGAGATGCGCGCAAGAGACAGTTTGGGTCGGGAAACCCCTTATGTGAAAGTGGGGGAGGTTTCAACCCTGCCGGAACCCCCTGTTTCAGCCGCGGAATCGGTGGTGTCGGTTTCCAGCGCTTCCGTTGTCTTACATTGGTCCGCGAACGCTAACAGTTCTTCAACGCAGTACGCGGTCAAGGCTTCCACCGCTCCGGATTTTAGTGGATATGTAGTTTCTACTCAGACTTTTGGAACCTCCGCAGCTTTGTCCGGACTGGGCGCAAATACGACCTGGTATTTTGCCGTGGCCGCTATCGGTGCTGATTCTGCCGTGGGGGAGTTCGTGCCTTTGGGCAGCGTGGTTACGGGGGCCAGTATCGCCGCTCCTGTGGCTTCTGTGGGCGATACTGGCGTGACGGTTTCCTGGCTTCCGGGATCGGCGGCCTCGTATATGCTGGAACTCTCAACTGGAGATTTCTCCTCTGGCGCGCAGGTTATAACCGTTTCTACGTCTAATGCAGATGCCACGGGATTGGCATTGACCGGCCTTGTTCCCAATACCCAATATCATGCCAGACTCGGGGCCCTGAATTCCGGTGGAAATGTGAGTTATTTTATTTTGCCATCTTTTACAACACTTGCTTCGGCTCCGTCGGAGATGTCTCTTTCATCCGTCTCCGCATATGGCATGGTTATTAACGTTTCCTCTGTTGCTGCTAACGGCGTGAAGGTCGAGCTCGCTGATGAACCCTCCTTTTCCATTTTGAAGGGTTCCCATTCATTCGTTTCCGCTGGTCATATCAGTTTTTACAACTTGTCTCCAAATATTCGCTACTATGCTCGTGCGGGCGGAGTAAATGCGGCCGGTGCGGTTAATTATTCCGCGCCAGTTTCTGTTTTTACTCTGGCACTGCCTCCGCAGTCCGCAATTTTTAGCGAAGTCGCGGTTTCCTCACTGTCTGTTGCTTGGACCGAAAGCAATCCTGCCGGGACCCGCTATTTGGTTGAAGTTTCTGAAGATCCTGCATTTTCGGCGGGAGTTTTTTCCTATGAGGGGAGTTCCTCTCCGGCTGTTGTCAGTGACTTAAGGCGGCACACCACATATTATGCCCGTATCGCGGGGAGGAATGGTGATGGCTTGTTGTCGGAGTTTATCGCGATGGGTTCCACTTCTACTTTGCATGATACTACCGGTACGCCTTATATCTCTTCTCTAGGCCCGACTCATGGTCCTATAGGTTCCAGATTCGTTATAGAGGGGGAAAGTCTCTCTTCCGGCACCACTATCCAGGTGCGATTTGGAGGGCAATCCGCTCCAGTTCGCATAGTCAGCAGTTCCATGATAGAAGGCATCGTGCCGGCTCTCTCCTCCGGAACTTATTTAGTTGATGTCAACCAGATCTGGACTTCGAGTTCAGTAGAGAGCAACCACTCGACGTTTACTGTGACCGTTCCTTTGATTGCGTCGGTGCGTCCCTCGACTGCGACAATCGGGACCTCGTTCGAACTGGCGGGACAGTCGTTTGGAATTTATGACTCTTCATCGGCATTTGTAATTATGAATGGAACGGTCTGCCCCATAGTTGCATGGGGAGATTCATTAATCAGTGTTTCCGCTCCCGGGGCCGCAAGGGAAGGAGCGGCATCAATTTGGGTAGAACGCCATGCGCCGGGTGGAGGCCATGTGGCCTCAAATTCTGCCGCTATTTCCATTTCTACCCCGTCTTTGTATGCTGTGTTCCCCAGTTCAGGAATAATGGGCTCTACTCTTACTTTATCCGGAGAGCATTTCGGCAATTATGATGTCTCCCGCACCAAAGTTCTTTTTGGTTCCACGACGGCCGAGGTCTTGGTCTGGTCAGATAACTCGATAGTTGCAAGCGTACCTTTAGGTATCAGTTTGGGAACCGCCTCTGTTTTCATGGAAAGGATTGCGCTGGATGCAGGTTCTGTCCGCACTTCGAGCGTTTCATATTCGGTAGAGCCAAACATAACTCTCTTGTCCCCTGTCGTAAGCAATGTCGGAGTTTCAAGTTTCACGGCAAGCTGGTTGGAAGTGGCGGGTTCCACTTATAGTGTAGTCATGTCCACTACGGCAGATTTTTTAGCTTTCATTTCAAGCGGAATGGTGACAGTGCCTCAAATCACTTTTGAAAACCTGGATTTCGCATCCACCTATTACTTCGAGGTTAGACTGTCTACTGAAACCGATGCTTCATTCCCTGTAAATAGAGTCTCATCGGCTACGCTTGGATTGTCTGCCCCTGTTATTTTTGCGATGGCTCCTGATTCTACGCTTAGTTCAGCGGGAATTGTGTCTTCCACTATTTCTGGGGCTGGTTTTTATCGGGGGGCGTTGGTGGAGCTTCTTTCCGCGGGCAGCACGATAACTGCTTCCGGTGTTTCTGTCAGCTCGGATTCAACTCGGATTGCGTGCCTGATGGATGTCACACTGGCGTCGGCCGGAAAGTGGTCGCTGAGGATAACCAATCCTGACGGGCAAATGGCGGAAAAGGCGGATGCATTGCATGTCGACCCCATCACATCTTTGTCGCCTGTGTTTGATGCTGTATATGCTTCCAGTATTAGTGTTTCGTGGGCCACTCAGAGCGGTTCGCAGTATTCGATTCGGGTATCTACAAACGCTGAATTCATCAGTATCTCGTCGCTGGCCACAACAACGGAGAACAGGGCGCTGTTCACGGGACTGGAGGAGCGGACTAGCTATTATTTTGAGGTCAAGCTGGCGACTGAAACGCCTGTGGCTTACTTGGCAAACCGTATCTCGACTTTCACAACTATCTTTGATGAATTACCTCCTAGAACCTATGCGAGTATCTCCGGTTCCAGGCAGGAGGGCGGAAATTTGTACTTGAGCAGCGGTTCATTTGTAACCTTTGTCAGCACAGACGACTTGCATCTTGTGGGCGATGGACGGGGTTTGGGTGTGAAGGAGCTTCACTGGAGCATGCGCGACGGCGAGTGGAATGTCTTTGTCGCCACTGATGCCACTGAGGGCGGGGTTTTTTACGCTTCTGTGCCGGTTTCTAATATTCCGGACGGTAATTGGATTCTTAGGTATTATGGGAAAGATGTGTGGGGACATCAGGAGACTGAATCCACGTTAAGTTTTATTCTGGATACCAGTTCTCCTGCGGTAGCTATTACATCTCCACAGGCGGGAGCATCTTTTGCCCGTTCTGTGACAGGGACGGTCCCTCTAAGCTTTAGCGTTTCCGATAACATGGACAATGCTCCATCTACAGCGGCCTCTCTTGTCGAAGTCGAGAATATCGGGTTGCTTAATGGCGCCACGGTAATGGCGGTTACAAATGGTTCTGCTGTTCCGGCTTCCACGCTGGATGATGGCGTGTGGCACGTGGAGATCTCTGCGCAGGATAATGCGGGTAACATTGCTACGGTAATATCCAGCACTTTCCAGATAACCAATCCCCCTTCCGCTCGCTGGAGCGGTGCTGGCGGAACTCTTAACTGGTTCGTTGCCGGAAACTGGGAAGGCGGGGTGATTCCAAATGAGACTTACGACGTTCTCATTGATTCCAGCGTGGTGGTTACTGCGACTGCGCCGGTCAGTTTCAATACGCTTACATTGGGTGGGACCAATGCCCCGACCTTGCGCCTTTCAGCGGGAACGCTTAATGCGGGTGCCGTATTTGTAAAGGACAGGGCAGTTCTTGAGCAAAATAATCTTGCAACTCTTTCGCTCTATTCTCTTTTCATAGAGCGAGGAGGGCAGTTGACCCATACTGCAAACACTACATCTAAAGCTTATCAACTTAATATTCAGACTGTTTCCAACTTTACTCTCCAGGCTGGCGCAACCGTATATATGGACGCGCGCGGTTATGCTGGCGGTGCTGCAACTGGATCTGGTGCCAATGGGTATGGGCCCGGAGCCGGTTTAGGAGGAGGCAACGGTAGCGGTGCCGGTCATGCTGGTAATGGCGGATCGTGCGACTGGCATGTCGGAGGCAGCGGATACGATGATTGGAACGACCCTTCCGATTTAGGTAGCGGCGGTGGTTCCGGCTATAACGCTGCTGCGGGGAATGGCGGTGGCGCGTTTAGGGCTGTCATAGGAGGTAGTGCATATATAGACGGTTTTATAACCGCCAATGGCGGGAATGGAACATATGACAGTGGTAGTGGTGGCGTATCCGGCGGTGGTGGAGCTGGCGGTACCATCAATATCACTGCGGCTG
>CAZCJW010000009.1:0-8368 GCA_964499185.1 uncultured Propionivibrio sp. | reverse complement strand
CGAGCAAGATTAATTGGCTGGCGCTGAATATCGCCGGCAATCTGGATCTTCAGGCGGGCTCGACCGTATATATGGATGCTTTGGGTTATGCTGGCGGTGCTGCAACTGGATCTGGTGCCAATGGGTATGGGCCCGGAGCCGGTTTGGGTGGAGGAAATGGAAGTGGTGGCGGTCATGCGGGGTTTGGCGGGGCATGCGATTGGCATGTGGGCGGCAGCGGATATGATGATTGGAGCGATCCCTCTGATTTGGGTAGCGGTGGTGGTTCCGGCTATAACGCTGCTGCGGGTAACGGCGGCGGTATGATGAAGGCTGTTGTTGCTGGCAATGCATATATAAATGGTCTTATAACTGCGAATGGCGCAAATGGAACATATGACAGCGGCAGCGGTGGCGTATCCGGCGGTGGTGGAGCTGGCGGTACCATCAATATCACTGCGGCTGGCATATCCGGTACGGGTACCTTGACGGCCAATGGTGGAGCGAAGACAGCTCCCGGTTATGGCGGAGGCGGCGGAGGTGGGGGCGGCGGATTTGTCGTTATGAAAGCCAGCAGTACTTATAATTTCACGGGTGTGGTGAGCGCTATTAGCGGCAGTAGTAGTTACCAGAATGGAGGAACAGGTGTTGTATTGGTGAGGCGGACAGGTGGCGGTAAATATGCTGCTACCATAGATGGCAAGGGCGTGTTGGGCAGTACATATACGGTTATTCCAGCTGCATTGGCCAATGTGGGTGATGTGGTAATATCAAGTGCCTTGGTGAAGAACAGCACGCTGACCCTCACGAATTTGGTGGTCAATGACAAAGGCACGGCTGTCATGGGTGCGCTCAATGTGACTGGCGATTTGACCGTTGCGCGTGGCGGGAAGATGACGCATTTGAGCAACAGTACGAGCAAGATTAATTGGCTGGCGCTGAATATCGCCGGCAATCTGGATCTTCAGGCAGGCGCAACTGTGTATATGGACGCGTTGGGTTATGCGGGAGTAACTGCAGCCAACGGCAATGGTCCTGGTGGTGGCAAGGGCGATATGGGGCATCTTGGCGCAGGTGGAGGGCATGGCGGTGTCGGCGGCATAAGTGGTGAGGCCTCCATAGGCGGTGTAAGTAATGGCAGTGCCCTTAATCCCATTGACCTGGGTAGCTCTGGCGGTGGTAGCAACGGGGCGCTTTCTGGTGCAGGTGGTGGCGCAATGATTGCTGTTGTGGGTGGTGCTGCGCACATCGGTGGTTTAGTAACAGCCAATGGCGGTAGTGGTGTCAATGGGACCACGTGGTCGGCTGGGGGCGGTGCTGGAGGAAGCATCAATCTTACCGCTGGCAGCATTGATGGCGCTGGAGTGTTGCGGGCTAATGGCGGCAACAAGGGTTCAAGTACGGCCAATGGCGGCGGAGGAGGCGGCGGCGGCGGAAGAATTTATGTGGGAGGATTAAGTCATCCTACAGCATTGACATTTTCTGTTGCTGGTGGTACTGGTTATCAAAACGGTAGCTCTGGTTCTATACATGACAACGATTTCAAGGCTCCTTCTTTCTCTGCTTTGGCAAGTACTGGAAGCTTGACTTGGACTTGGAATGATGTGTTTGCCTTGAATTACCGTATTTTCTCTTCCACGGGTGGATATGTTTCCCCACTTCTGGTTTCGACTGTGTCATATTATACAGAGATGGGTTTAATACCCAATACAACATATACCCATACATTGACGGCTTATAGCGCCACGGAATCAACAAGTACGCTTAGTACTCGCGCCACCTTGGCGGGGCCAGTGACCGCAGCGGCCAACCCCTTCGTGTCTGTCAGCAGCATTGCCATTGCGGCCGCATGGACGGCATTGCCCGCGACGCCTTCCAGCGCTACGGCGGAAGGGTATGTTCTGGAGCTTTCCACCACGAACTTCGGTGTGAATTCCCCGGGCGGCGTGGTCCTGTCGTCTATGACCATCAATGTTGCCTTGAACACCCTAAGCATACTCGGTCTGGAGCCGCTCACGACTTACTACGCGCGTGTTGGCAGTCTGAATTGGGATGGCGTGGCTAATTACACGGCGCTGACTTCCACGCAGACGCATCGTCCCATTATCCATGCGATAAGCTCCGTGACGCCGTCATCGGCTCCCATCGGCGAAATTATGACAATAGTCGGGACCGACTTCGGTGAATGGGGCAGCACAACTACGGCTGTGGTCCTGCTGGCGTCCACAACATTACAGGTAAGCTCCTGGACTGATACCGAGATCGCCGCAGTCCTGCCGTTTGCCGCAACCGGGCAGTACACATTGACCGTTGAGCGGCTGAATGAAGACGCCAGTGTCGCTTGGAGCGCCATATCCAGCTTCACGCTAACCGCGCCGGAAATAACCGGCCTCAGCCCCAGCTATGGCGATCCTGGCGCCGCTTTCACGTTGACCGGGGCTTCATTCGGTACATATAACAGCGCCCAGATAAACGGCAACACGATGACACGTGTCATGATGGACGGCACGGTGTCGTGCGCGCTCAGTTCCTGGAACAACACTGAAGTGCGCGGCGTCATACCTGATGATGCCGCGGCAGGGAACCGTTATCTCACGGTGGTGCGCGAATTGCCCGGCGGGACGCAAACTTCGAACAGCGTGGCGTTCGACGTCGGAGGTTCCGGCCGCCAGGGGGTTTTGTCCCACAGTGCCGCCGGCGCTTTAAGGCGGACAAATGTCGCAAGTGATCCAAACGCAGGTCTTATGCTCAAGGCGGCATGGGGAGGACATGTGGAATCGGCCAGCCGCGCGGCTGTCGATATGCCTGCCAGCGCTCTGGCCCGGAACACGTTTGTTACGTTGGCGACCGCATCGGTATCGGGTGAATTGTCGGCAAGGATGACGGACAGCGAGAGCAAGGCGTATATCATGCCGGTCAGTTCGTTGCTGGCTTTCGGGCCTGACAAGCTTGAACTTGCCGACAGCGCGAAGATAACGCTGCCGTATGACGCGGAGAAACTTCCGGCCGGGAAGGGCGTTGCCGATCTGGCAATATTCAGGTGGGATGATTCGGCCGGGTCATGGGTTGAACTGGAGACATCGCTCGTGGGCGGACGTCTTGTTGCATACACCAGGAGCATGTCGCTATATCAATCCATGGTGCGCGGCATGAATCCCCTGCCGTCGGCCGAATTTGTTTTCCGGCAGTTCTACGTTTATCCAAACCCCGCCAAAGGTGGCAAGCGCCCCATATTGCATCTTGAATGCGGTGTGGGCGACAGTGTCGATATACGCATCTATGACGTGGCGGGCGAATTGCGCCATAATGCCAGGCTGGAAGGTCTGCCGCAGGTGTCCACGCCCGAGTACGCTTACGACTATATGTGGGATATGTCCGGAGCCGGTTCCGGCGTGTATAGCGCGATTGTCGTGGCGCACAAAAACGGCTATGGCGATATCAAGGCCAGGAAGAAATTTGCGATTATACGGTAAGGGGAAGCGTTTATGAACAGACAATTACGCCTTATGACAATGGCGGTTGTGGCGGTTATGTGTAAGTCTACGCTTTCCGCGGCGACTACGGGCTCCGCGTTTTTGAAGATTGCGCCCGGTGCACGTGAACAGGGCATGGCCACGGCAGTCACGGCTGTGGGGGGAAGTTTGCAATCAGGGTACCTTAATCCCGCCGGCATAGCGGGCGGCAGCGGTTATGAATTCGCCGTGTCGCACATAGAACTGGCGCAGGAAAACAAGATGGAAAACCTCACCTTCGGGCATAATGGTCTGGGCGGACGCTTTGCCTATGGCGTTACCTATGTACATTATGGCGATCTTGAGGGGCGCGATGGCAACGGCGCTTTAACCGGCAATTTTACCGCGTATGATGCAGCGTTGCAGATAACTTATGCCCGCAACTTCGGCCATTTGGCCATAGGCGGGGCGTTGAAGGGCGTGCGCAATAAAATTGAGAATGAATCAGGCAACGGTTTCGGGTTTGACGCCGGAGCCATATATCGATTTGAACGCTGGCGGTTTGGGGCTTCAATAGTTAACGCAGGCAAGTCGGGGAAAGTCGGCAGTATGGATGAGAATCTTCCGGCTACGGTTGCTGTTGGCGGTGCGGTAATTCTTAAAAGTCTGACGGTTGCGGCTGATTACAAGCGGAATATCCCGGAGAACCGCACCGTGCTTGCCGGCGGCGGGGAGCTTTCGCTGCTTAACATTCTCGCGGTGCGTGTGGGCTACAGCCGCGATATTACCAATAAGGACAAAGAACCTGCCGAGAACATGAAGGGCCTGAGCGCCGGGTTCGGCACTGTGCTTGCCCTGTTTAAGCTGGATTATGCGTACACATCGCAGGGCGAGGTCGGCAACAACCACCGTTTCACCTTGACCGCAAAGTTTTAAAGAAAAGTCTGACATAGTTGTTCCAGCGCAGTTTTGCTTGCAGTGGAACTAAGTTGTTGATATCGTGCCATCATGCAGGATGCCCTTCGCCATGGACACGTGGGGTATTTGCTGGTAAGCCCCGTTTGGTGTCCTGTAGACCTGCTTATGCCCCTTGATGACATCGTTCGCCCGCTTCCAGTTCGAATACGCCGAGCAGTACAGCATAAAAAGGTCCCTGTCTATGGAACTTATTACGCCCAGCGCGGACAGCTCCGGGAACAACTCGCGCCACTTCGCCTTGGCCTCGTCGTCGAGGAACTCCGGCGGCTCGCTGTCGGCGGGACCGGGCTTAGGCTCGGCGGGGTTGGTCCGGCACTTTTTCAAAGTGCCTGTTTTCCGCTTGATTCCCGTCGGAATACGCTTTCTTCCACGCATAATTTCCTCTGCGTCCCAAGTCGAATCCAGAGGATTCGCTCGTGACCTCAACTCGGCAATTTTTCGTTGGGAAAATTGCCTCCGTTCTTGCGGAGCGGGCGGGAAGCATATCCGCATGCTTCCCTGTAAACACGCTCCTCACCCCCCTATGCGAATTATGCACGCATTTGCGCGTAGCCCCAGCGCGGTCTATAATCGAAAAGCTGGGAGGATTTGATAGGCCTACCCCCAAGGGCGATATTTAAATTGGTTTTCCATATGCTCCCATCCATTTTCTTGTCATATCCCATGCCCACAATGTGAATGGTAACTGTGTAACTGGATTCTCCTATTTAAGGTCCTATATCCCCTTCTCTCATACGACTGCTTGAAATCTTCAGTTACTTGGTTACCCGGCTACCTTGTATTGCTAAAAACCGGTAACAGAACGGGTAACTGGAGGTAACCAAACACGCATCCGTGCCCGCTAAAACGGTCTTGGGTCAGTATTTCCGGCCTCCACAAGCCCCGCTTGACTGCCTGAATCACTGCTGGTAACTGAAGCATCCGCGCCTTCAGTTACCACAAATCCACGCGTGTTATGTCCCATGTGTTTCTTCTGTTTGTAGGTAAACCCACGCCGCTTAAGGTCGCTGATAAAATTCCGTAATGACAGGAATTTATCCACATGGTTTTCAAGACAGAATTCCTTATATTGTCCGTACATGCCGGAGGCGGGCAGGAAGCCATTGTCATCTTTGCCCGGCGCAAATTCTTTATCCTGCAGGAACTGCTTGATGTAATCGGCCTCGTCCTTGCGCTCCTGCAAGTATTGCCGCATGGCCTGAGTCCGGGGCATCGGCAGGCCCTTCTCGCGCATCTTGTACCAAGCATGCGCCCCGTAAGCGCACCACAGCAGTACCGGCTCCAGATTGGTGGTCAAACGATGTTTGAGCATGGTGTCCGGGTTATCCTTGTGGCTATTCATGAAATGAAAGGCCCGAAGCCTGTCCCATACCGCGTCGTCGCCAGCGTCTACATTCACCTCATGGTTCGAGGATATCCAGAGCTTGAACTTCGGCGTATAGCGGAACGTATCCTTGAATTTGAAGGCGCATTGTATCGGGTCGTTGCCGGTCAGGTTCTTTATGCGTCCTGCGTCCAGAAACGTATCTCGGCCAGTCTCAGCGGCGGTAACATAGCGGCAGCGCGACAGTCCCGCCAGCTCAAAATTCTGCGAGTCGCTCTTGCTTGCCGCGCACAAGGTACCTATATTGACCGTACCGGCAAGCGGGCCAAGCAGGTTCTGGATTGCCGTCATGAAAGTGCCCTTGCCGGAGCGCGGCGGGCCGAACAGGTAGAACATCGTTTCCGCGCTTGTATCGCCTGTGATGGAATACCCGGCGCAGAGCTGAAGCAGTTCCAGTGTGGTCATACGCTCGCCGCCGAAGTCGGTTATATCCTCGCCAACACAATCTGCGACAAACTGGTTCCATTCAAGCGTATCCGCGTCGGGGTTCCAGTTGACCGGGATTTTGTAGTCGAACATATGTTCCGGCTTGTGGGGCGAAAGCTCGAGGCTGGAATAATCCAGTACCCCGCTTCCGCAGTTGAGCAGATGGCCTTTACGGTTAAAATCGGCGGCGGTCCGTACAAGCCGGTCCTGCGCAATGGCCTTGATGGCTTCAATATTACTGCGTGTGGCATCGCTCTTTCCGCGCAAATACTTATTGCCAGCCTGCACGGCGGCAATCTGGCGTTTGCGCAACGTGTCGGTGATGCATTCAGATAGGTATTTGGGCGCGGCTTCCCTGTCCCAGAACCCGTCATAATAAACCAGCCATCCAAGCTCGCGGGTATAGCAGACGTGCTTACCGTGTAGCATATTGAAAACCTGAAAATGGCCTTCGTGGTCGGCGGGCGGGGTCAGGAGGTGGCGGAACTCTTCGTCAGTGATGGTTATGCTGGGCTGAAATTGCCCCGCGCTTATGAACGAAGGCTCCCTAGGCGATGATTTATAAGCTTCACGCATGGAAGCCAATGCTTCCCGGACGCTATATTTGTCGCCGGACTGGGGGACGCGTGCTGCATAGTCTTCCAGAACAGCTTCTGACTCTTGTTTGGTGAAACCGTTGTCGCGCAGTTGTAGGGCAAGCTGGAACCCGTTCTTGTTGCGATTACCCACGCTTGCACCCGAGACGTATTTCTCCAGCAGTGTCCGCGCCATATCGGCTTTTGAACTATTAGGAAAATACGAAGGGTTGCCCTCTTTCGCATCGGGTTGTTTGCTAAAGACTTCAATCAGCCAAGGCGGCATATCCGCGACGGGAACGCTTTCGTCCTCCCATGAGTAATAACCTTTGCGGGGCGGCTCTTTGGTCATGTCTTCCACATAGCTTGGAGCGGCTACGATATAACCGCCCTCGCCGCGCGTATCAATATGCGGTACCAACTTCGTGCTGTTTCGCAGAGCAGTGTTTTCGGGATACTTAAACATCAGATGCCTGCCACCGGACACAGTATTGGCTGTTCGGGTTTTGAGCGCAGCGCAACCATAGCTATGGCAGAGCCTCGCCCATGAGGTCGCGCCCTCCTCGCCGTCATCCAAATCCACTACGAATAATCCGGATAGTTTGCCGGTGACTATGCCGATGTTCAAATCGGGTGTGCGCTCAAACCAGTCGCGCACTTCGGCTTCGGTCGCAAGCCGGGACTGGAACTGTTCCCACGGGATAAGCGGCTTTTTGCTTTTCGTCCTCAACGGTATGACGCTCCAGCCCCGAGACAAATAATCCAGCGCGCAGTCCAGCATAGTCATTTTCCACCGGCCTTGGGCACAATGGTAGTGCGCGTCACCGTGAAAGCATCCTCGCCCAACTGCTTTATCGTCAGGCCGGTGAACACCTGCGCTATATGCTCACCCACCTCGCCGGATACGTCTATCACCGCTTTCCCGTCCGCTGCGTGGTATCTAGCATGCAACCGGACTTTTGCCGGACCATATACGCATTCCGCTGTGACTATTGCCAAGGTAATGATTTCCTCTATGGCTTCCCTGCTGATGTGTTTCTTGAAACCGAACCTGCAGATTTCTGTCATAAACACCTCCAGGCTAAACAAACGGGGAAATCCGATAGACTGACGCACTTATACCAGTTCATCGCGGTCAAAGTGTTTCCGTATGCGACCCATTTCCCTGTTGAGCGTGGTGCGCGGCATGCTGAGCGACCGCGCCGCTTCCGTTTTGCTGAAACCGGATAAGAGCTGCTTGATAATCGATTGCTGTTGCTCTGTCAATTTTTGAAACTTTGCAGCAAGGGCAAATCCTGATTCTTGGGCAGGTACTTTGGCGGGACTTCTGTGGGAAAGGATTTTTCCATCTTCGCCAAGCGAATCGGCAAGCGTAAGCGGGTCTTCGCCATCATCCTGCCCTGTTTCAGTCTCGAGTGAATCCGCCGCCAAATGAACGCGTCGTTTGTCTGTCATGGCGGCGTCAATCATGTCCCTGATGCAGTTATCCAGTATCCGGCTGAGAATGGTGCGCGGGCTGGCGGTTTTTTGCTGCCATACTTCATAAGCCTGTCTTTTCAAATAAGTCTTCAGGC